>NZ_CP027773.1:5136099-5504698 GCF_003019815.1 Variovorax sp. PMC12
TAACCAGCTTGGCGACTCCCCTACACGGGTCGATGATTTTCACCACCAACCGATATATGTCGCATCGAACCGAATGAACGGCCCGATCATCTTTTCAGGTTGCCCATCCCCAGAGTGGATGGACTTCCAGGTTGCTGCATTGACGAACCTGCCAGCCCTTGGGGGCTTCCAGCAGTTCCGCTTCCTGCGGCGCTTGCGGCATTTTCGCGAACACCGAACTTCCGGAGCCGGTCATCCGTGCCTTCAACCCTTGGGCTCCGAGCCATTCGATGGCGTCGGTGACCGCGGGGCAAAGTCGCTGGGCAACCGGCTGCAGGTCGTTGTGGCCGAAGTCGAAAACCGAAGGGCTCAGAACCGAGCTTTTCAGGTTTGTCGCTTCGAGCGATTCGCTCTCTGCAGCAAAGCCTGTGATTATAGCAACAGGAGTTGAACGTTCAAGATCTGTTGCTGAAAAAATTAATCGGGTATCGAGTCCCTCGGGAGGCTTGGCCACCGCGAAACGCGCGGCAGGGAGTGTAACCGGTGTCAGCTGCTCTCCGATGCCCTCGACCCACGCATTGCGGCCGCCGAGAAAGAAAGGCACGTCCGCGCCCAGCTTCAGCCCGATGTGGGCAAGGCGCGAGAGCGGCAGGTTCAGCCCCCACAGGCGGTTCAGCGCCAGCAGGCAGGTGGCCGCGTCCGAAGAGCCGCCGCCCATGCCCGCCTGCGCCGGCACATGTTTGGCCACGCCGATGTGGGCTCCCTGGCCCGGCGCGGCGAACGCCTGCAGTGCACGCGCAGCACGCAGGATCAGGTCGTCCGCGGGCAGCTCGGTCGTGAGGTCTTCGCGGCTCAGTTGGCCGTCACGGCGCAATTCGACATGCAGCGTGTCGCACCAGTCGATCAGCATGAAGACCGATTGCAGCAGGTGGTAGCCGTCGTCGCGCCGGCCGGTGATGTGAAGGAAGAGGTTGAGCTTGGCCGGCGCGGAAAGGTCGTAGATCGCCTTCATGACCGCTCGAACACGATGCGCAGGTCAGCCCGCGGGCTCGGTGCTTCGCGTACCGCCGCCAGGCGGCCGTTGGCGAGCTGCCCCAGGTCCGGCTTCCAGCCAGGCACGGGATCATTGCGGCCCGCCAGCCAGCCAAACAGCGCACCGACCGGAATGGCTGCCCCGGTGGCTGCTTCGATGAGCGCATCGACGGAGTCGAAGCGCCGCGTGTTGCTGCCGTCTTTCAGCAGTGCTTCGCCCGGCGACCAGTGCAGCTGTGCAAGCGTGCTGCCGATGGGGGTCGTGAGCGTGAGATCGCCCGAGTCTGCGGAGCCGCGCAGCTCGAACAGCGCGGCAAAGGTCTGTACAGGCTCGCTCTCGATGCGCAGCGACATCCGTCCGCTCCAGCTGTCCGAAGCCTTGGGCGCCGAAGCGCCGCCACCCGACAGCTGGGCGCAGCCTGCCACGACGAGCAATGCAGCGCCGCCAGCGGCCAGCAGCACGCGTCGCCCGTGATCGATCCGTTGCGGCGCAAGCGCCTTTGCCAGCGTCATCTTCAAGGCTTCACGCGCAGGCGCTTGAGTGTTTCCTGCAGGGTTTCGTTCTCGGAGTCGCTCAGCAAGGCTTCTTTCCAGATCGCGACCGCGCGGTCCTTCTGGCCGCTGCTCCACAGCACTTCACCGAAGTGCGCGCCGATCTCGGGGTCGGGCCGTGTCTTGTACGCGGCTTCGAGGATGCGGATCGCCTCCGTGGTGTTGCCGAGGCGGAATTCGACCCAGCCCAGGCTGTCAGCGATGAACGGATCGTCCGGCGCGAGCTGCACCGCCTTCTGGATCAGCGTGCGTGCCTCGTCGAGCCGGATCTTGCGATCGGCGAGCGAATAGCCCAGCGCGTTGTACGCATTCTGGTTGTCGGGCTTGAGTTGGATGAGCCGGCGCAGCAGGCGCTCCATGTCGTCGAGGCGGTTGAGGCGCTCGGCGACCATGGCCTGGTCGTAGACGAGGTCGGCGTCGTCCGGCGAGGCCGCTGAAGCCTGGGCCAGCATGTCGTAGGCCGCCTGGTATTGCTTGGCGTCGCGCAGCAGCTGCACCTCGGCGAGGAACTTCTGCTTCTTGTCGTCGGCCGTGCGTTCGGGCAGCGACCGGATGAGTTCGCGCGCCTGCGGCAGCTTGCCCTGTTGCGCGAGCAGCGCCGCGCGGCGGGTTTGGGCGGCGACGATGTCGTCCGTGCCGGTCACGCGCGACAGCCAGCGTTCCGCGGCCGCGTAGTCCTTGCGGCGCTCGGCCAGTTGCGCCAGTGCAAAGTACGCCTGCGACACGCTGCGGCGGCGGTCTCCCGCTTCGCCCGCGTCCTTGCCCTGGTTGCCCGAGAGTTCGATGAAGCGCTTGAGCGAGGCCTCGGCGGCCGCGTCCTGCTTGGCCTGCATCTGCAGGCTGCCGAGCAGCAGCCAGGGCTCGGCCAGTTCGGGCCGGGCCGTGGTGAGGGCCTGGAGCTGCGCGGTGGCATCGGGGAAGCGGCGGTTTTCGACCAGCACGCGGGCGTAGGCCACGCGCAGGTCTGGGGCGGCCTTGGGGTTGTTGTTCAGGTAGCGGGTGACGATGGGCTCGGCCAGCGGCTGGCCGGGGTCGATCATCTCGAGTGCCAGAGCAGCCGGGGCGTCGGACGAGGGATCGAGTTCCTGGCCCCTGCGAGCGGCTTCCAGCGCGCCGGAAGCATCGCCCGCGTTCAGGCGCAGCCGGCCCACGGTGGCCCAGGCCAGCGCGCCGGTGGCCGGGTTCTTGAGTTCGTCGGACAAGGCCTGCTCGACCACCGAGGCGGCCAGCTTCTTGTCGGGCGCGCGCGAATAGTTGCGCACGATCACGGCCATGAGCAGCGGCCGTTCGACCTGCGAGGTGGCCGCCACTTCGGCGCGCAGCAGCTCGGTCGTTTCGCTGATGCGGTTGAGCGCGATCAGGATCTGCAGTTCGACGCGCCGGGCGTCGCGCGAGGTGGGCAGCGTTTCCTGCCAGGCACGGGCCGCCGCCAGTGCCGCATCGCCGGAACGCGACTGCAGGGCGATCTCGACCGCGCGCTGGAACAGCTTGCCGTCGCGCAGCCGGCGTGCGGCGTCGAGCACCAATGCATAGCCGGAGCCGGGGTCGCCGGAGCGGGTCGTCAGCTCGCCCATCAAGATTTCATAGAACAGGTCCGCGGTCAGTGCCGACGGCTGCGCCGCAGGCTCGGCGGCAGCGGCTGCCTTGGCGACGACGGTCTGCTGCGGCTTGGCCGCCGGCTTGCGTGGCGCGGACCGTTCGATGATGGGAGCGGGGCTGTCGGGGGCTGCTGGGTCGTTGGTTTGCGCGTGGACGGCACAGGCCAGCAAGACGAGAGACGCGGCCGCCGCAAGGCGGTGTCGGCGGGGCGGAAGGTTCATCCGACCATAATAATCCAGCCTTTTGAACGTGCGCCGCGTGGGGCTTCGTCGCCGTCGGCATTTGCCGGAGATTTACTTTTCATGCCTGAATTACCCGAAGTCGAAGTCACCCGGCGCGGCATTGCCGACCGCATCGCCGGGGCGCGCATCGACGCGGTACGCATCGGAAAACCACTGCGCTGGGCGCTGATGGTGCTGCCCGAGGCGCTGGTCGGGCGCCGCGTGCTCCAGGTGCGCCGGCGCGGCAAATACCTGCTGATCGATCTCGACCGCGGCATCCTGCTGCTGCACCTGGGCATGTCGGGCAGCCTGCGCTTCGATGCGGTGCTGCCGCCGCCCGGCACGCACGACCATTTCGATCTCGTCACCGACCTGGGCACCTTGCGGCTCAACGACCCGCGCCGTTTCGGCGCCGTCGTCTATGTGGAGAACGAAGACGCGCCCTGGGCCATCAAGCTGCTCGGCGGGCTCGGCATGGAGCCGCTGGGCGAAGACTTCGACCTCGACGTCTTCCATGCCGGGCTCAAGAAGCGCAAGACCGCCGTCAAGCAGGTGCTGCTGGCGGGCGACGTGGTGGTTGGCGTGGGCAACATCTATGCGTCGGAGGCGCTGTTCCAGGCCGGCATCCGGCCGACGCTGTCGGCCGCGCGCATCAGCCGGCCGCGTGCCGCCAAGCTGCATGCGGCGGTGCGCGAGATCCTTGCAAGGGCGGTGGAAAAGGGCGGCAGCACGCTGCGCGATTTCTCCAACATCGACGGCCAGAACGGTTATTTCCAGCTCGAGGCAACCGTCTACGGCCGGGCCGGCGAACCCTGTCGGGTCTGCGCAACGCCCATCCGGCTGTTGAGGCAGGGGCAGCGCTCCACCTATTACTGTCCCAACTGCCAGAAATAGCGGATGTAACCGTCGAGCTAAATGGGCCGAAAACGGTTGCTGCCTACCTCTCGATGCTATATTTGTAAGCTCTTTTTTACATCTGTCTCTTGAGCCGCTCCTTCAACCAACAACTCGATCAGCACGGCGCCTGGCGAAGCAATTTCGCCCGCCGGCTGCAGTGGCTGTCCCGCTGGCTGACCGAGAACGAGCTGCTCGACCAGGCGGTGGCCGAGCGCCTGCGCGGGCTCGAGACGCAGATCCGCACCAGCAAGGTCATGGTCGCGTTCGTCGCGGAGTTTTCGCGCGGCAAGTCGGAGCTGATCAACGCCATCTTCTTTGCCGGCTACGGGCGGCGCATCATGCCCGCGAGCGCCGGGCGCACCACGATGTGCCCGACCGAGCTGGGCTACGACCCCGCGCTTGCGCCCAAGCTGCGGCTGCTGCCCATCGAGACCCGCCTGGAGCCGCACTCGCTCGCGCACTGGCGCGAAAAGCCCACGCGCTGGACCGAGATCGCCATCGACGTAGCCAATGCCGAGCAGCTGGCACAGGCCATGAGCAAGGTGGCCGAGGTGCGCTGGGTCGCCAAGGACGAAGCGCGCACGCTGGGTTTCTGGGACGACGAGACGCCCGACGACAACCCGGTGCAGGACGCCGAAGGCCGCGTCGAGATTCCGCGCTGGCGCCATGCGGTGCTCAACATGCCGCATCCGCTGCTGGAGCAGGGGCTGGTGATTCTCGACACCCCCGGCCTGAACGCGATCGGTGCCGAACCCGAACTCACCGTGAGCCTGATCCCGCAGGCGCACGCGGTCGTCTTCATCCTGGGCGCCGAGACCGGCGTGACGCGCTCCGACCTCTCCATCTGGCGCGAGCACCTGATCACCGAAGACGAAGGCAACAACACGCGCTTCGTGGTGCTCAACAAGATCGACACCATGTGGGACACGCTGAGCACGCCCGCGCAGATCGCGCAGCAGATCGAGCGCCAGCGCGAAAGCGCGGCCCGCCTGCTTGAGGTGCCGCTGGCGCAGGTGCTGCCGGTGTCCGCGCAGAAGGGCCTGCAGGCCAAGATCCAACGCGATGTGCCCTTGCTCGACGCCAGCCGCCTGCCGGCGCTAGAAGCGCTGCTCGGCGAAGGCGTGCTCGGCAAGCGCGAGACCATGCTGCGGCTGGCCGTCGATGCCGGCATGAGCGCGCTGCGCGTCGAGGCCGAACGCATCCTGAAGGTGCGCCAGCGCGACCTGTCCGAGCAGGCGCTCGAGCTGCAGGGGCTGCGCGGCAAGAATGTCTCGGTGATCCGCCACATGCGCGCGCGCATCGACCAGGAGCATGCCGAGTTCGAGGGCAGCAACACGCGCATCCTGGCGCTGCGCTCGGTGCAGGGCAAGCTGCTGCGCGAGGTGTATGCCGTGCTCGGCCGTACCGCGCTCAAGGCCGACATGGTGCGGCTGTCGGCCGCGCTCAAGCGCCCCGGCGTGAAGCTCAGCGTGCGCAAGGTGTACGCGGAGACCTTCGACTCGCTGCGCAACAACCTGCGCGAAGTGCAGGCGACCACGGCGGAGATCCAGTCGATGCTGCACGCCACCTTCCGCCAGCTCAATGCCGAACAGGGCTTCACGCTGCAGGCACCGGCGGAGCCCGACCTCACCGGCTTCGAGCAGGAGCTCAGCCAGATCGAGCGCAGCCACATCCACTACCTCGGCGTGGGCAACCTGCTGAAGCTCGCGCAGGCCGATTTCTGCGACAAGCTCGTGCGCGCGCTGGCCAGCCGGCTGCGGCTGGTGAACGAAGCCGCCATGACCGAGGTCGAGCGCTGGAGCAAGGGCGCGAGCGCGCAGATCGATGCGCAGCTCAAGGAGCGCCGGCGCAACTTCAGCAAGCGCATCGAGGCCATCGAGCGCATCCAGAGCGCGGCGGGCAACCTCGACGAGCGGCTGATGGAGCTCGCCGCGCAGGAAAGCAACCTGGCCGAGCTTCATCTGCGGCTGCGCGAATTCACCACGCTCATCACCCAGCAGGCAAAGCCGCAGGCTGCGGCTGTCGCCGGCGAACTGCGTGCTGCCTGAATCCCCCGACTTCGCCGCGCAGATCGTGGCCTGGCAGCGCAGCCACGGCCGCAGCCAGCTGCCGTGGCAGAACACCCGCGACCCCTACCGCGTCTGGCTGTCGGAGGTGATGCTCCAGCAGACGCAGGTGTCGACGGTGCTCGGCTACTTCGCGCGATTCCTCGAGCGCTTTCCGGACGTGAAGGCGCTGGCCGCCGGAACCGAAGACGAGGTGTTCGGCCTCTGGAGCGGCCTGGGCTACTACAGCCGCGCGCGCAACATGCACCGCTGCGCGCAGGACGTCGTCGCGCGCTTCGGCGGCGAATTCCCGCGCACGGCGCAGGAACTCGTGACCCTGCCCGGCATCGGCCGCTCCACCGCCGCGGCGATTGCCGCCTTCTGCTTCGGCGAGCGCGTGGCGATCCTCGACGGCAACGTGAAGCGCGTTCTGACGCGGGTGCTCGGCTTCGGCGGCGACATGTCGTCGTCTGCGCAGGAGCGCGCCCTTTGGGATCTCGCGACGCAGCTGCTGCCCCCCGCCGAACAGCGCGAGGCCATCGCCCACTACACGCAGGGGCTCATGGACCTGGGCGCCACGGTCTGCCTGCCGCGCAAGCCCAGCTGCATGATCTGCCCGGTCGACCAGCGCTGCGTGGGCCTGCGCGAGGGCGCGCCCGAGCGCTACCCCGTCAAGACCCGCAAGCTCAAGCGCAGCGCCCAGTCGCTCTGGCTGCTGCTGGCGCGCGATGCGCAGGGCCGCGTGTGGCTGGAGAAACGGCCGGCGAAGGGCATATGGGCGGGGCTGCACTGCCTGCCCGTGTTCGACAGCCGCGACGACCTGCTCGCAGCGCTGCCGCCCGCCGCGCAACGCGGCACGCAAGACATGCCGGCCTTCGTGCACGTGCTGACCCACAAGGACCTGCACCTGCACCCGGTGCTGATCGAGGGCGCCCAGCCGCTCGGCGAAGGCGCGCGCTGGGTCGACGCGCAGGAGTGGAGCCGGCTGGGCCTGCCGGCCCCGGTGCGCAAGCTGCTGGAAAGCAGCGAGGCCCGATAGAAGCCGGCGGTCAGTTCGCGTCGAGTTCGCGGTGCCGCTTGAGCGCACCCCAGCGGGCGCCGAACGAACGCGCTAGCTGCTCCACCAGGAACACCGACCGGTGCTGCCCGCCGGTGCAGCCGATGGCCACCGTCACGTAGCTGCGGTGGTCGCGCGCCAGCGCATCGAGCCAGTGCGACAGGAACTGCTCGATGTCGTCGTACATGCGCGCCACGTCGTCGTGCTCGCGCAGCCATTCGATCACCGGTTCGTCGCGTCCCGTGAGCGGGCGCAGCGCGGGCACATAGTGCGGGTTCGGCAGCATGCGCACGTCGAATACGTAGTCGGCATCCAGCGGCACGCCGCGCTTGAAGGCGAACGACTCGAACACCAGCGTCAGCGCGCTCTGCGGCGCCGAGATCAGCGACTTGATGTAGCTCTGCAGCTGCGCCGGCCGGATCAGGCTGGTGTCGATCACGTCGGCACCATCGCGCAGGTCGGCCAGCAGTTCGCGTTCCAGCTCGATGGCCTGCATCAGCACGCGATGCTGCTCGGGCACGTCGGTGCGGCCTTCCTGGCGCGAGAGCGGATGGCGGCGGCGGGTTTCGGAATAGCGGCGCAGCAGCGCGTCGGTGGTGGCGTCGAGGAACAGCGAACGCAGCGAGATCCCGCCGTCGCGCCGCAGCGCATCGAGCTGCTGCGGAACGATGGGCAGCGAGACGCCGCTGCGCACGTCCATGGCAATGGCCACGCGCGGCGTCTGCTGTTCGTGCTGCAGGGCGATGAATGCCGTCAGCAGCTCGGGCGGCAGGTTGTCGACGCAGTAGTAGCCGGCGTCTTCCAGCGCATGCAGGGCCACCGATTTGCCGGAGCCCGACATGCCCGTGATGAGGACCAGGTCGAGGTTCATGGCGTGGCCGCGGAAGTCTTGTGGCCCAGCATCTCGCGGGCGTGCGCGAGCGAAGTCTGCGAAACCTTCTCGCCGCCCAGCATGCGGGCGATTTCCCTGGCGCGGTTGTCTTCGTCCAGGCGCGACACGCCGCTCTCGGTGCGCGGGCCTTCCTTGCCGGCCGCCGCGGTCTGGCGCTTGGCCACCACCAGGTGGTGGTCCGCGCAGGCCGCCACTTGCGGCAGATGGGTGACGGCGAGCACCTGGCGGTCGCGGCCGAGCTGCTTCATGAGGCGCCCGACCGTCTCGGCGACGGCACCGCCGACGCCGGCATCCACTTCGTCGAAGATCAGCGTCTGCGCGGTGCCGAGCTGGCTGGTCGTCACGGCGATGGCCAGCGCAATGCGCGACAGCTCGCCGCCCGATGCCACCTTGCCGATGGCGCGCGGCGTGCTGCCGGTGTGGCCGGCCACGAGGAACGCCACTTCTTCCAGGCCGGCGCGGCCGGGCTGCGCCAGCGGCTGCAGATCGACTTCGAAGCGCCCGCCCTGCATGCCCAGGCCCTGCATCGCCTCGGTGACGGCCTGCGCGAGCCGCGGCGCCGCCTGCTTGCGCGACTTGCCGAGCGCCTTGGCTTCCTTCATGTAGGCCTGCTGTGCGCTCTGCTCGGCACGTTCCAGGCCGTCGAGATCGCTTTGCGCATCGAGCGCCTGCAGCTCGGCCTGCCAGCCGGCCAGCAAGGCCGGCAGGTCGGCCGGCGTGCGCTTGTAGCGGCGCGCGAGCGACATCCACAGGCCCATGCGCTCGTCCAGTTCGGCCAGGCTTTGCGGATCGGCTTCGGCGTCGCGAAGGTAGCCGTGCAGCGAGTGGGCCGCGTCGGAGGCCTGCGCCACGCAGGAGGCCAGCACTTCGCCGAGGTTGCGGAACTCCGGCTCGATGTGCTCGCAGTTCTTCAGCAGCGTGGCCGCGCGCGAGAGCGCGGAGAGCGCACCGTTGTCTTCGTCTTCCAGCGCCTGGCTGGCGCCCTGCGCCGCGTCGATCAGCGCCTGCGCGTTGGAAATGCGCGAGTGGTTGGTCGACAGTTCTTCCCATTCGTCGACGCCGGGCGCGAGCTTGGCGACCTCGGAAATCTGCCACTGCAGCCGCTCGCGCTCACGCTGCAGCGAGTCTTGCGCCGAGCGCGCATGTTCGAGCGCGGAGAGCGCCTGCCGCCAGCCATTCCAGGCGGCGTCTAGCGCGTCGCTGCGCACGCCCGCATAGGCGTCGAGCAGGCCGCGCACCGCATCGGGCCGGGTCAGGCTCTGCCAGGCGTGCTGGCCGTGGATGTCGAGCAGGCGGTCGCCGAGTTCGCGCAACTGCGTGGCCGTGGCCGGGCTGCCGTTGATCCAGCCGCGGCTGCGGCCCTGCAGGTCGACAGTGCGGCGCAGCAGCAGCGCGTCGCCGGCTTCGAAGCCGCCTTCGTCGAGCCAGGAGGCCAAGGCCGGATCTGCATCGAATTCGGCGCTCACGTCGAGCCGTTCGGCGCCTTCGCGCACCGCGCCGGCGTCGGCGCGGTTGCCCAGCGCCAGCTGCAGCGCATCGATCAGGATGGATTTGCCCGCGCCGGTTTCACCGGTCAGTACCGTGAAGCCGCCGGACAGGTCGAGTTCGAGTGATCGCACGATCACGAAGTCGCGCAGTGCGATGCGTCGCAGCGCCATTCAGGAGCCTCCCTCGTTCCAATGAAGTTTCTTGCGCAGCGTGTCGAAATAGCTCCAGCCGCGCGGATGCAGGAAGCGCACGCGGAAGTCGGAGCGGCGCACCACCACGCGATCGCCGATCGCCAGCGAGGCGAGCGACTGCATGTCGAAATTGGCGCTGGCGTCGCGCCCGCCCACCAGCTCGATGACGATCTCGTCGGCATCGGGCAGCAGCACCGGGCGGTTCGACAGCGTGTGCGGCGCGATCGGCACCAGCACCCAGCCCGGCACCGCCGGGTGCAGCAGCGGCCCGCCGGCCGACAGCGCGTAGGCGGTCGAGCCCGTGGGCGTCGCGATGATCAGGCCGTCGGCGCGCTGGTTGGCCACGAAATGCCGGCCGACCGACACGCGCAGCTCCACCATGCCGGAGGTGGCGCCGCGGTTGACGACCACGTCGTTCATGGCCAGCGCGTCGAACACCGAGGCGCCGTCGCGCATGACCCGCGCGTGCATCAGGCTGCGGTGGTCTTCCTCGTATTCGCCGGCCAGCATCGGGATCAGCGTGGCCTGGTAGTTGTCGAGCGGGATGTCGGTGATGAAGCCGAGCCGGCCGCGGTTGATGCCGATCAGCGGAATGCCGTAGCTGGCGAGCTGCCGGCCGATGCCGAGCATGGTGCCGTCGCCGCCGACCACCAGGCCGAGGTCGCAGCGCTGGCCGATTTCCTCGACCGACAGGGCCTCGTAGCGCGGATGGGCGGGCGCGTCGTCGGCGTCGTCCTCGCAGGTCGAGCGCTCGACGAACACCTTGCACCCCTGGGATTCGAGGAAGGCGCCAATGCCTTCCATCACGCCGTCGCGCGCGTCCGCCTGCGCGCGGGCGCCGGAAGCCTGGTATTTGCCTATGAGGGCGACGTGACGGAAGCGAGAGGTCATATCTCACAAATTACAACACTAAAATCTTGCAATGCTGGACGACCGTGCCAAGTTGCTGCTCAAGACGCTCGTCGAGCGCTACATCGCCGACGGGCAACCCGTCGGCTCCCGCACGCTCTCGCGTTCTTCCGGTCTGGACCTGTCGCCCGCGACCATCCGCAACGTCATGGCGGACCTCGAGGAACTGGGGCTGATCGCCAGCCCGCACACCTCGGCAGGCCGCATCCCGACGCATCGCGGCTACCGCCTGTTCGTCGACACCATGCTCACCGCCCAGCGCGAGCAGATGAGTCCGCCGGCGCTGGCGCCCGACCAGCCGCAGAAGGTGATCGCCAATGCGGCGCACCTGCTGTCGAACCTGTCGCAGTTCGTGGGCGTGGTGATGGCGCCGCGCCGCGCTTCGGTGTTCAAGCAGATCGAGTTCCTGCGGCTGTCCGATCGGCGCCTGCTGGTGATCATCGTGTCGCCCGACGGCGACGTGCAGAACCGGGTGATCTTTCCGGAGGCCGACTATTCGCAGTCGCAGCTGGTCGAGGCGTCCAACTACATCAACGCGAACTACGCGGGCCTGACGATCGAGCAGGTGCGCGATCGCCTGCAATCGGAAGTCGAGAAGCTGCGCGGCGAGATCGCGGCGCTGATGCAGGCCGCCGTGAAGGTCAGCTCCGAGGTGCTCACCGAGGCGCAGGAAGACGACGTGGTGATCTCCGGCGAGCGCAACCTGCTCTCGGTGACCGACTTTTCCAGCGACATGGGGCAGCTTCGCCGCGCCTTCGAGCTTTTCGAACAGAAGGCGCAGCTGATGCGGCTGCTCGACGTGTCGAGCAAGGCCGAGGGCGTGCGCATTTTCATCGGCGGCGAAAGCAAGGTGGTGCCGTTCGAGGAACTGTCCATCGTCAGCGCCAACTACGAGGTCGACGGGCAGGTCGTGGGCACGCTGGGCGTGATCGGGCCGACCCGCATGCCCTATGAACGCATGATCCAGATCGTCGATATCACGTCGCGTCTGGTGAGCAATGCGCTGAGCCATCGCAAATAGGCGCCGCGGCGCGAATAGAATCGTGGCGCGTGGGCCGTTAGCTCAGTTGGTTAGAGCAGCGGACTCATAATCCGTTGGTCGAGTGTTCAAGCCACTCACGGCCTACCACCATCCCCCGTATCTTCTGGATTCCGTGCTTCGCTATTTCCATGGCGTTGCACCGCAATCCGTGAACGCTCTCCGCAAATCAGCGGAGCGGCTTCGCCTTCTTCCCGACTTCAGTCATTTGGCCGAGCAGGCCCTGCGGCCGCCTCGGCTCATGGCTTGCCCCGGTGCGGTCTCCAGCACAAAGGCTCGGGTGCTTGTCCGACTTTGAAACTCAGGAAAAGTAGTACTTTGGGTTAACAAAACTCAAAAGGCAGCCTCCCCGCAGGCTGAAGACCAATAGTGCGTATCAAGAAGCCCGACAACCTTGCCGCCATCCGGGCGAAATTCGGGGTGCCGGCGCGCCGTGGTGGCGCAGTCGAAATCAATGGCCGGCGCGGTGTCATCACCGGAATGAGCGGGGATCTCGTGAAAGTGAAACTCCAGGGGACGGATGCCGGCCTGCCGTTTCATCCTCTCGAGATCACGTACCCGCAGCAGTGCTGATCGGAGGTGGCCGCAACGGTGGGCGCAAGCCTACAAGCTGGCCGGACGAAGCGTGGAAAGATACATGGCGGGGAGCACTGAACACCGATACCCGCAAGCGGAACCTTGTGTGGAGGATTTGCAATGCCGATGGATTTCCTGCTTCGCATCGAGGAGGCGCAATTTCCCCTCGCCGTTCTCGAAGAGGCTGACATCAATTGCGCGGCCGTGCTCGCCGCGGCGAACTTCATCGATGCGAATCTTCCGGTGCCCGGCAGCGGTTCGAAGCCCCCCGCCGTCATCCTGCGCATCACTCCGCAGGGTCGAGCAGAACTGAACCGGTTGCGAAAGCAATGCACATGAAAAAGCCGCCTCGAGGGCGGCCCGGGGCCATTCCAGCCTTCAACCCGTACGTTCGAGCGGGATCACATCGGCGCTCAGCGAACCCGGCTGGGCGGCAAGGTCCGACGCGAAGGTGAACGCCGGGCCCGCCCGGTGCTGCTTGACGTGGTACATCGCCCTGTCCGCCGCGCGCAGCAGCCGGGCCAGGGTGTCGCCGTCGCCTGGACGGCAGGCAATTCCCAGGCTCATGCCGACCGTGACGCTGCGGCCCTCGTATTCGACCGGTTGCGAGCCCGCCTCGATCATGCGGCGGGCCATGAGGCTCATGGCGTCGCGTGAGGGCGTGCCGAGCACCAGCACCGCGAACTCGTCGCCGCCCAGCCTGGCAACCACGTCGTCCTTGCGCAATTGCGCGCGAAGCCGTTGGGCGATGGCGATCAGCACCTGGTCGCCGGCCGCGTGTCCGTGCGCGTCGTTCACGCCCTTGAACCCGTCCAGGTCGAGCAGCATCAGGGCGAAAGGCTGGCCCTTGTCCAGCAGTTCCTCGCCGCGGCTCTCGAAGCCGGCGCGGCTGGCGGCGCCGGTCAGCGCGTCGGTGCCCAGGGCCTCCACCAACTGTTGCGTGCGCGCGGTGAGCGCCTGCTCGGAGCGCAGCACGAGCTGCAGCCGCGAACCCATGGCCACGGCGAACACGATCAGCTCGGCCACCAGCGCGCCCTGCGACACGTTCATCTGGTTCGGCGCCCACTCGATCCAGCCCCAGCTCGCGACCACGATCGCGCCGATGCCGCCCAGCAGCAGCGCCACGCCGAAGAAGTAGAGCACTGCCGGCCAGTAGCGCCGCCGCATCGCGATCAGCGCGCCGATCACCATCACCACGGTCGATGCAATCACCGAGATCTGCACCAGCCGGAAGGTCATCAGCGGATGGGCGCCCCAGTTGGCGTACGGAATGGCCAGCGCCAGCGCGACGGTGAAGGCCTGCACCAGCCAGTCCAGCGGCGGCGCGAAATGGCGCAGCCGCAGCAGCCGCCTGCCGAACTGCAGCTTGCAGATGGCCCAAAGCGCCGGCCCCGCGGTGTAGGCGAAGCCTGCCGCCGCGGGCCAGTGGGCGAAGGGGTAGCGCAAGGCGTGGCCGTTGATGCTGCCGAGGGCCAGCACGCCGCAGGCGCAAGACAGCATGTAGAAGCCGTACAGCCCCTCGCCGAACACCTTGAACAGGACCAGGCCATAGACCATCAGGCCGATCAGCACGCCGTAGGTCACGCCGTCGAACATGCGCTTGTCCTGCGTGGACTGCAGGTAGTCGGCCGGGTCCCAGACCGAAACGTCGTAGATGCGCGCGAACGTCGATTCGACCCGGAAGTACACGTCGTAGGTGCCTGGCCCGGGCAACCGGAAGCGCCAGGCCATCTGTTCGGACGCGGCCGGGCGGCTCGCCCACGGGTAGCGCATGCCGGTGGTGACCGGGGCGGCCAGCGCGTGGCCGTCTGCGTCGTAGGGGCCGTAGAAGCGCAGGTCGTGCGTCGAGACCGTCGGCACCAGCATGAGCCACTCGCGCGAGGCTTCGGCGGGGTCGGCCAGCCGCATCTGCAGCTTGAACCAGAGCACGCGGTCGGATTCCTTGCCCCGCAGCGGGTCGTCCGGGAAGGCGAACCTGGCCTCCTGCGGCGGCGTGCGCACCTGCTCGATGCTCAGCGACCGCGTCTTGTCCTCGAACACCTGCAGATGCCGCACGGCCGGCAGCCCGTTCGGCTGGTGCCGTATCAGCAGCGGCCCGCGCTGCGCGTCACCGGCCGGCTGGGCGGCGGCGACGGCTGACAGGAACAGCGCGAGCGCGGCGGCCACCAGCAGGCGCCAGGCAAGGCGCGTATCGGCGGCGCCGCGTAGGAAGAGGCGGGACATCATGGGATGTGCTGCAGCGGAGCGGGCAAAACGGCGGATTCTCGGGGAAAAGCATGGCGCTTGTTCGCACCGGCCGGCTGCGCAGCATCACTATCTGCCTCTCTTGTGCGAGATAGAGGCAATGACCAAGGGTAAACCCTTGGATCAATCGACCCTGATGTTGCGTGCCCGGACCAGGGCACTCACCCGGCCCGTCTCGTCCTGCACGAACCTCGCGAATGCCTCCGGCGTGGTCCCCGCGGGTTCGAGGCCGAGTTGCAGCAGCTTCTGGCGCACCGTGGGATCGTTCACCGCCGCCTGCACCGCCTTGCCGAGCTTCTGCACGATGTCGGGCGGCGTGCCCTTCGGAAGGAACACGCCGTTCCACTCGACCACGTTGTAGCCCGGCAGGCCCGACTCTCCGAGCGTCGGCGTGTCGGGCAGGGCCGGCACGCGTCGGGTGGAGCTCACGGCCAGCGCGCGCAGCTTGCCGGACTTCACATAGCCGAGGGTGGAAGCCACGTTGCCGAAGTACGCCGACACCTGCCCGCCCATCAGGTCGGTGAGCGCGGGTGCGCCGCCCTTGTAGGGCACGTGCATCAGGTTGACCTTGGCCTGCTCGTTCAGCGCCTCGCCCGCGAGATGCGAGCCGGTGCCGCCGCCCGCCGACGCGAAGCTCAGCTTGCCGGGGTTCTTGCGCGCGAAGTCCAGGAACTCGGCCACGGTCTTGTAGGGCGCGTTCTCCGGCACCACCAGGATCTGCGGCGCCGTGGCCACCAGCGACACCGGAATGAAGTCTTTCGCCGCGTCGAAGGGCAGCTTGCGCAGCGCAGGGTTCACCGAGAACGCCGATGCGTCGTAGAGCACCGTGTAGCCGTCGCCCGCCGCCTTGGCCACGTTGTCTTCGCCGATCACGCCGCCCGCGCCGGGCCTGTTGTCGATGACGATCTGCTGGCCCAGCGCCGCGCTCATCTGCTGCGCGACGATGCGCGCTGTGTTGTCGGCGCCGCCCCCGGCCGCGTAGGGCACGACCATGCGGATCGGCTTGTCGGGCCATGCCGCCCAGCCCAGCAGGGGCGCGCAGGCGGCGATGGCCGCGATCGTCTTCAGGACGCGTGTTGTCTTCTTCATGCCGATGTCTCGATGTTCTTGGTTCAGGAAAAGTCGTAGAGGCGCGCCGGGTTGTCGACCAGCACGCGGCGGCGCACGGCTTCGTCGGGCACCCATTGGTGAAGCAGGTCGAACAACTGCGCGTCGTCGGGCTTGGCGCCGCGCTCGGTGGGGTGGGGCCAGTCGCTGCCCCAAACCATGCGCTCGGGCGCATGCCGCACCCAGGCCCGGGCAACGGCGGTGGTGTCGGCGTAGCCGCCTTCGGCGCCCAGCTTCGAATCGAGGTAGGCGCCGGACAGCTTGATCCAGGTGCGGCCGTTGTCCAGCAGCCGGCGCACGACCGCGAAGGCGGGGTGCGCCTGCGCATCCGGCAGCGCAAGCCGCGCGAGGTGGTCGAGGACGATGGTGCAGGGCAGCCGCTCGAGCAGGGCCGCGTGTTCGGCGATCTGGTCGGCGCTCCAGTGCAACTGCACATGCCAGCCGAGCGCGTGCACGCGGTGCGCGAGCGGCTCGACCATGGAGAAATCGGTGGTCGCGTGGGTTGGTGTGTAGAGCGTGAACCGGATGCCGCGAATGCCACCTGCGTGCAGCCGCACGAGCTCGTCGTCGCCCACCTCGGGACGCACGACCGCCACGCCCCGCGTACTCGAAGCGCCGAGCGCGCGAATGGCCGCGAGCGTCACGCTGTTGTCGGTGCCGTGGATGCGCGGCTGCACGACGACGGTGCGCTGCGTGCCGATGCGCCGCTGCAGCAGGCGGTAGTCGTCGGCGGTGGCGTCGTCGACCATCGCATCGGGCGGGGCATGCAGCGCGAAGCGGCGGTCGTAGACATGCATGTGCGCATCGCAGGCACCCTCCGGCGCGTTGCTCGTGGACCGCTGCGTACCGCTGCTGTTGGGGCAGGCGATCTCGAGGCGCATGGCTCAGCCCTGGCCGGTTCCCTTGCCGCGAGAGGCCAGCACGGCGCCTGTGTGCTGGCCCAGCGTCGGCGCCGCGAATGGCTCCGGGCCCGGCGTGCGGCCGAACTGCACGGGCCGCGTGAAGCCGCGGTAGCTGCCGAGCGTGGGGTGCGCGAACTCCGTCACCATGTCTTCGGCCAGCACCTGCGGGTTGTCGAACATGTCCTCGACGGTGCGTGCGGCGGCGCAGGGCACGTCTTCGCCGAAGCGCTCTTCCCACTCCAGCGCGCTGCGTTCGGCCAGCGCCGCGCGCAGCCGGGGAACGATCTCGGCGGAATGCTGCGCGCGCTTGCGCACCGAGTCGTAGCGCTCGTCGACCGCCAGCTCGGGCAGCCCGACCTTGGCGCACAGCGCCTGCCAGAAATGCGGCGTGTTGGCGGAGATGTACAGGTAGCCCTCGCGCGTGGGATGCAGGCCGGTGATGCCGCCGGAGCGCATGTCGCGCCCCACGTCCTTGGGCTCGCCTTCTGCCCACACCATGCGGGCCGACTGCATGGTGAGCGCGGAGCGCAGCAGTGACACGCCGACATACTGGCCGACGCCGCTCTTCTCGCGCTCGTACAGCGCCGAGGCCACGCCGGCGGCCACCAGCGCGGCCGCGTAGTAGTCGACCACCGAGCCGTAGAGGATCTCGGGCGGACCGCCGCGCTGGCCCTGCAGCGCGCACATGCCGGTCATGGTCTGCAGCACCTGGTCGTAGCCTGCCTTCTCGCGCAGCGGCCCGGTCTCGCCGTAGCCGGTGACGGCGCAGTAGATCAGGCGCGGATTGAGCGCCTTCAGCTGCTCGTAGCCGATGCCCAGCCGCGGCGGCACGCTGGGCCGGAAGTTGTGCACCAGCACGTCGGCCGTGCCCACCAGCGTCTTCAGCGCGGCGAGGTCGTCCGCGTTCTTCAGGTCGAGCACCACGCCGAGCTTGCTGCGGTTCACGCCGATGAAGGCGCGGCTCTCCGCTTCCAGCGTCGAGGGGTACTTGCGCAGGTTGTCGCCCGCGGGCGGCTCGATCTTGATGACCTCCGCGCCCTGGTCGGCCAGCAGCGAGCAGCCGTACGGACCCGCGATGTAGGCGCTCAGGTCGAGCACGCGCAGGCCGCTCAGCGGACCCGCGGGGCCGCTGCGCGGGGGCAGGCGCGCGTCGTTGCCGGCATCGTGGGGTGGGGCGAGGCTCATGGGTCTTCTCTCTTCTCAGTCTGCAGTGATGTTCTGTTGCCTGGCCAGCTTCTTCCAGCGCTCCACGTCGTCGGCGATCACGGTGCCGAACTGCGCCGGCGTGAGCGGCGTGGCGATCGCGCCTTCGCGCAGGAAGTTGGCCGCGATCGTGGGGCGCGCCAGGATCTGGTTGACGGCCTGGTTGAGCTTCGCGACCACGTCGCCCGGCGTGCCCGCCGGCGCCAGCAGGCCCCACCAGAGCTCGAACTCGTAGCCGGGCACCGCGGCGGACATCGGCGTGAGGTCGGGCGCGACGGGGCTCGGCTTGAGGCTGGTGATGCCGACGGCGCGCAGCTTGCCCGCGCGCACCATCGGCAGCAGCGACGGCCCGCTGGAGATCAGCAACTGGGTCTGGTTGCCGATCAGGTCGGTCACGGCCGGGCCCATGCCCTTGTAGGGGATGTGCGCGATCTGCAGGTCGCCCACCTTGGCCTTGAGCAGCTCGGTGCCGAACTGGTTGACGCTGCCCGAGCCCGAGGAGGCGTAGTTGTACTGGCCCGGCTTCGCCTTGATGGCTGCGATCAGCTCGGCGGGTGTCTTCGCGGGAAAGTCGTTGTTGACCGCGACGATGAAGGGGCCCTTGGCAAACATCGCCACGGGCGCGAGGCCCTTCACCGGATCGAAAGGCAGCTTCGACTGCACGGCCGCATTGGTCGTCATGCTGGAGGACACCGCCACCAGCGTGTAGCCGTCGGGCGTTGCGCGCGCCACCTGCGCGGTGCCGGTGTTGCCGCTGGCGCCGGGCCGGTTGTCGATGATCACCGGCTGCTTGAGCTCGTCGCCGAGTTCCTTGGCGATCTGGCGCGCAAAGGTGTCGTTCGAGCCGCCCGCGGGGTAGGGCACGACGATGGTGATGGCCTTGGACGGATAGGCCGCCTGTTGTGCGAACGCCGTGCCGCCGGGCAGGCATGCAGCGGCGAATGCGATGGCTGCGAGGGCGCCCGGGCGAAGGATGGTGGGAATGCGCATGGTGTGTCTTGTCTCCTGGTTCTTGTGTGTATGCGTGCCTCGCCGAGGGGGGCAAGGCCTGTGCGTTCAGCCGGGCAGCAGCCCGAGCCCGCGCGCGCTCTCGACGATGGCGCGTGCGCGAAGCACGAAGGGGATGTCGATCATCTTTCCGTCCACCACATAGGCTCCGATGCCCTTGGCGTCCGCCTCGCGTGCCGCTTCGACCACCTTGCACGCGTGCGCGATCTCCTCGTCGGTGGGGCGGAACACTTCGTTCGCGATGGCGACCTGGCTCGGATGGATGCAGGTCTTGCCGAGGAAGCCGAGGTTGCGCGCGAGCTTCGCCTCGGCGCGAAAGCCTTCGGCATCGCGGATGTCGGCGAATGCGCTGTCGTAGGCGTAGACACCGGCTTCGCCTGCGGCGATGCGCACCGCGAACATCGCCTGCTGGATCGCTTCCGGCGCGCGCCGCGCAATGCCCAGCGGTTCGAACAGGTCGCCGAGGCCCAGCTGCAGCCCCTTCACGCGGGGATGCGCGAGCGCGAGCTGCGAGGCCATGCGCAGGGCAGAGGGCGTTTCGATGTTCAGCAGCAAGCCGATGGGTGTTGTCACGCCATGCGTTCGCTCGGCACGCTCGATGGCTTCCGCCGCAGCCTGCACGTGCGCCGGGCTCTCGGGCTTGGGCAGGTTGATCAGGTGCACGCCGGGCATCGCCACCGCGGCCACGTCGCGCTCGAAGTGCGGCGTGTCCATCGCGTTGACGCGCACGATCAGGGTCTTGCCGGCTGCTGCCGCATCGACGCCCGCCAGCAGCTGGCGCACGCAGTCACGCGCCTCGTCCTTGCGCGCTTCGGAGACTGCATCTTCCAGGTCTAGACAAATGCCGTCAGCCGCGCTGTCCAGCGCCTTGGCGAACAGCTCGGGGCGTGTGCCGGGAACAAAGAGCTTGCTTCTCATGCCCGCAGTGTCCGCAGTCCATGAGATTAGAAAAACACATGCTTTCTATGATCAGATCATAGAAAATCTATCTTCATGGAAACCGCCTACCTGCACAGCTTTCTATTGGTGGTGGAGTCCGGCTCGATGTCTGAGGCCGCGCGCCGGCTCGACCTCACGCCCGCCGCCGTGGCACAGCAGGTCCGCGCGCTGGAGCGCGAGCTCGGCGCGCCGCTGCTCGCGCGCGCCGGCCGCACGGTGCAACCCACGGAGGCAGGGCACCAGCTGGTGCAGCGCGGGCGCAACCTGCTCAGGGAGGTGAGCGACATCAAGGCGCTGCTCGGCAGCGATGCGGCCGGCGGCGAGCTGCTGGTGGGCACCATCAACACCGCCATTCACAGCCTGCTGCCGGACATCCTGGCGCACTTCGTGAAGGCGCACCCGGGCGCCAAGGTGTTCCTGCAGTCGGGCACCACCGCCACGCTGCACAAGGCGCTGGCGCAGGGCGAGCTCGACGCGGCCGTGTGCCTCCATCCGACCTTCGCGCTGCCGAAGACCTTCGACTGGTCGTTGCTGCGCGAAGAGCCGCTGGTGCTGCTCGCGCCCAGCCGCTTGGCGCGGCGCGATCCGCACGAACTGCTGAGGACATCGCCGCTGATCCGCTACGACCGCAACCTTGGCGGCGGCAAGCAGGCCGACCGTTACCTGCGCGCCGCGGGCATCGTGCCGCAGGAGCGTTTCGAGCTCAGCTCGCTGCTGGCGATTGCAATGATGGTCGACCGCGGGCTCGGCGTTTCGATCGTGCCGGACATCGCATCGCCGCTGCTGGAAGGCCAGCGCATCGCCAAGATCGCGTTGCCGCTGCCTTCGGAGCCTCGGCGCTTCGGTGTGCTGTGGCTGCGCGCATCGCCGCGGTTGAGACTGATCGAGGGCTTCGTGGACAGCGCAGGGCAAGTCAGCGGAGGCAAGAGAACTTCACGCAGAAGTGCCGCATCCAGGGAGGCCCAAAAAAGCAGGCTATAATCGAGAGCTTAGCGGCTGTAGCTCAGTTGGATAGAGTACTTGGCTACGAACCAAGGGGTCGTGGGTTCAATTCCTGCCAGCCGCACCACCTGTTAAAAAGCCCGGAAGATTCGTCTTCCGGGCTTTTTTCTTTGTGGGCTCCGCATCGTTCGCTCCGGAAAACCAAGAATCGGGTGAAAAAGGCAGGCTATAATTGCAAGCTGTGCGGCTGTAGCTCAGTTGGATAGAGTACTTGGCTACGAACCAAGGGGTCGTGGGTTCAATTCCTGCCAGCCGCACCACTACAAGGAAAGCCCGCAACGTGAGTTGCGGGCTTTTTTCATTTGGAGGATCTGCGTGAGCAAGGCATTCACCAAGGAAACCGAAACAGACGGGGACGACGACGGCGCCGATGGCGCATCGCCTCCGCTGCCCGCGGGCGGCAAGAACTACATCACCCCCGACGGCTACGCGCGGCTGCGCGACGAGCTGCTGCACCTGATGGACGAGGAGCGGCCGAAGATCGTCGAAACAGTGCATTGGGCTGCCAAGAACGGTGACCGCTCCGAGAACGGCGACTATCTCTACGGCAAGAAGCGCCTGCGCGAAATCGACCGCCGCATCCGTTTTCTCACCAAGCGTCTCGAAATCGCCGAGGTCACCGACCCGTCGGTGCATCACGGCCGGGACCAGGTCTTCTTCGGCGCCACGGTCCGATATGCCGACGAAACCGGCGACGAGCGGAGCGTCACGATCCTCGGCATTGACGAGGCGGAAAGCGCCCAGTCGCAGGTCAGCTGGATTTCACCGATCGCGCGGGCGCTGCTGAAGGCGCGCGAGGGCGACGTGGTGAAGCTCGTGACGCCGGGCGGCGCGCACGAGGTCGAGATTCTGTCGGTGAGCTATCCGGCACCGCGCCCGGCCGCGACGTAACAACGCCGCTTCAATCAAGGCCCGCTCAGGGGACGGGCACGGTCCTCGATGCCGTCAGCACCGACGCGGTCCGGCGCGCGGCGCGCAGCACCGCATCGAGATGCGCGCGGTCGCGCACCGCGATCACGAAGCGCAGGTCGGTCGAATCCTGCGGCGTTTCATCGGCCATTTCGACATGCGTGATGTCGGCTTCGGCATCGGCCAGCGTGGCGGCGACCCGCGCCAGCACGCCCTTGTCGTTGCGCACCGTGATGACCACGCCGGTCTCGAACGCGCGCGTGGGCTCGTCGGCCCATTCCACGGCGAAGAAGCGTTCGCTGTCCTTGTGGCGCAGGCGCTGGCCCACGCCGCATTCTTCGGTGTGCACCACCAGCCCTTCGCCATGCCCGAGGTAGCCGACGATCTGGTCACCGGGAATCGGGCGGCAGCACAGCGCAAAGCGCACCGATGAGTTCTCGCTGCCGTCCAGCGTAACCGCGCCCTGCGACACGGTTTCGTGCGAGATGAAGCGTTCGCGGCTCAGCAGCAGCGCGTCGGGGCGCTCGCCCAGCTCCGACAGCATGGCCACGAGCCGCTTGGCGACGATGCTGGCAATGCGCTTGCCCAGGCCGATGTCGGTCAGCAGCTCGGCACGGGTGCGGTTGCCGGTGAAGCGCAGCAGCTTTTCCCACAGCGCCTGGTGTTCCTCGTCGTTCTCGGGCAGCTTGCTCAGGCCTTCGGCGCGCAAGGCCTGCGCCAGCAGCTTCTCGCCCAGCCCTTCGGACTCGGCGTGCGCCAGCGTCTTGAGGTAGTGGCGGATCTTGGAGCGGGCGCGGCCCGTGCGCACGAAGCCGAGCCAGGCCGGGTTGGGCGTCGACACCGGTGCGGTGATGACCTCCACCACGTCGCCGTTCTTGAGCTCGGTGCGCAGCGGCACCTGGTCGCCGTTGATGCGCGCGGCCGAGGTGTGGTCGCCGATGTTGCTGTGGATGGCGTAGGCGAAGTCGACCACCGTGGCGCCGCGCGGCAGCGCCATGATCTGGCTCTTGGGCGTGAACACGTAGACCGCGTCGGGGAACAGGTCGACCTTGACGTGGTCCCAGAACTCGGCGGCGTCGCGGGTTTCGTCCTGGATGTCGAGCAGCGACTGCAGCCACTTGGTGCCCAGGCGGTCGTTGCTGGCCGCGTTCGGCTCGGCGGCCTTGTAGAGCCAGTGCGCGGCCACGCCGGATTCGGCCACCACGTGCATCGCCTCGGTCCGCAGCTGGAATTCGACGCTCACGCCGGCCGGGCCCACGAGCGTGGTGTGCAGCGACTGGTAGCCGTTGAGCTTGGCGATCGCGATGTGGTCCTTGAACTTGCCCGGCAGCGGCTTGTACATCTGGTGCAGGATGCCCAGGCCGGTGTAGCAGGCGATCACGTTCGGCACGATCAGGCGGAAGCCGTAGATGTCGGTCACCTGGGCAAAGCTCAGGTGCTTTTCCTCCATCTTGCGGTAGATGGAATAGAGCGTTTTCTCGCGACCGGCGATCCGAAGCGTCATGCCAGCGGCCGAGAAGGCGGTCTCGACCTCTTTCTGCACTTTCTGGATCAGGTCGCGCCGTCGGCCGCGTGCCTTGGCCACGGCCTTGGACAGCGTGGCGTAGCGCCACGGCTTCAGGTGCCGGAACGACAGTTCCTGCAGTTCGCGATAGGTCTGGTTCAGCCCGAGCCGATGCGCGATGGGCGCGTAGATGTCGAGCGTTTCGCGCGAGATGCGCGCCCATTTCTCGCGCGGCGCATCGGCCAGCGTGCGCATGTTGTGCGTGCGGTCCGCCAGCTTGACCAGGATGACGCGCACGTCGCGCGCCATGGCCAGCAGCATCTTGCGGAACGACTCGGCCTGGTTTTCTTCGCGCGTGTTGAACTGCAGCTTGTCGAGCTTGGTGAGCCCGTCGACCAGCTCGGCCACCGGGGCACCGAAGCGCTCGATCAGCTCGGGCTTGGTGACGCCGCAATCCTCTATGGCGTCGTGGAGCAGGGCGGCCATGAGGGCCTGCGCATCAAGCTTCCACTCGGCACATTGCGCCGCCACTGCGATGGGGTGGGTGATGTACGGCTCGCCGCTGTTGCGCAACTGCCCCAGGTGGGCCTCGTCCGCGAAGCGATAGGCGCGGCGGACCAGCTCGGTGTCTTCGGGGCTCAGGTAGTCGAGCCGCGCCGTCAACGCGGCAAAGCTTGCTGCGGCCGCGTTCAGCGCCGCCGGGCTCGGCTTCGGCGTGCCTTTGGGGGCATGGGACTGATGTTTGGCTACCGCGCTCATGGCTACCACTTTAGCGTGACCGCTCCGTGGACGCGTCCGGACATAAAAAAAGCACCGCATTGCGGTGCCTTTTCGTTGCAGGGCTGCGTCAGATCAGCCCGGCACTTTCTTGAGCATTTCGAGGCCGATCTTGCCTTCGGCGATCTCGCGCAGCGCCGTGACGGCGGGCTTGTTCTTGCTCTCGATCTTGGGGGCGTGGCCCTGGCTCAGCATGCGCGCACGGTACGTGGCGGCCAGCACGAGCTGGAAGCGGTTGGGAATATTGACGAGACAGTCTTCGACGGTGATGCGGGCCATGATGAGGATCTTTCTGTCTGGGAGCGGATGAACTCGGATATCAGGGGATGTTCAGTGCGGCGAAGGTGTCGGCACGCGCACGACGCTGTGCGGAGTACCGGAGCCGCTGAGCGTGGACGATCGCCTTGAGATCGAAAAGCGCGCGCTCAAATAACTCGTTGATTATAACGAAGTCGAATTTCCCCGCCTGCGCCATCTCTTCGGCGGCGTTCTTCAGGCGGGTTTCGATCACCGCGGCGCTGTCTTCGCCGCGCCGCTCCAGGCGGGAGCGCAGTTCTTCCCAGCTGGGCGGCAGGATGAAGATCATGACCGCGTTGGCAAAAGTCTTGCGGATCTGCAGCGCGCCCTGGAAGTCGATTTCGAGGATGACGTCGGCGCCCTGGGCGATCCGCTCCTCGATGGCCTTCTTGGAGGTGCCGTACTTGTGGCCATGCACGTGCGCCCATTCCACGAAGCCGTCGGCCGCGACCATGGCGTCGAACTCCGTCGGCGAGGCAAAAAAGTACTCGCGGCCGTGCTTTTCCTGCCCGCGCGGCGAGCGCGTGGTGTGGGAAACAGAGGGCTGGACGGCTGCGTCCAGCTCCATCAGCGCCTTGACCAGGCTCGATTTGCCGGCGCCGCTGGGCGCCGCCACCACGAAGATATTGCCGGGGTAATCCATGCTTTCGCTCGTCATTCGATGTTCTGGACCTGCTCTCGCATCTGCTCGATCAGGACCTTCATGTCCACGCCAATGCGCGTGAGCTCCAGGGCTGCCGACTTGGAGCCCAGGGTGTTGGCCTCGCGATGCAGTTCCTGGATGAGGAAGTCGAGCCGCTTGCCGATCTCGCCGCCCTTCTTGAGCAGGCGCTCGATCTCGTCGAGGTGCGAGTTCAGGCGGGTCAGCTCCTCGGCCACGTCGATGCGGATCGCGAAGGCGGTGGCTTCCGTCAGCGCGCGGTCCTGGGCGGCCTCGGGCAGGGTGCCGCCGGTGCTTTCGGTCAGGCCCATGGCCTCCTTCCAGCGCTCCAGGAAGCGGGTGCGCTGCTGTTCGACCAACTGCGGCACCAGCGGCCCGGCCTGCTGCACCAGGGTGCGCAGCTGGGCCAGGTGGGCCTCGAGCATCTTGGCCAGCCGGGCACCTTCGCGCTGGCGGGCCGACATCAGGCCGTCGAGCGCCTTGCCGGTCACTTCGAGCAGGTCGGGGCCCCAGTCGCCGCGGGCGGCGCTGTCGCCGCCGGCCAGGCGCAGCACGTCGGCCACGCTCAGGTCGCGGGCGCCGGGCAGCCAGGCCTTGATGCTGTCCTGCACCCCGTTGAGCCGCTGGAGCAGCTTGACGGAGGGCTCGACGACGCCCGCCTGGGCGGTGTTCTCGATGGCCGCGCGCACCTCGACCTTGCCGCGCTTGAGCTTGCCCGTGAGCAGCTCGCGCAGCGCGGTTTCATGCTGGCGCAGTTCCTCCGGCAACTTGAAGGTGAGATCGAGGAAGCGGCTGTTGACCGAGCGGATTTCGACCCCGAGCCGGCCCGCCGCGGAGGGCCGTGCTTCGGCTTCGGAGTGGCTGCCTGCGGACCCATTTTGGCCGCTGGCGTAGCCGGTCATGCTGTAAACTGGCATTGCGCCTCACTGTGGTTTTGCTTGCAAGCACCGAGGCGTCGGCACGGCGTTCGCTTGCCGCACCATCGCCTTCGGGCGAAACTCCCGGATTATGTCAAAGGTCAAGCCTTCGCCCCTGCTGCCCGATACGGTCATTGGCGGATACCGCGTTGTACGCCGGCTTTCCGCGGGTGGTTTCGGTGTCGTCTACCTGGCCATCGACCCTGCCGGACAGCAGGTCGCCATCAAGGAGTATCTGCCTTCGTCGCTCGCCACCCGGGGCCCCGACGAACTGGCGCCCCAGGTGCCGCCCGAGAAGCTCTCCCTCTACCGCCTGGGGCTCAAGAGCTTCTTCGAAGAGGGCCGCTCGCTCGCGCAAATTTCGCATGCCTCCGTGGTCAGCGTGCTCAATTTCTTCCGGGAGAACGAGACCGTCTACATGGTCATGAACTACCTGGAGGGCGCCACCCTGCAGGATTTCGTGGTCACGGCGCGCGACCTGAAGAAGCAGAAGGTGTTCCGCGAATCCACCATCCGGTCGCTGTTCGACGAAATCCTGCGCGGGCTGCGCATCGTCCACCAGTACAAGATGCTGCACTTGGACATCAAGCCGGCCAACATCTTCGTGACCGACGATGACCGCGCCGTGCTGATCGACTTCGGCGCCGCGCGCGAGGTGCTCAGCAAGGAAGGCATCTTCATCCGCCCCATGTACACCCCCGGCTTCGCGGCCCCCGAGATGTACCGGCGCGACTCTTCCATGGGCCCCTGGACCGACATCTACGCCATCGGCGCCTGCATCTACGCCTGCATGCAGGGCTACCCGCCCAACGACGCTCCCCGCCGCATCGAGAAAGACCGCCTCAGCCTGTCGCTGTCGCGCCTGCGCGGCGTGTATTCCGACAACCTGATCGAGGTGGTCGAGTGGTGCATGTCGCTCGACCCCCTGTCGCGCCCGCAATCGGTCTTCGCGCTGCAGAAGGAACTCAGCCGCGAGGGAGAGCGCCGCTACACCAAGCTCACCGTGGGCGAGAAGGTGCGGCTGTCCATCGACAACATCCGCTCCTTCGACAAGAAGGGCCTGCCCAAGGCCGCCGCGCCCACCACGCGGCCCGCATGACATCACCATGAAATTTTCCGTCTTCCAGGTCAGCCGCAAGGGCGGCCGTCTCAAGAACGAAGACCGCATGGGCTATTGCTACACGCGGGAATCGGGCCTGTTCGTGCTGGCCGACGGCATGGGCGGCCATCCGGAAGGCGAAGTGGCGGCGCAACTCGCCCTGCAGACCATCGCCGCGCTCTACCAGCGCGAAGCACGCCCGATCGTGAAGGACGTGAAAGCCTTCCTGGCCGAATCGGCCATGGCCGCGCACCAGCAGATCATGCGGTACGCCAGCCACAAGGCCATGCTCGACACGCCGCGCACCACCGTCGTCGCGGCCGTGCTGCAGGGCACCACCGCCACCTGGATGCACTGCGGCGACTCCCGCCTGTACGTGGTGCGCGACGGCCGCCTGCTGACCCGCACGCGCGACCACTCCCACGCCGAGCGCCCCAAGCCGCACGGCTCCGACGCGCCCGTCAACCGCAACCTGCTGCTGACCTGCCTCGGCTCGCCGACCACGCCGCTGTTCGACGTGTCCAGCCCGCTGCAGCTGCAGCGCGGCGACCGCCTCATGCTGTGCTCCGACGGCGTGTGGGGCGTGCTCGACGACGCGCTCATCGTGCACACGCTTTCCTCCGGCAAGCCCGTGTCCGACGCCGCCCCCGACCTCGCCGAAATGGCGCTGCGCAAGGGCGGCGCCCACAGCGACAACGTCACGCTCATCGCCCTCGAATGGGAAATGCCCGACAGCACGGGCGACGACCGCAGCGGCGTGTCCACCGAAACCATAGAAGACGGCGTGTTCGCCTCCACCATCCAGGCAGGCATGCCGTCGGACAACGAGATCGACGACCTCGACGAAGACGCCATCGAGCGCTCCATCGCCGAGATCAACGAAGCCATTCGCCGCTCGGCCGCCCGCAAGACCTGAGCGCGCCGTTCGTTCCTTTTTCTCCTCTTCCGAGTCTCAAACAATGACTGCTTTCACACGAAGCGGCGGCCGTGCCGCCGACCAGCTGCGCCCGGTGCGCATCACCCGCGGCTTCACCATCCACGCCGAAGGCTCGGTGCTGATCGAGTTCGGCCAGACCCGCGTGCTGTGCACCGCGTCGGTCGAAGAGAAAGTGCCGCCGCACAAGAAGGGCAGCGGCGAAGGCTGGGTCACGGCCGAATACGGCATGCTGCCGCGCGCCACCCACACCCGCAGCAGCCGCGAGGCCGCCAAGGGCAAGCAGACCGGCCGCACGCAGGAAATCCAGCGCCTCATCGGCCGCTCGATGCGCGTGGTGTTCGACCTGGCCGCCCTGGGCGAGCGCACCATCCACCTCGACTGCGACGTGCTGCAGGCCGACGGCGGCACGCGCACCGCGGCCATCACCGGCGCCTTCGTGGCCGCGCAGGACGCGGTCAACAAGCTCATCGCCGCCGGCACCCTGGCCGCATCCCCCATCAAGGGCCACGTGGCCGCCATTTCGGTGGGCATCGTCGAAGGCACGCCGCTGCTCGACCTCGAATACACCGAAGACTCCGCCTGCGACACCGACATGAACGTCGTCATGACCGGCGCCGGCCACTTCGTGGAAGTGCAGGGCACCGCCGAAGGCGTGGCCTTCACCCGCGAAGAAATGAACAGCCTGCTCGGCCTGGCCGAAAAGGGCATTGGCGAACTCGTGACCCTGCAGAAGCAGGCGTTGCTCGCCGCCGACTGACCACATCCAGCTACTGGCGCCTGCTTGCAAAGGCGGGCGCCACAGCCACTTTGACTTTCTATGAAACTGGTTCTGGCTTCCAACAACGCAGGCAAGCTCGCCGAACTCCAGCAACTGTTCGCGGAACTGGCCGTCACGCTCGTGCCGCAATCGGCACTGGGCGTGGGCGAGGCTGAAGAACCCTTCCGCACCTTCGTCGAGAACGCGCTGACCAAGGCGCGCCACGCCAGCGCCGCCACCGGCCTGCCGGCCATCGCAGACGACGCCGGCCTGTGCGTCGACGCCTTCGGCGGCCTGCCGGGCGTCGACACCGCCTACTACGCCACCCAGTTCGGCTACGCCAAGGGCGACGCCAACAACGTGAAGGCGCTGCTCGAACAGATGAGCGGTGTCGTCAACCGGCGCGCCGCGCTCGTCAGCACGCTGGTCGCGCTGCGCAGCCACGACGACCCCGAGCCGCTCATCGCCGTGGGCCGCGTCGTCGGCGAGATCGCGCCCGAGCCCGTGGGCGAGAACGGCTTCGGCTTCGACCCCGTGATGTACCTGCCGAGCTTCGGCAAGACCTTCGCCCAGCTGACGCCCGAAATCAAGAACGCCAACAGCCACCGTGGCCGCGCGGCGCAGGCCATGCTGGCCCTGATGCGCGAACGCTGGCTGCCCGCGTAATGGCCACCGTCTTTCCGATCCAGCCGGCGCAGCCCACGGGCGCACCGCAGGCCAACGACGTGCTGCACTGGATGCGGCCCGGCCCGCTGCAGCTCAGCGCGCTGCCGCCGCTGTCGCTCTACATCCACCTGCCGTGGTGCCTGCGCAAGTGCCCGTACTGCGACTTCAATTCGCACGAATGGCGCGCCGCCAGCGAGGCCGACATCGACGGCATTCCAGAGCAGGCGTACATCGACGCGCTCGTGGCCGACCTGGACGCGGCGCTGCCCCTCATCTGGGGGCGCACCGTGCACACCATCTTCATCGGCGGTGGCACGCCGAGCCTTTTTTCGCCGCAAGCCATCGACCGCCTGCTGGGCGACGTGCGCGCGCGCCTGAAGCTCGCGCCCGACTGCGAGATCACGCTCGAGGCCAACCCCGGCACCTTCGAACGCAACCGCTTCCGTGCGTTCCGCGCCGCAGGCGTCACGCGCCTGTCGGTGGGCGTGCAGAGCTTCAACGACGAGCACCTGAAGGCGCTGGGCCGCGTGCATGACCGTGCCCAGGCCATTGCGGCGGTCGAAGAGGCCGCGAGCGCCTTCGACACCTTCAACCTCGACCTGATGTACGCGCTGCCGGGCCAGACGCTGGAGGGCCTGGAAGCCGACCTTTCGCAAGCCCTGTCGCTCGCGCCGCCGCACCTGTCGGTGTACCACCTGACCATAGAGCCCAACACCTGGTTCGCCAAGTTTCCGCCCACGCTGCCCGAGGACGACATCGCCTACGAGATGCTCGACCGCATCACCGAACGCACCAGCGCCGTCGGCATGACGCGCTATGAAGTGTCGGCCTATGCGTGCGAAGGCCATGCCTGCGGGCACAACCGCAACTACTGGGAGTTTGGCGACTACCTTGGCATAGGCGCTGGTGCGCACAGCAAGCTGAGCTTTGCGCACCGCATCGTGCGCCAGGTGCGCTACCGCGAGCCGCGGCTGTACATGGACAACGCGCGCGCCGGCGCCGCCGTGTCGCAGAGCGATGAAGTGGCGCTGGCCGACCTGCCATTCGAGTTCATGCTCAATGCGCTGCGGCTGAAGGCCGGCTTCACGCTGCCCCATTTCAGCGAACGCACGGGGCTCGCGATGACCGCCATCCAGCGCGGCCTGGAAGAGGCCGAACGCAAGGGGCTCCTGGCGCGCGACCTGTTCCGGGTGTGGCCCACCGAACGCGGGCTGGACTTTCTGAGCGATCTGCAGGCGATGTTCCTGCCGGACGGAGAGTAAGGCGCCGCCGTCGGCTTAAAATCTGAGGTTCCGGAGAGTTGGGTGAGTGGTTTAAACCAGCAGTCTTGAAAACTGCCGACGTGAAAGCGTCCGTGAGTTCGAATCTCACACTCTCCGCCAGAATCAATCCCTGGCAGTTTTTGAAAGTCCCGCGCAGCCTCTGCGACGGGACTTTTTCATTGGGGAAATCGTCTTTTGGGGTCCGGCGCAATCTGTTGCGAACTGCCTCTAGCCAAGCACCAAACATGGCATCAGTCATGGTATTTTCTGGCCGATACCATGACCCTTACTGTTAAAGCTGTTGACGCCGCTAAACCGCGCGAGAAGGCCTACAAGCTGACCGATGCGCATGGCCTGTACTTGTTCGTCTCTCCGGCTGGCTCCAAGAGCTGGCGAGCGAACTACACCGCCGGCGGAAAGCAAAAGACGAAGACCTACGGTCTTTACCCGATGGTGAGCCTGGCCGACGCACGGAAAGCGCATGCCTCCGCTAGGGAGGGGGCGCCGGCCATCACAAAAGCGCCAACCTTCGAGGCGGTCGCGCGTGACTGGCTGAGGGCGAAGCTGCCGACGCTCTCTAACGGCAAGCATCAGATTCAGGTGGAGAACACCCTAGAGCGATATGCATTCCCTCAGCTCGGCGCGCGGCCCATCGATTCCATACCTCGCTCGGAATTGGTCACTGTGGTGCGGGCTGCGCAGGCCGGCGGAAAGATCGAAACCGGTCACCGGGTAGCAAGCCGCATATCGGCCGTCTTCGACTTCGCGCAAGACACGGGCGTGCTTCAGCAGCATGGTGCGGCCGGCCTGACGCGCGTGCTCATCGCGCGAAAGACAAAGAAGCCTATGGCAAGCATCCCGGCGGAAGAGGCCGGCGAGCTTATGCGGGCCATTCATGGCTACGAAGACTCGGTGACTCGGCTCGGCCTGCAACTACTGGCTCACACGTTCGTTCGGGTGGGCGAGTTGCGCGGCATGCTGTGGGGTGAGCTGAAAGAAAAAGGCGCGGTGTGGGTGGTGCCGGAGACGCGAATGAAAATGCGCATTCCGCATGTGGTGCCTCTGTCGCGCCAGGCGCAAGCGATTCTTGCGACGCTGCGAGAGATGAGCGGGGATGGTTCGCTCGTGCTTGACTCTCCAATCCGTCCCGGACACCCGCTGTCGGAGAACACGTTTCTGTTTGCTCTCTATCGCTTAGGCTACCGCGGCCGAATGACGGCGCATGGATTTCGTGCCTTGGCATCGACGGTGCTAAATGAACGTTCCGGCTTCCCTCACGACGTAATAGAGAGGCAGCTTGCGCACAAGGAAACGGATGCAGTGCGCGCGGCGTACAACCGCGCAGAGTATCTCGCACAGCGCCGTGAGTTGATGCAATGGTGGTCAGACTGGCTCGACTCTGCCGAAAAAACCAAGATTGCGTAACGGCACCTGCTTGTAAGTACTAATGGCTCCGGTGGGTGATCTCGCCGAAGCTCGCCAGCGTTGCGTGCTTCCCTGCGCGTGGATTAAACCCGTTGATTCCTGAAAATGAATGATGAGGAGAAGAGACAAATGAACGATCAAGCGGAAAAAACTAATGAAGCGGCAGTGCTTAAAATCGGCGCTCCGAGTGGAGGCCCGGCAATCTCCCCAATAGAGAATGTGGCTAAAAATTATATTCAAGCAATAAGGGGTATAGCTCAAACTGCCCAGATTGCGCTCCCGCATTTTGACGAATGGAAGAACGCCGAGCTCAACAAAATTGCGGCGAAACTCAATAAATACGTCCCAATAAAGTCGGAAAAAGAACACACAACATTCAAGTTTACCGCCGCACGCGATTTTGCGGAATTTACAGAAACTTGGCGAGAGTTTAAAGAGCACTTAGGGCAAAACCCTTCGGCTGTTTTGGCAAAAAGTCTATTTACACATCTTTTTGCAGAGTTTGACTCATATATAGGTGAATTGTTAAGGGTAATTTACCTAAAAAGCGACAAGTTAATTAAGGGTATTTCACGTGAAATATCGCTTTCCGATCTGATGGATTTTTCTTCTTTGGCGGATGTCAAGGTTGCGATGGTTGACAAGGAGATCGATACATTTCGGCGAGAAAGTTATATAGAACAATTTGCGGCTTTAGAGAGAAAGTTAGGACTATCGTTAAGAAAATTTAAAGAATGGCCCGCATTTGTTGAACTATCGCAACGCCGGAATCTTTTGATTCATAACGGCGGATTAGTAAGCGAGCAGTACTTGACTGTGTGCGCTAAGGAGAAGTACTCCTTTGCTGACAAGGTGAAAATTGGCGACCCACTCGAAGTTTCTTTTGAATACTTTTCAACTGCCAGTCGCATCCTTTCTAAAGTCGGATTAATGCTGGCTTACACGTTGTGGAGTAAACTTTTCCCTGAAGAGGCGCCGATATTTCATATGTCTTTGAATGAGACCATGTATCACTGCCTACAACACAAACGATGGAAGTTTGTCGGGGAACTCCGCGATTTCGTGCTTAGTGAGCCATTGCGAAAAGACCTGTCGGAAATGGACCTGAGGATTCGAATTATCAACGCTGCCATCGGTTTGAAATTTTCCGGAGATACTGAGGGTGCTAGTGATTTATTGAAATCGGTTGATTGGACGGCGAGCATCAGAGATTTCAAGCTAGCTACGGTTGTGCTAAAAGATGAGTACGCCGAAGCGGTCGAAATCATGAAGAGCATTGGCAAGGCTGGCGAGATCATTCAACAATCTTGTTATCACTCGTGGCCTCTATTTACTGAGTTCAGAAAGCAGCCTGAATTTTATAAGGCATATGCAGAAATTTATGGTGAGCCATTCTCGGAAACTGTTCAAACTTCAGATGGCGCCGTGCGTGCTCAGGCTACAGCGCCCGAGACGCTTCCCACCATTGATATGGGTCAGCCGGTTGGTGAGGCGGAGGTAAGGGAGATCACTCCGAAGAAGGTTGCATCGAAAAGGGCTAAAAGCGCCTCGAAAGCCAAGCCAGTTAAAAGCTAGCACCGCAACATTTATTGACTGAAGTTTCGACGAATCCGCGTAGGTCCGCCACACGCCATCGTGTCAGACCCGCGATTTTTACTGGCTGTGGTAACTGCTGCATTTTGACTTTGTTCCAAAATGTGGAACGACCCATCGATAGCATCGCTGCGGCTTCGGCGGCGGGAACAAGAAGTTTTTCTTTTGCAATTTGGTTCATTTTTGTTGCATTCATTGTTAGGCGGCTGATTTCTGACGGGTGGCTTAAGCGCAAGAAAATGCACGCTTAGCTGGTACTTTTGATGTTGAATCTGATGCGGTCAGGAGAGATTCCAATTTCGCGGGCAATGAAAAGGGACAGTACTTCGACCTGAAGGTGGTTTACGTCCCGTGCATTGGTAATGACCGCTTCGGGTTTGAAGCGGCTTCCGTCCGTTGCGCTGACGTGGGCCCCCTCCGCAGCGCCGGTATGGCCAGGGCGGATAAGTTGCCAAATCACGGCGCCGGCCATGCGCAACGCATGGGCCTCGTTGTCAAACCGTACGTCAGTGACGACGAAGCGGGTTTCGCCTTCGCGACGGTAGTAGGCGAGGTTTCTGATGAGCTGCTGAGTCCAATAGCTTGGCGACTGGGCGCGGCGGTACTCGGTGCCCCACCACTGCATGATTTGCCGTGGGCTGCGCGGCTCGTCGAGCCATTCGTCGCTGAGTGGCGTGCGATGGTCGGGCGACGCGGCCGACAACGACAGGACCACAGCGGCGAGGAAGTCGCGCGGCGCGAGGCGCATGCGTAGTGCGACCGTTGCAACGTTTTTCAAGTGGGGGGCGTTTAGGTCGTCAAGCGATACGCCGAAGGCGTTGGAGACCTCGCCGCGCAGGGCGTCGGCGAAGGCCAGTTTTCGAAAGCGGCCGTGCGCCACCAGTAGGTCGGCCGTGGTGTCTTTGCCGGCGCCGGCGTGGCCGGTCAGCGCGATGAGGTGGTGAAGCGCAGGGCGCTTCACAGGGGGCGTGGTGAAGGTCATAGGGCGAGGCGTAGGGGGGGGCTAGGCGGCTTGTGGGGCTGCGGGGGCGCGCGCGGGCAGAAGCTCGCACGAGGTGATGGCGGCGTGCGTCTCCGGCGACATAGCGCCGGGCATCGCGCGTGGATTGGTGAGCACCAGGCGCAGCGCGTCGCCGGCCTTGAGGTCGGGGTGCCTTGCGCGCCAGTCGGCGGCGGCCTGCCCGGCCCAGCGCGTCACATAGACCTCGACGGTGCGCGGCCCTTGGTTGTCGATCAGGCGCATCTTCAGCACGAACTCGCCCGCGTCGGACTTGTGTTCGCTGACGGCCGGGCGGCCTGGCCGGTCCTTGCTGATGAAGAAAACGCCCGTAGTGATTGTGGTCATGGTGTGCTCCAGCCGTAGACGCACATCGCGGCGAGCACGATGGGCAGGACGATGAAGACCGCCACTGCGGCGACGGTCGCGAGGATGCGCGGCGAGGGCGCGACTGGCGATGTCCTCATGAGGCCAACGCCGGTTTCTTGGAACGAGGTCGAGCGCATGGTCGGCCTTTCAGAATGGGCAAGCCGCGAGGGCGCGGCCCGGGGTGGTGAGGGCGATTTCGAGCGCGATCTCAAACACCTCTTCGTCAGAGGCGCCGTGTCGGCTCGCGAGCAGGGCCGCGCTCATCGGGTTGCGCTCGCAGTACGGCGAACCCGGCCGGTGCTCGTAGTGGTATCCGCCGCACCGGCAGAGCCGGTGGCCGGTTTCGCGCAGGTGCTGCGTGAACAGGCCATAGCTGCGGCGCCGCGTGCGGCACTCGGGGCAACGGAAAAGGAATGCCATCAGGCTGCGTTCGCGGCTGTCTTCAGTGCGTCGATGCGGGCGCGCTCGAAGGCTTCGATTTCCTCCGAGAGCGACGGGTGCTCGGACGAGAGGAATCCGGCCACGTAGTGCCAGTTCGCATGCCCGCACTCTTTGCTCGACTTCATCGCGCGGATGAGCGCTTGCACGGCAGGTGTGCGTCGCGCGCGCGGCGTCCTCATGCATCACCTCGCGCGCAGAGGTTGAGGGCATCGATTTCGCTGTTGAGGGCGCGAGCCCGCTCGGCAAAGTCGGCTGCTGCCGGATGGGTGGGCGCATCCTCGGTGTAGGGCGCGACGGTCGCGTCCACGAGGCCCGGCAAGCTGATGCTGCCGAGCTTCAGCGCTTTGTTGGCGAGCGGCACGCCCATGGCCTGCCAGTTCGCAACGCCGGCGGCGCTGCAGCGGTAGAACGCCTGGCGACGGCCCCGGATGGTACGGACCCAGATGTCTACGCGCGCCGAGCTGGTGGCCGCATGGCGCGTGGCGGCGCGGCTGTCGGTGGCGTGGTTGATTTGTGCGCGTGCCACAGCATCAACCCTCGATGCGGGTGGCTTCGATCACCGGGCAGCCGGTGACTTTCTGTGCCAGTTCGAGGGCGTGCTCTGCATTTGCAGCGTGGAGCTGGACAAACGGCGCGGCGCCGGTGTCCGAGGGGTTCAGGTGCCCGAGGGCATCCCGAGGGGTGTAGTAGCAGCGATAGCGTCTGGCGTTCATGTCCGACTCCAAGTGAAGACGGACGAATACTAGCGGCGCTATCCTTTTGCGTCAATAGCGGCGCTAGGATTAGGTCGGTGCTGATACATGTAGCATTTCGAAACTATGTCCAAGATGCTTTTCTTGTTGTTGGGTGGTCTGGCCTCTGTCGCTGTTGCGGGCGCCTCTGCACAGACGCTCTACCGCTGCGGAAACACTTTCAGTCAGACGCCTTGCGGTGAAGGAGCGCGCGAGGTCCGCGCGTCGGGGGTGGCGCAGCCGGTTGTTCCTCCGCCGCTGGCGCCGATCGATAAGAAGCGTGAGACTGATTTGGCGGCGCGTTGCATCCATGCCATTCGGACCATCCCCTCATGGAAGGATCGCGACAGCTTGAAGATTGCAGTGCCCGAGCGCGCAACGGCTGGGGTGGCGCGCGATGTGGAGGGGCGACGCATTGCCGTTGTCCCGTGGTACGGGCAGGTCAACGCAAAGAACAGCTACGGCGGGTATACCGGCGACAAGATGGCGAACTGCTACTTCGATTCCACCGAATCCCGAATCGTCGATCTATTTATCGCCCCGTAGCGCCAACTTAGAGCTGCTCGCTGCGCCAGGCTGTGAGAATCTTTCCGAAAACCTGGAAGTCCATTCGCTCGGTGATATCAAAGGGGTCGTAGTCGCTGTTGAAGGACTTCGCTCGAAGAATCATCCCGTCCTCCTTGGGAATCCGCTGCAGCTGCTTAATGAACCCTTGCTTCCCGACTCGGAAGAAAAAGACGCCGTCTGTATCCACGACGTTCACGCCCCTGTCGCAGAGAAGTGGATCGCCCGGGTTGTACTTTGGCTTCATTGATGGGCCGAACCCTGTCACGATGCAAAGATTCTTCACGCTTGTGAAGTGGCGAACGTTCATGCGCAACCACTCGTGATCTACGCGCCAGCTCTTAATGAGTCCGGGAGGCTGCTCTTCCAGCTCGAACCCGAATCCCATCGCACCGCCGGTGTCGTACTGCGCAATGATGAGGTCGCCGTTCAAGTCGTTCGGGCGTTGTGGCTGGCCTGCCACTGAGGCGGGATTTAACCGGTCAATCTCCGCCGCCACGCGGGGGCTGAAATCCGCCACGCTGCACTGCAACTCAGCGGCAAAAGCCGCTGCCGCCTTTGGATTCAAAGCGCTTCGACCGTTGAGGTAGTGCCCGACGTTGGCCTGATTTCCAAGGTCGTAGCTCTCGCCGAAGACGGCTTGAGTTCGGTGTGGACGCGAATCCCACAGTTCGCGGAGACGCGCGGCCTCTGCAGCGTGTTCTTCAGTGAGTTTGGATCGTTTGCTGTCGGCCATGATAGAAATTATTAGCGCGGCTGTTGATATGGCAAACTAGCGCCGATATTGACCAATGACACTAGCGCCGCTACTATTCACGGAATGCACAACCTGAAAGTAATCCGTGAACGGCTCTGCGTCACACAGCAGGTGCTCGCCGATGGCATTGGCTGTACGCAGGGGAATATCGGCCACTACGAAAGAGGCCAAACACTGCTGCCTGATGTCGCGGCGAAGCTCATCGTGTTCGCGGCTTCGCGAGGTCTCTGCATTGGCTACGACCATGTGTACGGCGACGCGCCCCTGCCGAGGCTTCGAGCGGAATTCGAGCGTGCGGATGCATAAAGCGTTAGCCGCCGGACCTCGGCCTAGGAAATCCATCCGTTCGCCGGCCGTAGCACGTCTACGGCGGGGGAAAGCACGCGCTCGCACAGTTGTTCCAACGCGGCGCGTTGACGCAGCGCCTGTAGCCCTTGGGCGCCTGCGCTTGCCGTCATCACTTCCATCCATGCCGCGACGTTCTCGCGGCTCAAGTCTGGTTCGACCTCCAGCAGTTGCACGAGCTGCTGCAGGAATTGCTCGATGGCGTCGATGCGCTCCGCCAGCGTCGGAGCAGGACTCGCTTTCGCGAGGCACTGGCTTGTTTTTTCTGAGGTCTGCATGAGGACGAATATCTCAATCGACGAGGCGCACGGCTATGGCGCCGATGAGCCCGTGCCCGACAAGCTGCGCGGCCACGATGCCGCTGCGGCGGCCTACGACACGGCACACGGCTACGAGGGCGGCATCGGCGCGCTTGCCAAGCGCATGGGGCACAACCCCAACACGTTGACCCACAAAGTCAACCTGCAGAACACCACGCATCACCTCACGCTGCGCGATGCCATCGAGATGCAGTGGCAAAGCCGCAATTTCGCCATCCTGCACGCGATGGCGGGCGAGCTGGGCCATACCTGCAGCCGCGCCACGCCGGTCTACTCCGAGGGCGACCCGCTCGATACGCTCGTGCGCATGCAGGTGGCCTATGCCGACTTCGTGCAAGCGATGGGCGAGGCGTTGCTGCGACGCGAGGGCGGCGTGACGCGCAACCAGATGCGCAAGGCCGAGCACATGGCCGCAGAGGTCAACGCGCATGTGGGCCACTGCCTTGGCGTGCTGCGCGGCCTGATGCGGGAGGAACCGAAGTCATGAGCATGAAACTGCTAACGATGGTTTTTGACCGCTATACGGGCGGCCCCGGTGAACGCCTGTTGGCCCTCGCGATGGCCGACTACGCGCGCGACGATGGTTTGCAGATTCGAGCGTCTGTCGCTGCCCTGAGCAAGAAGACCGGGCAGAGCCGCAGCACTGTGCAGCGCCAGCTCACGCGGATGCTCACGGCGGGATGGCTGGTGCGCGTGGAGAGCAGGGCAGGGCGCGGCGGCTTCACGGCCTACCGCATCAGTCCGGCGTGGATCGCAGGGGGCCGAGCGGGCGCATGAGCATCAAGCTGATGACGATGGTGTTCGACCGCTATCCCGAAGGCGGCAGCGAGATGCTGCTCGCCCTGGCGATGGTCGATCACGCGCGCGACGACGGCACCAGCATATGGCCATCGGTCGACGAACTGGCGCGCAAGACGCGGCAGAGCCGCCGCACCGTGCAGCGCCAGATTGCCAAGATGGTGGCTTCCGGCTGGCTTGAGCAGGTGCGGGCGGCAACGGGCAGGCGTGGCCTCACGAACGAGTACCGCGTATCTGCGGCGTGGGTGGCCGGCGAAACGCTCCCTACAACCACGGGTGTCAATTTGACACCCGACGAAAACGCGACCGAAACCGCCACGGGTGACAGATTGACACCCCTCAAAACACCCGAAGTTATCCACACGGGTGACAGATTGACACCCCATGAAGCGGGGTCGAGGGGTGTCACCCGTGACGCGAGGGGTGTCACCGGTGACGCGAGGGGTGACACAGCTATGACACCCGAATCTTCAAGAACCATCATTAACCATACCCCCCTACCCCCCGGCGGGGGGGCGACCGGGTTCGATGAGCTTTTCTCGATCTACCCGAATCAGGACAACAGGTCGAAGGCCGAACGCCGATACCGCCGGCTTGCGCCGACAGCCGCGCAGCAGCAAACGATGCGCGCGGCCATCGAGGCCCAAAGGCTTAGCAAGAGGTGGCAGAAGGACGGCGGTGAGTTCGTGCCCGAATTCGCAACCTGGCTGCGCAACGAGCGTTGGCGCGACGTGCCTCGTGCAACTGGCGCGACTTCGGGTGCATGGCACGAGACGCGCAGCGGCATCGACGCGATGGCCCGCGCCCTGGGCCTTGCCGCATGGGATGAGTCAGCGTTCTCGATGGGTTGCGGCGAGAGCTACCTCGCATTCACCGCACGAGTGCGGCACGCCGTCGATGGGGCAGGGAGTGCCGTATGCGCGTGACCGTTGGATTCGAGGGCAGCGGTCTCGCCAGCGTGCAGGCGCAGCTCGCCAAGCTGTCGGGACAGCAGGCCAAGCAAGCCTATGCTGATGGCCTGAGTGATGGCGGCTTCCGCGCCCGGCGAGAGTGGCAGCGCGAGATGCGTGAGCAGTTCGACCGGCCCACGCCCTACATCCTCAAGAGCGTGTATGTGCGCAAGGCCACGCCCGAGCGGCTGAGCGTGGACATTGAGCCGACCTACTTCGGCGGCAAGGGCGTGGACCCGCAGAAGATTCTGCAGGCGCAAGAGTTCGGCGGCCCGCGGCGCGACAAGCGCAGCGAGGCAGCGCTGCGCCGCATTGGCATCCTGCCTGCCGGCTATCAGACGGCCATGCCTGCCACGCCCTACCCGGGCAGCGATGACGGCCGGGGCAACGTGCGCGGCGGCTTCCTCGTGCGCCTGCTGTCCTACTTCCAAGCCATGGGAGAGCAGGGCTACAGAGCCAACATGACGGACAGGCGCAAGGCCCGTCTGCACAAGGGCACCAAGGACCGCGAGGGCGTGCGCTTCTTCGTTGCATACGGTCGTCTTCGCAGCGGCCCGACACAGCACCTCGCACCTGGCATCTGGGCTGCGACCGGGCAGGACGGATTCATCGTGCGGCCCGTGCTGATGTTCGTTCGTGCTGGCGTCTATGACGCGCGAATCAGCCGCGAGCGCGTTGCCGAGCGTGGAGACCTTCAGGCCTACATCGAGCGCCGCATTCGCTACCGCGTTCGGAAGCTGGTGGGCGAATGACGGGCGCGCTCGACCTGTCGCCCGCCAGGGCGCCGCGCCCCTCCGACCGCACCCCGATGGTGCGGCCCGAGGGTGTCGCGGGTCCTTCGGCAGAGGTGGTCGCTACGGGTAATTCGAACCCCGGACTTGGACTGTTCGGCGGTACTGCTAAGGGGGTTAAGTGAAGGCTGTTGAAGCAATGAGGCAGGCGATTTCGCAGGCCGAGTTTGGCGCATGGGTCGGCGTGAGCGAAGCGCGAGTGAGCCAGCTCATGGCCGAGGGCGTGCTGACGCGCGGTGAGTCCGGCCACGAGTGGCTGATTGCCTACTGCGAGCGCATGCGCGATATGGCGGCCGGGCGTGCCTCGTCGGAGCTGGGCGGCCTCGACCTTGTGCAAGAGCGCGCGGCGCTGGCGCGCGAGCAGCGCCTCGGCATCGCGATCAAGAACGCCGTCGCCCGCGGAGAGTACGCGCCCATCTCGCTCTTGGCCGAGGTGCTGGCGACCGCGAGCCAGTCCGTGTCGGAGCGCTTCGAGCAACTGCCCGGCCTGCTGCGCAAGGTGTGCCCGGAGCTGCCGGACACGGCACGCGACAAGCTCATGTCTGCCATCGCCGATGCGCGCAACCAGTGGGTGCGCGCGACGGCTCGGCTCGTGTCAGAAGCAGTCTCGCCGCCCGAGGACGACGAGCCGGAAGAGGGCGAGGCAGCATGAGCCTGGCCCCGAGCGAAACGCAGCGCGCCGTCATCGCTGCGACCTTGACCGGCCTCGGGCCGCTGAAGATGGAGCGCCCCCAGCCGCTGAGCGCCTGGGCCGAGGACAATTTCTACCTGTCGCCCGAGGCAAGCCACACGCAGGGCGAATGGAAGGCCTACCCGTTCCAGAAGGGCTGGATGGATGCCTTCAGCAATGACGACATCGAAGAGGTGACGGTGCGCAAGGCGAAGCGCGTCGGCTACACGAAGACGCTGCTCGCATTCATCGCCTACAACGCGGCGCACCGCCGGCGCAAGCAAGCGCTGTGGATGCCGACCGACGACGACCGCGACAGCTTCGTGAAGTCCGAAATCGAGCCCATGCTGCGCGACGTGACCGCGCTCAAGGCCGTGACGGTGCCGGGCAAGGAAGACACCATGAAGCTGAAGAGCTTCTTCGGGTCGGTCCTGCACCTGCTAGGCGGCAAGGCAGCACGAGCCTATCGCCGCATCACGGTGGCCGTCGCGATCCTCGACGAAGCCTCTGCCTTCGATGCCAAGATTGAGAAGTCCTCGGACCCGATCACGCTCGCGCGCGGTCGCCTCGAAGGCGCGCCGTTCCCGAAGCTGGTCGCAGGCAGCACCGTGCGTATCAAGGACTTCGACCACATCGAGTACCGCGAGAAGAACGCCGACGTGCGCATGCGATACAACGTGGTGTGCCCGCATTGCGATGCCGAGCACCCGCTGCTGTGGGGCGGGAGGAAGGTGCGCCACGGCTTCAAATGGGACGGCTACGACCATGACACCGTGCGCCACGTCTGCCCGCATTGCCATGAGTCGATCACGCAGGCCGACTACCTGCGCATCTGGGACACGGGCGCAATGTGGGTCAGCGAGTGCGGCCGGTATCGCTACGACCATGACCTGCACGTCTGGACCGATGCGCAGGGCGTTGTCATCCGCGCGCCGCGGCATGTGGCCTTCGTCGAGATGTGGAGCGGCTACAGCCCCCAGCGCGCATGGTCCGACATCGTGCGCGAGTTCCTGGAAGCCACGACCAAGGCGAAGGCCGGCGACACCGCGCCGCTCGAAGGCTTCATCAATGAGACCTTGGCGCAGTATTGGGAGGCCGTTGTGGAGCGCGCCGACGAACACGCGCTCTCACGCCGTGCCGAGGCCTATCGCCGCTTCACGGTGCCGTATGGCGGCCTCGTGCTGGTCACTGGCGTGGACGTGCAGGACAACCGCTTCGAGGTCGTGACCTGGGCCGTTGGCCGCGGCGAGGAAATGTGGTGCATCGACTACAGCGTCATCTACGCCAACCCGGCCGATGAACGCGATTGGGCGCACCTCGATGCCTACCGCCAAACGATCTTTCAGCACGCCAGCGGGCAGGCGATGAAGATTGAAGCCATGGCCGTGGACACCGGTGGCCACTTCACGCACCAGGCCTACAACTACTGCCGCCAGCGCGAACGCGAGCGCGTGTTCGCCGTGCGTGGCGACCCGCAGCCCAGCAAGATGGTGAAGAGCAAGGCCACCGTGCAGGACGTGAACTGGGGCGGCAAGATCATCAAGAAGGGCGTGCGCCTGTGGTACGTCGGCACCGACACGGCAAAGGACTTGATCTATGGCCGTCTGTGCGTCGAGAAGCCCGGCGCCGGATACGTGCACTTCAGCAAGGACTTGCCGCACGAGTTCTACACGCAGTTGACGGCCGAGGCGCGTGTGCCGCAGCGCGTCGCCGGCGGCGAGGCATATCGCTGGATCAAGGCTCCTGGCGCGCGCAATGAAGTGTTGGACTGCACCGTCTACGCCGTCTTCTGCACGCACATGCTCGGCCTGCACCTCTACACCGGGAAGATGTGGCAGCGCTTGGAGTCAATCGTGCAGCCGCCGAACGGAGACCTGTTCGCGGGAGGCCAGCAGCAAGAGGGACCGCACGCCGATGTTTCACGCGAAACGCAGGTGCCCGAGAGCGCGACGGGAAATGTTCCACGCGAAACGCAATCGCTCGAAACCGCTCCAGTCGATGTTTCATGCGAAACGCATCCGACTCGACCAGTGCCCATGCCTGCGGCTGTCGAACAGCCGGCGCCAGAACCGGCGGCGCGTCCGCTGCACGCTCCCGCCCCTGCAAAGCCGGCGCCCGCGCGCCGAACTTTTCAACGCCCGTCACGACAATCCTTCCCCCCTAGATCATGGTGAACGACACAAATAGAAATGACATCGTCCTCGACATCCTCGGTCGTCTGCAGCAAGCGCTCGCCGAGGCCAAGGGAGAGCTTACGCCCGAGCTAGTGAAAGGCATAGAGGCCGACATTCGCGCTGACTGGGGAGGTGACCGGGTGTTCATTGCGAAGCGCCGCAGCGAGGGCCACAGCAGCCGCAATAGCCGCATCTTCCGCGACTACTTGGCGGGTGAGCGGGTCAAGCTGCTATCGCGGCGCTACGAGCTTTCCGAGCGCCAAGTTCTGCGCATCATTAAGATGCCCACGAAGTGAATCGATCTTTCGACAAGACCTGATCCTAGAATTGAGCGAAAGAAAAATTCGAGGAGAAATGAAATGTTCGTTGATCGACCAAAAAGGCTCTATAAATACTTTTCGCCACAGCGGTGGACCTTTTTTCAAGACCTCCGTCTGAGGTATAGCCCCTTTGGGGTGTTCAACGACCCCTTCGAGGGGCGCCCGGATATCACGGCATTTGCTGGGCCAGAAACTCAAATCCGCAACGTGAAAAATGCGTTGAAAGGGGTGGTTGACGAGCTCTATCCCAACCTATCAGTGGAAGATCGTGAGCGAATAGCGATTGAAAAATATCAAGAGCTGTCAGCGAGCGAGGCCTTGACGGCGGACTTAAACCAGCAAATTTCGAGCTTCTTCGCAGCTCAAAAGATCTCAATGTATGAGAAGTTCGATTCGCTGATCGGAGCCCTCTGTCTATGCGAAGAGCGCTACAACTTGTTGATGTGGGCTCACTACGCCGATAGCCATACTGGCTTTCAACTCGAGTTTGATTCGGCGCATGTCGCGAAAACAAAAACGGGCAGCGAGAGGCCCTTGCACAGGGTCCGCTATCAAGAAAGAAGACCTAGCGGTACCCTTGAGGATCTATCCGAGGTGGAAGTGATGCTCAGTAAAAGTAGCCACTGGAGCTACGAGCGCGAATGGCGCGTCTTTGCTCGTTTGGCCGACGCAGTCGAAACCAAAACGTCAACGCCCTATTCGGTTTGCCTTTTCGATGTCTTACCTCAGGCTGTCACTGGGATTGTCCTCGGGGCGCGAATTGATCCCGGTATCGAGATGAACATAAGAGATGCGTTGAGGTTGAACGGAAACCTCAGCCATGTTCAGGTATACCGCGCCGAACCAGACCAAACACACTACTTCTTGAATTACGTTCCCGCGTAGCGTGGTGCGCTGCAATCCGAGCGAGGTTGACAGTTGCAACCTCGCCACGAGGTGACACGAAGCGCCTTGTTGATGTCAGTCTCAGGCTTCGATAGTCCGGTCAACACTGACCAAAGGTCCGACTGTGACTATCGACACCTCCAACCCCGAACCCATCTCCATCATTCCTGGCGATACCGTCAAGTGGGCACGAAGCCTCCCGCGCTACCCGGCCTCAGCCGGATGGGCGTTGAGTTACGAGCTACTCAACGCGATGCATCGCTACGAGATTCCGGCCACCGCTGACGGCGATGCCTTCCGCGTCGTCGTGTCGGCTCAGACCTCGCAGAGCTACGCGCCTGGCTCCTATGACTGGCGGGCGCGCGTCACGAACGCCGATGAGGTCTACACCGTCGCTAGCGGGCGGATGACCGTGGCGCTGTCCTTCGGTGCAGCCGGTGATGTTCGCTCGCATGCCCGCCGCACGCTCGACGCCATCGAGGCGGTGCTCGAAGGCCGGGCCACGAGCGCCACCGCCGAATACGAAATCAACGGCCGTCGCCTGAAGTACATCCCGCTCAACGAGCTGCATGCGATGCGCTCGAAGTACCAACGGGAGGTTGCAGCGGAAGAGGGCAAGAGCGGACCGCGGGGCGTGTCCGGTCGCATCTCGGTGAGGTTCGGCGCATGAAGGCCCCGGCATTTCTTCGCAACCTGTTTCGCGGCAAGGTCGTTGGCAAGAAACAGGTGCGCCGCTTTCAGGCCGCGCGCGTTGACCGCCTTACCGCCGACTGGATCGCCACCTATTCCAGCATCAACGAAGAGCTGCGCAGTGACCTCGACAGGCTTCGCGCACGGGCGCGCGAGCTGCGCAACAACAACGACTACGCGCGCAAGTTCTGCGGCATGGTCGAAACCAACATGGTCGGGCCGGCCGGCTTCGTGATGCAGGCGCGCGTCGAGAACGCGCCCAACAAGGCCGACAAACTCGCGAACGATGCCATTGAAGCGGCCTTCGTGCGCTGGCAGGCCGTGTGCGACGTGACGGGCCGGCAGTCCCTGCGAGATATGTGTGAAACCCTCGTAGGTGGTCTCCCGTGCGATGGTGAGTTTCTTGTGCGCCTCGTGCGCGGTGCTGATGCCCGCAACGAATTCAACTTCGCGCTGCAGCTCATCGACGTGGACCGCATCGATACGACATTCAACGGCGTTGAGCCCTCGACGGGTAACACCGTCATCATGGGCATCGAGGTGGACGCCTACCGCCGCACCGTCGCGGTTCATATCTTCGAGGCGCATCCCAACGACGGCATGCGCACATCTCGCCAGCGCGTGCGCCTGCCGGCCGAGGACATCATCCACGGCTTCAAGGTCGAGCGTGCCGAGCAGGTGCGCGGCATCCCGTGGATGGCGCCGGGCATGCTGAGCCTGCATCACCTGGGCGGCTTCATGCTGGCTGCAGTGCTCGCCGCCGAGCACGGCGCGAATCACTTCGGCTTCTTCACGCAGAACCAAGACGCCGCTCCCGGCACGCTGCCCATCGGTCAGCAAGACGATGACGGTGAAGCCATCACGACTAGCCAGCCTGGCGTCTATGACACGCTGCCGCCTGGCTACGACTTCAAGCCTCATGAGAGCAAATACCCGAATGAGGTCTTCGGTCCCTTCGTGAAGACGGCGCTACAGCGCGTGGCGAGCGGGTGGCGGGTGTCCTATCACGCACTTGCGAACGACCTCGAAGGCGTCAACTTCTCCAGCATCCGAAGCGGCACGCTCGACGAACGCGACCGGTGGTCATCCGATCAGCAATGGTTCATCGACATCTTGCTCAAGCGCGTGCGCGCTGAGTGGATGGTGATGTCTCTGCTGTCGAATGCCATCACGATGCCCAACGGCAGTCCGTTGCCTGCGGCGAAGGTCGCGAAGTTTGCGCCCCACGATTGGCTTGGCCGCCGTTGGGAATGGGTGGACCCGTTGAAGGACATGAACGCGCGCATTGCCGGTGTGGGGGCTGGTCTGGTGGCGCCTCAAGACCTGAGCGCGCAGATGGGCCGCGACTTCTACGACACCATGCTGAAGATCAAAGAGGCGCAGGACCTTGCGAAGCAGCTTGGCATCGTGCTGCCTGCCTACGCCCTGAAGGTGGCCGAGCCCGCTCTGAAGCCGGCGCCGAAGGGGCGGCCTGCAGAGCCCGAGGAAGAGCACGAAGAGGAAGAAGCCACGGCCTAGTGACATTGCGCGCCTTATGAATGTCAGTGCCGCGCCGTTGCAATAGCGGCATGACTTCAAGTCTCCCTCAAGCTCTTCGCGAGCATCTGCCCACCGGTCAACTCAAGCGCGCTTTCGTTGTGGAGCGTGCCTCCATCGACGAAGAGGCGCGCACCGTGAAGCTCGCTTTCGCGAGCGAAACGCCGGTCAATCGCGGCTGGTTCATCGAGGTGTTGGACCTCAGTCGCAAGTCAATGCGCACCGGCCGCCTCACCGCCGGCGCGAACCTCCTTTGTGACCACGACACACGAGATGTTGTCGCGGTCGTTGAGTCTGTGGAAATCGGTTCGGACAAGGTAGCCCGTGCCGTGGTGCGCTTCGGTCGAAGCGTGCGCGCAGAGGAAGTCTTCCGCGACGTGATTGACGGCATTCGCGTCAACGTTTCGGTGGGCTACATCATCCACGAAGCCATTCTGGAAGGCACGAAGGACGGGTATGACACCTACCGCGTGACCGACTGGGAGCCCTTCGAGTTGTCTCTGGTCAGCGTGCCGGCGGACGCGACTGTCGGTGTCGGCCGCAGTCTCGCCGCAGACCCGCAGGCCGCTCCTTCCCTTCCTTCCATTTCCCCATCTTCTACGGAGAACCGCGCCATGACGACGCCTGCAAACACGCCCGCCGCCAACCCGGCACCTGTCATCGAAACCCCCGCCGTGCGCAATCACGCCAGCGAAATCAGCAAGATCGCCGCCGCAATGCCTGGCGGTGCCGAACTGGCGATGCGCTCCATTCAAGCCGGCCACACGGTCGAGCAGTTCCAAGCCGAGGCGATTCGCTCGCTCTCGTCCAAGCCCGTGCCCACCGCCGACATCGGCCTGACGCCGAAGGAAACACGCCGCTTTAGCATGGTGCGCGCCCTTAACGCGCTTGCCAGCCCTGGCGACGTGGCGGCCCGCAGCGCGGCGGCCTTCGAGTTCGAATGCTCCGCCGCGACCTCGCAGAAGCTCGGTAAGGCAGCGCGCGGCATCATGATTCCTTTCGAAGTTCAGAAGCGCGACCTCGTGGTGGGCACGCCATCGGCCGGCGGCAACCTCGTGGGCACCGACCTGATGGCCGGTGACTTCATCACCATCCTGCGCGATGCGATGGTGCTGAATCAGCTTGGCGTGCGCTTCCTCTCGGGGCTGGTGGGAAACATCGCTATCCCTAAGCAAACGGGCTCGGGTAGCGCCTACTGGGTGGCCGAAGGTCAGGCGCCCACCGAAAGCGGCGCCGCCATCGGGCAAGTGGCGATGTCGCCGAAGACGGTCGGCGCTTTCACTGACATCAGCCGCAAGCTGCTGCTGCAGTCGAGCATCGATGTCGAGAGCTTCGTCTCGGCAGACTTGGCAATGGTGCTTGGCCTGGCGATCCAGCGCGCGGCCATCGCCGGCGGCGGCACTGCCAACGAGCCGAGCGGCATCCTCGCGAGGATCGCGGCGAGCGTTTTCGGTGGCGCAAACGGTGGCGCGCCCGACTGGGAAAACGTGGTGGACCTCGAAACCGCGGTGTCGGTCGCGAATGCGGACGTGGGCACCCTGGCCTATCTCACGAATGCGAAGGTGCGCGGCAAGCTCAAGAAGACCTTCGTCGATGGTCCCGGCACGGGCGAGCGCGTGTGGCAGAAGGGCAGCGAGCCGCTCAACGGCTACCGCGCCGCAGTCACCAACGCGGTGCCAAGCAACATCTCGAAGGGGACCGGCACGGACCTGTCGGCTCTCATCTTCGGCAACTTCGCAGACCTCGTGATTGGCATGTGGGGTGGCCTTGACCTGATGGTCAATCCCTACGTGTTCAGCGAGACGGGCACCGTTCGCGTGACGGCGCTGCAAGACGTGGATGTCGGCGTGCGCAATAACGAGAGCTTCGCAACGATGGAAGACGTGCTCACCGCGTAAGTCCATGTTTGCCGAAGACCTTTCCGTTTTCTTCAGCGACTTCGCGGTGAGCGCTTCTTTCACCGTCGAAGGCGTGCAGAAGACCGCGCGCGTCCTCTTCGATCACCCGTATGCGGCGCCCTTCGGGGCGCAGGTCGATGCGGACGCCCCGGCGTGCCAAGGCGCGACGGTGGACCTCGCCGGCCTGCAGCGTGATGACGCGATCACCGTAGACGGGCGAGCGTTCGAAGTGGTGCGCGCCGAGGCGGACGGCACCGGCGTGACCAACCTCGTTCTGCGGAGCGCCTGAGATGTTCCTGCTCGAAATCAACATCTGCGAACGGCTGCGGGCTGCCTTGCCTGCATGGGAAGTCATGGGCTGGTCCACGGGTAAAGGCAACCGCGACGCCGGTGCGCTTGTGTCAGTGATGTTCGCTGCAGGCGCGCTGGCCGACGTGAAGGAAGGCGCGGTAGGTCTGGCACCTGGCTGGAACGTGCTGCTTTCGGTCAAGCGCGGTCCATCCGCTGCGGCGTTGCTCGACACAGCGATTTCAACCGTTGTCGAGCAGCTTCACAACTGGGCGCCCGGCGAGGCCGGCGGTCGCAATTGGGGCGCGCTGAAGCTGGCGCGCTTCGCTCCCCCTGAGTTCGCAGACGGCGGCCTCATCGGCATCGAGCTTCTTTTCTCAACGACTGGCCGCTACTTCGGCCAAGAGTGAACCAACCAACGGAGCCAACATGGCAAACATCTTCGAAAAGAGTCAATACGTCATCCCGCGCGGCCGGGTCTTCTTCGACCTCTACGACGCGGCCGACCAGCTCACGGGCGAGCGCCACCTCGGCAACTGTCCGACCGTGACGCTGAGCATCTCGACCGAGAAGGCGCCGCACTACAGCGCCGAGAGCGGCCCCGGCGTGAAGGATGCGAACCGCGTCGTGCGCATCGACCGCACCGGCAAGATTACTTGCGACAACATGAGCGCGGACAACCGGGCGATGTTCATCTCTGGCGAAAAGTCCACGGTCTCGCAGGCCACCGGCAATGTGGCCGCTGAAGAGATCACCGTGATTCCCGGGCTGTTCTACCAGCTCGGCCGCACCGATGCGAGCCCGGCGGGCGCGCGCAAGGTCACGCAGGTTGTGGTGACGCCGGAAGCCGGCGGCGAGCCCTACGAGCTGGGCGAGGACTACACGGTAGACGCGGCGCTCGGTCGGCTGCAGATCGTCGCCGGCGGCGGTATCGCGGCCGGAAAGATCAAGGTCGCCTATTCGAAGGCCGCCACCACCTGGCTGCGAATCAAGTCCGGTGACAAGGCCGAGCTTCGCGGCGCGTTGCGTGTTCTCTCCAACGTCGCCGAGGGCGAGCAAAGCGATACCTACTGCCCGCTCGTGACGCTGGCGCCCACCGGCGACATGGCGCTCATCACCAGCGATGACGGGTATGTGCAGATGGAATTCGACATCGAGGTGCTCACGCCCCCCAGCGGCGTCGCGATCTTCGTGGATGGCCGCCCCGTCGAGGTCTAACCCTTCGCCTCGCCGCCGCTCGCGCTGAGCGGCGGCGACGCCTGGCGCTTCGCACGAGGCGCCAAACGTCGCCGCACTGGCTTCCCCCTTCACCACTCCCCAAAAGGTTCCCCGTTGGCCTTCAAGCCCATTCAGATCGTCATCAATGCCAAGGACGATGCGTCCAAGGTGTTCGACAAGCTGCAGACGCGCCTTGCCGCGTTCGCTGCGGTTGTGCTTGGCTACTTCGGCATTCAGGCGTTCGCCGGCTGGGTGAAGGGTGGGGCCGACTTCGAACAGGCGCTGAGCCGCGTGCAGGCCGCCACGGGCGCCACGGCGGCCGAGATGCGTGCGCTGCGGAAGGCGGCGCAGGAAGCGGCGGCAGATGCGCGGTACGGCTTCACAGAGCTGGAGGCGGCCGGGGCGCTGGAGAACCTGGCGAAAGCCGGCCTCAACGTCTCTGACGCCATCAAGACGCTGCCTGCGGCGATGCAGCTCGCCCGTGCCGGCGATGTGGAGCTGGCGACCTCGGCCGAGTACTTGACGAAGATCGTGAGCGGCCTGGGCCTCTCGTTCACAGATGCGGGCCGTGTGGCCGACGTGCTGGCGAAGGGCGCCAATGCGACAAACACCAGTGTGGCGGGCCTGGCTCAAGCGCTGAGCTATGCCGCACCGTTGGCGAACACGCTCGGCCTGAGCCTCGAATCGACTGTCGCCATCATTGGCAAGTTCGCCGATGCCGGCATTGACGCAAGCCGCGCCGGCACGGCATTGAACAGCATCCTTGCGCAGTTCTCCGACCCGGCCAGCAAGTTCCGCACAGAGCTGGCCGCCTCGGGCATCACGACGAACAATTTCGAGAAGATGCTGCACGAGCTGGCCGCAGCCGGGCCGGCGGGGCAGCGCGCGATTGCGGCTGTCGGACAGGAAGCCGGCCCGGCCTTGCGTGCGTTGCTCAATCAGGGCATCGGCAAGCTCGACGAGCTCACCAAGTCCCTGCAGGACGCGAAAGGCAGCGCGCTCGAAACTACCGCTGTAATGCAGGCGAATCTCAAAGGCGCATTCAACGGCCTGCTGACCGCTTGGGATTCGACCAAGAATGCACTGACGGCGCCCGTTCTCCCTTTGCTCACGCAAGCAGTCGAGCGGCTCGCCGGCGCACTGCGCGCGGCGGTGGCTGACGGCACGGTGGCGCGCTTCGGCACGGCCATCGCTACCGCCTTTCAGAATGGCATCAAGTGGGTGCAGGCATTCGCCGCGAGCATCGACGTGCCGGCGTTGGTGGCGAAGGCGCAGGCGATGGCCGACCGCGTGGGGGCGCTGCTCGACAGCTTCGGCCAGAAGGCCCAGAACACCGGCAACATCGTGAAAACGGTGTGGGGTGTCGCGTCCGCTGGTGCGAACACCCTGATTGCGACCGTCTTCCTTGTGGCCGAGGCTTTCGCCGGCGTGACCCGCGACATTTTGAGCGGGGTCGGAGCCATGCTGGAGGGCCTCTCGAAGTTGAGCTTTGGCGCCGTGTCGGCGGCGTTCAAGCAAGCTGCGGCCGAGGTGCGTGAGTCGGTCGCCGGCATGAACGGCGTAACCGACGCCTTCGGCGACAAGGCGGCGGAAGCCTTCGACCGTGCCGACAAGGGCGCAGAGGAAGCGCGTGCGGGTTGGACGGGCCTGACCACCGATGCTGAGACCACGACGGCAGCGGCGGGCGCCAGCTCCGCAGCGTTCACCAGCATGGCGGCCTCGATGCAGGCCGCCGGTACGAGCGCGCAGGAAGCGGGCGACAAGGCCGCCGCTTCGGCCGAGGCGCAGCGCGCGAAGGTGGCCGAGGCCGAGGCTGCCGTTTCCCGGTTGCGCGACGAATACAACCAGGCGTTCGCCGCTGGCAATGTGGAGCTTGCGGGCCAGAAGCTCGACGAGCTGCGCAAGGCGAGCGACGTGCTGGGCGCCGCACTTGCTGCGCAAAAGGAAAAGGCGGAAGACGCGCGCGAAGCGGTGAAGCGTCTGCGCGGCGAATATGACCAAGCCATCGCGACCGGCAACCTTGAGCTTGCGGCGCAGAAGCTCGCGGAGCTGAAGAAGGCCAATCTCGCTGCCGCAGACGCTGCCGCAACGAACAAGAAAGCGCAGGCAGATGCGGCGGCTGAGATAGCAGCGGCATTCCAGCGCTCGGGCGTGCAGACGAAGGTCGAGCTTGAGACCGTCGCCAAGGTGGCACTGCGTGACTACGAGTTGATTCGCGACAGCGGGCAGGCCACAGCCATCGGATTGGGCGAAGCATGGAAGAAAGCCGCTGAGGCCGCCATTGCTGCGGGAAGCGGTGTCGCGCCCGGCTGGGTGCAGGCGCAGGCCGCGATGCGTGGCTTTGAGATCGTGCTCGACAGTGCAGGGCGTTCGACACTGAAGCTCAAGGACGCGCAAGCTGATGCGACGAAGTCGGCGAACGAACTGGCCGGCGCCTTGGGCAACGTGACCAACGCCCGAGAGCGTGACCTCGAAGCACGCGAGAAGGCCATCCAGTTGCAAGAGCGCGAGATCGCGCTCGAGAACAAGCGGCTTGGACGCGACGCGAACGGCTTCTCGACCGACAAGACCGGCAAGACCGTGACCGCAGGGAGCGACCTCGGCACCTTGACCGGCATCGCCGCGTTCCTGAAGAACGCCGGCGTCAAGGACGACGAGACCGCACGCCGCATCGCGCGGGAGTTCGCCGACGAGAAGGGCAACGTTCAGTTCTTCAACAACCCGGGCCAGAAGAAGTACGGCGGCGACACGCTGAGCGCTGCGGTGATGAAGGCGGCCGAGAAAGTGACCTTCTTCGGCGACGGCCAGACGCCCACCAGCATTCCGAAGCCTGAGTCCACCCGCACCATCAATCTGCGCCTGAACGTCGATGGGCGCGACTACGGCACGGTGAACACCGACAGCGCCGGCGCGGGTGTCATCGAAGGCCTGCTCTCGCAGCTCTCCGCAGCGAAGGGCGCCTCTTCCAACCGTCCGGGGCGCTGAACATGGCAACGGCAAAGTTTCACGCCCTGGGCGCGTTGCAGATTCCGCGCGGCATGGTTTGGTCCGATGAGTTCGGATGGAACCCCGTCGAGAAAAGCCTCGACTACTCCGTCACGGGCGCCGCGCTCATCGATGCGGGTGTGCGCCTGGCAGGCCGGCCCATCACGCTGCAGGGCGAGGCCGATGCAGGCTGGATCAAGCGCGGCGGCCTCGTTGCGCTGCAGGCGCTCAACGCGGCCGACGCCGTGGGCGAGCACGCCCTCTTGCTGGCCGATGGCCGCAGCTTCACCGTGCAGTTCGCGCCCGGCCTTGCCGTCGAGGGCAAGCCGCTCGCGCGCCCCGAGCTGCCCGCCGACGACTACCCCTATATCGCCACCGTGCGGCTCATCACTGTTTGACCATGACCATTCTCGAATCCGACATCAAGATCGTTGCCACGCAGGTGATGGACGACGTACCCGAAGGCGGCGGCGCACCGACAGCCAAGGTCATCGCGGACGGCGCCAGCAATGCCATCTACAAAGACATCTCGGCGGTGGACCGCGCGCGCGGCGATGTGTCCATCATGAAGATCGCGGCCACCGTGCAGACGATGAACACCGACACCGCGCTCGGTGGCCTCGTCATCATCTCGCGCCCGCCCGTGGACCCGAACGTCAGCCCGGCGCTGTTCTACACCGGCGACTTCTTCGACCGCCGCGCCAGCATCCAGAACCGAATCGAGGCCTACACGTCGCCGGGCGAAGAGCTCAACGGCTTTCTGCTCTCCAACCATGTGCAAGGGCAGCGCTCGCTTTTGATCTTCCAGCGCCCCGGCGCCACACCGCCGAGCGTCAATGGCACGCTGCAGATCAGCGGCGGCGGCAAGGCCGAGTACGTGCGCGTGTCCGACGTGTCGGTCGAACAGCGCACCTACAGCTACAGCGCCGGCAATGGCTCGTTCGTGGACTATGCCGCGCAGGTGTGCGTCTGCGAGCTTCTCGACGGCCTGAAGAACGACTACAGCGGCACCGCGGCGAATCGCCTTTTCGAGCGCACCGCAGCCGCCGCGGCGATCAACAAGATGCTCGTCGCCAATGCGTCGAAGTTCTACGGCATCGCCAAGCTCGCGGCCAACGTGACCACCGGCGACCTGTCTGCCAAGGTCAACACCATCAGCACGCAGCTCGTGCCCAGCGCCACCACGGAAATCCCGCTCGTGGACATCTCGGCGGGCGGCTCATCGACCTCGCTCGTCGCCTCGGGCGCCGGCACGGTGTCGCTGAATACGAGCGTGGCCTTCGGCCCGAATGTGGTCATCGCCTTCGGCAACTCGGCGTATCCGGGCACGCTGTCGGTATCGACCTCGGCGGGCACGCTGACCGATGACGGCGGCCGGCTCAAGCTCGGCGCGCTGACCATCGGCAGCGTGAACTACGCCAGCGGCTCGATGACCTTCGCGAGCGACGCGCCCACGATCACGGGAAACAAGGCCATCAGCTTCCGGCCCGCCGGCGCACCTATCGAGCTGGCCGACTCCACGTCCATCGTGGTGACGGCCGAGAGCCGCCGTATCAACTACCCGCTGACCATCCTTCCGCCGCCGGCGCCCGGCTCGCTGCGCGTGGCATTCCGTGCGGGCGGCAACTGGTACGAGCTGGCCGACGACGGCGGCGGTCGCCTGTCGGGCACCAGCTCCAGCATCGGCAGCGGCACCGTGGACTTCGCGACCGGCACGGTATTGCCCACGCTCGGCAGTCTGCCCGACGTGGGAAGCGAAATCATCTTCACCTGGGCGGCCAAGTCGAACTACAAGGACCGCAGCGGCACGCTCACGGCGGCCGTGTCCATCATGCTGGCACTCGACAACCAGGCGGCCCAGTCGGGCACCGTCTCGGTGGACTGGAACGACGGCACCGCGCGCCACGCGAGCGACAACGGCAGCGGCTTGCTCACAGGGGACGCGACCGGCCCGGTGTCCTATGCGTTGAGCCGCGTCGAGGTGCGGCCCAACGTCCTGCCGGGCTCGGCCGTGGCCTTCACGGTCGGCTACAGCCACGGCGAGGCGTCCTCGAAGGCGTTCCCGGCGCCGGCGCGTGAAGTCGATGGGTCCATCACCCTGAACCTCGGCAAGACCAACATCGCGCCGCGTTCGCTGTCGCTCGACTGGAACCTCGTCCTGATGTCCACCGGCGGCGTGCCGGCCAGCCAGTGGGTGCCGCAGAACTTCGCGTCGAACAAGAGCGTGACCGACAACGGCGCGGGCAAGCTGGTGGATGGTGTGGGTGTCGAGTTCGGCACCATCGACTACGCCACCGGCATGGCGAAGCTGTACCCCGAAGCCGTCGTCAGCGTGGCGGTGCCGCAATGGGTCGTGAGCCCGCAGGGTGTGCTCGGCACGGTGCTGTCGCCGAGCCTGCCGGGCTTCTATCGCAACACCCTCACGGGCTACACCTATGCCGTGCTGAATGCGACACTGCCGGCCGACTCGACCGCGCTCGTGAGCGCGAATTTCCGGGTCGCGGGCGCAGGCACGACGAAGAGCCAGACCTTCAACCAGCCCAAGCTCTCCATCAAGCTGTTGCCCAACTTCAGCGAGGCCGGCGTGCCGGGCTCGATCAACTTCGCGTTAGGCGGCAAGACCTACTTCGACCGGGCGGGCAGTCTCTACACCGACCTCGACCCGGCCACGGGCGCCGCATCGCTGGCCGGCACCTACGACTACGCCACGAACGTGGCCTCGCTCACGACCTGGCCGGCCTCGGCTTCGACCTCGGTCGTCGTCAACAGCCTGTTGACCACGCTCGACGGCCAGCCGGTGGAATACGTGGTCTTCCGCACGCCGGTGGCGCCTGTCGTGCCCGGCTCGTTCCAGCTCCTGGCAACGCGCCTGAACGGCGGAACGATCAACGTCACGGCCGATACCTCGGGCCTCATCAACGGCACGAACGTGAACGGCACCTACGACTACTCGACGGGTGTCGGCAAGGTGCGCTTCGGTGACTGGGTGACAGCCGCCGGCAATGAGAGCGCGATCTGGTACTCGGCGGATGCCGTGGGCAGCGACGGCAAGATCTGGCGGCCTATCCCCGTCTTCGCGAGCACCATCCGTTACAACGCGGTCGCGTACACGACGCTGCCGGTCGATGCCACGCTGCTGGGCCTCGATCCGGTGCGCCTGCCCTCGGATGGCCGCGTGCCGATCTTTCGCAAAGGCGAACTTGCCGTCATTCACAACACCAAGCGCCTGGCGCCGACGACCGTCTCCAACGGGATGACGCTCAACGCGGGGCGCGTGCGGCTCTCGCGCGCACGCCTCATCGGCGCCGATGGGCTGGGCATCGAGGCCGGCTACACCCGCAACCTCGATGCCGGCACGCTGACAGTCACGGATGCCTCGGCCTTCGTGCAGCCGGTGGTCTTCGAGCACCGCATCGAAGACCTTCTGACGGTCTCCGATGTCGGCATCGATGGCCGCCTGGCGTTCGCCGGCCGCATCACGCACGACTACACCGCCGGCGACAGCTACGTGAGCAGCGCGCTGCCGATGGGCGACGTGAAGGCGCGCGTGTCGCTGCTGTTCGATCAGCAGGCATGGACCGGTGTCTGGTCCGACAGCCTCATCGGCAACCAGGCGGACCCGTCGTTCAACGACATCGACTATCCGATCACGGTCACGAACAAGGGCGCCGTGACGGAGCGGTGGCGCATCCAGATGAATGCCGGGGGCACTGCCTACAACCTCATCGGCGAGCACGTCGGCCAGATCGTGACGGGGCAGAGCCTGACGGCCGACTGCTCGCCGCTCGGCCCTTCGGGCGTGCCCTACATGACCATCCCGGCCGCCGGCTTCGGCTCGGGCTGGGCCGCTGGCCAGCTCATCCGTTTCAACACCGTGGGCGCGACGTTTCCCTTTGTGCCGATTCGCACCGTGCAGATGGGCGCCGAGACGGTGCTCGATGACAGCTTTGAAATCTCGGTCCTCATTGGTGTGGACCGCCCCTAACTCGCTCAAGGAAAAGCATGGCTTCCATCGTTGACACCAGCGTCAAGAATTTCAACAGCACGATGTCGGGCGCGCCTGCGCTGAGCGGTACGGCCGGCTCGCTCATTGCCCTGCTCGATGCGGTGCTCGTGAACGGGTTCGACATCAAGGCCGCGAGCGCGCTCACGGTCTCCGGGGGCATCGCCTCTATGCCGTTCATTGGCTCGCACAGCGCGCAGGTCGAGAGCGTTATCAGCATCACGGGCATCACGGGCGCCTATGCCTCGCTCAATGGCGAGCAGAAGGTCACGTCGGTGGCGGCAGGGGTGGTGCGCTTTGCCACCTCGCTGGCCGATGGTGCGGCGTCGGGGACCATCAGTTTCAAGATGGCGCCGCTGGGCTGGTTGAAGCCCTTTGCGGGGACGAACCTCGCCGCGTACAAGGCTTCGGACGTGGCAGCGAGCGGAATGCTGCTGCGTGTCGATGACACCGGGACGCAGTCCGCGCGTGTGCGCGGATACGAGTCCATGAGCGACATCAACAACGGCCTCGGGCCTTTCCCGAATGAAACGCAGATGGCGGGGGGTGGCTACTGGGCTAAGTCTGTGGCTGCCAGCTCAGCGGCGGTGCCGTGGGCCATACACGGCGACGGGCGCTTGTTCTATTTCACGGCGGCGCCAGGCGTGGCGAACACTCCTGCAGCGCAGTCAGGCGTCACGCGAGTATTTGGTGACATGTTGCCTCTGCGTCCCGGGGGCGATCCGTACGCATGCTATTTGTGTTACTCAAACGCGACATCGAGTGTCAATCAAATCGATGCGGGTGTTGGAAGCGGTGGCGATGTACTCAGATTTGCGGCTCCGCGTGATTTCACCGGACTGGGATCATCAGTCTTGCATGCGAAGTACCCCTATACCTTCTCATCGGCTATCGCTGTTTCTGGGTTGTCGGGTGCCTTCGGACCTTTCCCGAGCATTGTTGACGGCTCACTCATGACGTCTCGGCAGTTTCTGGCGTCGAACTCTGGTTCCGCTCCGCCGCGGGCCGATTTTCCCGGGGTCTACCATTGTGGACAGACGGGGGTTTGGGACACTTTCAAATTTCTTGATACGGCGCCTGCGGCCGGTGTGCTGGCGGGTCGAACATTGCAGGCCCTGCCCACGTCAAACAGCGGGTTATCGACGGGCTCGACCAATACGAACACAGGCGTGCTCATGGTTGACCGCACGGGGCCTTGGCGCTGAGATGGCGGCGCATCGCTACTGGCGGGCCCTGTCATTGGAGGCCTACGGATTCAAGGGCCTTGAGCTGAGCGAATTTCAGCTCATGGCGGGCGCCAGCCGCGTCGATGCGGCTGCGACCCTTACGGCGAATGTTGCGCCCGCTTCGGGCTCGCTGGCAAGCCTCAAAGACGATTCACTCAATACGTCCGCGTTCTGGAGTGCGGCCGACGTGCGCGCGCTGGTGTTGGCGTGGGACTTCGGTTCTGGCGGCGATCAGGACATAGGGGATATCCGTCTTGGGTCCGCTGCCGATCCCGCGAAGTTTCTGCTTGTCGCGCGAATGCAGTTTTCGGACGACGGCGTGACGTGGATCAATGCCTTCACGGCATCCGGTATTCAGTGGCCGGGGGTGCGTGCGAAGACGGCGAGCGTCGTGGACAACACCGGACCGAACACGGTCTCGCTGCTGCACTTCAATGGCGCCAACGGGTCAACGACGATCACGGATGAGCGTGGCAAGGCATGGACCGCACAAGGCAATGCGCAGATCAGCACGGCGGCACCGATCTTCGTCGGCCCTTCTTTGCTGCTCGACGGTGCCGGCGACTGGGTGCAGACGACGAGCGGGCTCACGGACTTTGCATTCGGCACCGGCGACTTTGTAGTTGAGTGCAGATTCCGGACGGTTAAGTCCGGCGCGCAGGTGCTGCTCGACTTTTATGCGACGGGTGGGGCGGGCAAAAACTGGCAGTTATGGCTTAACGGCAATCGAGTGCCCGAGTGGTACACGGGCGGTCCATCGAACGCCATAGCGCTCACGGCAAACACCGGGGCTGTGACGACGGGCGACACGCATCACGTTGTTGTACGCCGAATTTCGGGTGTCTTGACAATCTTTGTCGACGGCGCCCCGGCTGGGTCTGCTGTTGACATGAACGATTACTCGAACGTCGGGGCGGGTCAATTCGCGGTCGGAGCGCAGGTGGGCGCCCGCAACGCTGCTTACGACGTGCAGGGAAATATCGACGAGGTGAGAGTCGTCAAGGGTTCGGGCGGCGTGCTGCGCCTTCCTTTCGTCCCGGCTTGGATGCCTGAATACGACCTTGCGACGAAGTACGCCATCAACAGTACTGTTTACGCCCGGCCCGCTTTCGATACGCCCAGCCCGACAGCGGCAGGCAATATTCCTGTGTATGGGGTGCTTCGCGAAATCCCCAGCCGCTTCCGAGGCCGTGCGGACTACCTCACGGGCGTGCTCGGGCAGGGCATCGGTCGCGTGCGCGGCTTCACGCTCGACTATGTCAACCCGCTGAACAAGCCCTATCCCTGCCGCGTGGTTCTGGTGCGCGAGTCGGGCAATCTCACTGTGCGTGAGCAGTGGTCCAAGGCTGACGGAAGCTATGACTTCCAGTTCGTCGACGAATTGCAGAGCTACACCGTGATTGCCTACTACGAAGGGCACGCAAAGCGCGCGGTGATAACGGACGGCCTCACGCGCGCCAATGGAAAAGTGGAGTTGATGGCATGAACGTGCTCGCCATCAATGCAATGTTGGCCGGGCCGGGCTTCGTGGCCTGGCTCGGCGAAGGCGCGCGCTTCCTGGCCTGCGATGGGGTGCAGCCCGGCGAGGGCGGCCCGCTCACCAACGTGCTCGCTGCTGCAGTGCTCGCCGTCCCTGCCGGCACCGTGGATGCCGGCGCCCTCAGGCTGGTGCAGGCCGACACGGCGGGCGATCTGGTGCTCGCCACCGGCGTGCCGACGTGGGGGCGCATCGTGCGCGCAGATGGCGTTTGGGCCATCGACTACAGCGTGAGCGGTCCCTCCGGCGCCGGCCAGGTGAAGATCGTCGTACAGAACCCGCCCGAGGGCGACCCGGAAGCGAAGCTCTATCAGGGCGGAACCTTCTTCATCGGTGAGGTGGTCATCGGTGGTTGACGACCTCATCTTTCGGAAGGCGCCGCTCGACGGGCCGCCGAACATCCTTGTTTTTGGCGAGCCTGATGAGCCCACCGGCGGCGCGGCCTATGCGCTCGGGCGCATCCCGCTGCCTGGCTTCTTCGCTTCGGGCGGTGCCACGGTCACGAGGCCGCCGCTTGCCACGGCCGCTGGGCGGCTTTCGCTGCCGGTCTTCATGGCTCGCGGTGTCTCGAAGTACTCGAGCGCCGTCTCTCGTCCGCTGGTGGGCAAGGTGTCGAGCCGCTGGCAGGTGGCGGCGCAGATCGAGGGCGGCGCCGTGGCGAAGCACCAAAGCGCCGAGCGCGCGCGTGCTGGCAGCGTGTCCCGGTGGCAGATGGCCGAGCAGCGCGCCGGCGGCGTGTCGGCCGCATGGCAGGACACGCTTCATTCGCGCACCGCTGCGCTCGCCCGGCATCAGGCCGCGCACCAGCTCGAAGCCGGCGCCGGGCTTCGCTATCAGGGCGCGGTGCAAGCCCGCTCCAATGCCGCCGCGCGATGGCAAGAGGCGCAGGGCCTGGCGCTGGAGCCGGTCGGCATCCGTTACCAAGAGGCCGAGCGCCTTCGCCGCGACGTGGCCGCAGCCTGGCAAGAGGCGCAGCGCGTGCAGGTTCGCCATACCGGCCGCTTCGGCGCGGCGCTGCAGCTCGACGTGGGCCGCGTGGTGCGCTGGCAAGCGGCCATGTATCCGCTGCCGGGCCGCTCGGTCATCGTGCCGCCCGAGGTGGACCCCTGCTATGTCCCATCGACCACGCTCGTTTTCGGCGAGCGCCAGCGTTACAGCACCACGCTGATTTTCATTTGCGAGCGGCACCAGCCCTCGCCCGGCACCGGCGAAACCGTCGTGGTGCCCGTCCTGGAGGCCTACACCGTGCAGAACAGCATCACCCTCGTGCGCTTGGACAGCGGCGAGGAAATCGAGGCCCTGGCCTTCTCCATGAGCCTCGATGCCGACTCGTGGACCTGGCGCTGGAATGCCACGCTGCCGGGCTCGGCGTGGCCCGTCATCCGCCGCGGCATTCACGCGGCGCCGGTGGACATCCTCGCCACCGTCAACGGCGTGCCGTACCGGCTGAGCGCGACCAACTGCAACCGCGACCGGCGCTTTCCTTCTACGAGGGTGCAGGTAGAAGGCAAGGGGCGCGGCGCCATGCTCGATGCGCCGTATGCGCCCACGCTCAACCATGCATCCACCGCGACGCGCAGTGTCGAGCAGTTGCTCAACCTGGCGCTGACTTACAACGGCGTGAGCATCGGCTGGGGCGTGGACTTCCGCCTCATGGATTGGACCGTGCCCGGCGGGACGTGGGACTTTCAGGGGAGCTACATCGGCGCGGTGCTCGACATCGCCAGTGCGGCCGGCGCCATCGTGCAGCCGCACGCCATGGATGCGACGCTGCGTGTCTTGCCGCGCTATCCGGCCGCGCCGTGGAACTGGAGCACGCTCTCGCCCGACTTCGTTCTGCCTGCTGCGGCGGTGTCCGTCGAGGGCATCCAGTTGCTCACGCGGCCGGACTACAACCGGGTTTTCGTGGCCGGGATGAACAGCGCCGGCGTGCTGGGACAGGTCACGCGCAGCGGCACCGCCGGCGACAGCGTGGCGCCGATGCTCACGCATGCGCTGACGACCGATGTCAATGCCGTGGCGCAGCGCGGCCTCGCCGTGCTCTCGGACACCGGCGCGCAGGCGAGCGTGAGCCTGAGCCTTCAGGTGCGGCCGGAAACCGGCGTCATCCTGCCCGGCGCGTTCGTGCGCTACGAGGACGGCGCCGAGACGCACCTCGGCCTTGTGCGCAGCACCTCGGTGAACTGGCAACGGCCCGTGCTGCGCCAGTCGATCACCCTCGAAACGCATGTGGAGGCATGAGCATGGCCTCGACCAACCTATTCACCGCCTTCATCGAGCTGCTGCCGAGCTATCCGCTGCAGGTCGCAACCATCACCGCCATTGAGGGCGAGGTCGCCCGGCTGGCGCTGCCCGGCGGTGGCGTGCTCACGGCCCGGGGCACCGGCGCCGTCGGCGATCAGGTCTTTGTGCGCGATGGCGTCATAGAAGGCCAAGCGCCCTCGATGCCCTTCGTGCAAGTCGAAATCTAACGAGAGAGAAGAGGCACCACATGGATATGGGCGACATCGCCGGCAACCCCATCGCGCAGCTCGCGGCGCTGGTTCTTTCGATTGCTGGCGGATACAGGGTCTGGCGCTCGCAGCAGCCGACCGAAGCAAAGGAGCGCGCGGACAGCGAGGGGCAGATTGCCGCGCTTGCGACCTGGCAGGCGCTGCTCGAAGGCGAGCGCGCAGCGCGCGTGAAGGCCGAAGAGCGGGCCGACAAGTTCGCGGCCGAGCGCAACCAGGCGATGCAAGAGCTTTGGGAAATGAAGGGCCAGCTCAAGGCCATGAACGAGACCCTCACCGCGCAGACGCTGGAGCTGGGCTCGCTGCGCGACCTCGTTCGCCAACTGAAGGACCAACGCAATGAACAGTGAACCGCACACCGATTCCGACCGCGCGCCGCTCGATGAGCAGCCGCGCATGCGCGTGCCGCATCAATGGCGCCGCCTCTTCGAGACCGTGGGCGTCGTCGGAAGCCTGTTCCTCGGCGGCTTCGGCTCGGGCTACTTCTGGGCCACGCGCAATGCCGAGGTGCAGATGACGCGCCAGCGCGATGACCACCTGGCGGAAATCGACCGGCTTCGCGAAGCCTTCGGCGACCGCCTTACTTCCCTTGCCGGCCGCGTGAACCAAGCGGCCGGCACCGCGGCCAGCGCTGCGCAGACAGCGGGCGAAGCCGCCAGCACCGCGCAGAGCGCCGCACAGACCGCCAACCAGGCCGCGAAGACAGCGGCAAAGGAGTTCAAGAAACCATGATCGACACACAAACCCTCATCGACTGCACCGGCGCCACGCGCGCCAACGCCGAGCGCTTCGTACTGCACCTGGCGGACGGCATGAACCGCTTTCGCATCCACTCCGATAGCGCGGTGGCCGCCTTCCTCGGCCAGCTCGTGATCGAGTCCGCCACGTTGGAGAAGGTCGAAGAGGGCCTTTACTACACGACGGCCGCGCGCTTGCGCGAAGTCTTCCCGAGCCTGTTCGTGCAGGGCGGCTATCGCGCCGAAGACTACCTGCGCAACCCGCGTGCGCTGAGCATGCTGCGCTACAAGGGCTTCCATGGCCGAGGGTTGATCCAGCTCACTTGGGAAGACGCCTACATCGCGGCCGGGCGCGCTATCGGCGTGAACTACCGCGACAACCCCGAGCTGCTGCTGCAGCCGCAGCATGCCGCGCTGTCGGCGTGCTGGTTCTTCGCCGACTTCAAGGGCTGTCTGCCGTCGGCCGAGCGGGGCGATGTCTACGACATCACGGGGCGCGTCAACGGGCCGAAGCGGCTGAAGCTGGCCGAGCGCAAGGCGGCCACCGCTCGGGCTTACAAGGTGCTGAGCAAATGAGCCTGCTGCAAACCCTGTTGGTGGCGCTCGGGTTGAGCGTGGCCGGCAATGCCGTACTCGGCTGGGCGTGGGTGGGAGCGCGTGAAAAGGCGGCTACGTCGGTGCTGCAGCGCGACGATGCACGAGCGGCGGCATCCGCGTGTAGCGATGCAACCGACGACCTCCGCGACCTGGCGGACAAGCGCGCGGCCGAGGCAAAGAAGGCGCAAGCTGCGGCTCGCACGGTGGCCCTTGGTCATCAGGTGAGCGCGCAGACGATCCTCGCGACGCCGGCCGCTGTGCCGGGCGATGCCTGCGCGAGCGCGCAGGTGCGTGTCGATGGTTGGTTGAGGGGGAGGGCAGGGCAATGAAGGTTTGCGCACGTCTCTGGGCCGCTTTGGGCCTTTGCGCGGTGCTCGCAGGCTGTGGCGTGGCGCCCGTGCAGTCGGTGAAGGTGCCTGTTCCCGTCGAGTGCCGTGTGCAACGACCGGTGCGGCCGGCCATGCCGACCGAAGCGCTCGCGCCTGGCGTTGATCTTGACCGCTTCGCGGCGGCGGCGATGGCCGAGATTGAGCTGCGCGAGGGCTACGAGCTGGAGCTAAATGCGGCTCTCGCTCACTGCACAGCGCCGATGTAGCTTACAAAAAAGAGACCCGCCAAAGCGGGTCAAAGGGTCATCGACTTGACCCGAGGATGCGGCGAGGGCCGCCGCGGGTCGATTCTCCAACTGAGGGACGCAAGGTGTGTGTGAAGAAATCCGCGACAGAGTGTCAACAAAGGTGAGATGAGCATTTCTCTCCTCATAGATCGCTTTGTTCTGGCGTCGGGCGTCTGAGCTTGCCCGCATTCTCTGCCACAGCCTTCGGGCGGGAGTGTTGCTCAACCCTTGATTGATCGGCGCAGTTCGATCGGACCGATGCCGCTGTAGACCGTATTGCCATCCTTCAGGGACACGACGGTCCAACGGTCGCCCGGGGTGACCTTGTAGTCTCCTGGCGCCAGCGGCAGCTCGAATTCTTCGCGTACCTTGTCGCTGTACCAAGCTGGCGTGTAGAGGGTGGTAGTTTCGGTGGGAAAAATGTCGGCTTGGCTCATGTGTGGATTGTCGCGGGCTAGAAGAGGTCGTCGACGGGGGGCGGGGGGGCGGTCTGATTGTCGGCAGGCGGCTCTGCTGGCTTGACCTTCTTCGTTCGTGGCGGCAGGGGAGCAGGGTAGGTGTCGAGTTGACCCATCCACTGCTTGAAGAACTTCGGAGCGCTGGCGACCGGGCACGTCAGCCACTCGTCGTATTGCTCGGGGTCAAGGATGACGACCATGCGTTTCTCGTCGCCCCACTTATGGAATCGCGACATCACAGGGTGGCCGTCAGCATTGACCGTCAGCATCGCGAAACTGAACACGTCTAGGCCGGTCTCCGTGTCAACCCACTTCTCCCAGATACCCGCGATGGCAAGTGGCACCTCGCCAGGCTGCTGGATGCGCCAGCGCACCGGCTTCGCATCGGCGGTCTCGTAATAGGGCTCGAAGATGGCTTCGGCGGGCACGATGCAGCGCTGCCCGAGGCGCCAAGCGTTGCGAAAACTGGGCAGGCTCGAAACGGTCTCCGACTTGGCGTTGTAGGTCCGCCGTCCGTAGGTCAGCTCCTTGGCGAACTTGGGCACCAAGCCGAATGCGCCGTCATCGACACGTCGATTGCCTGAGCCGTCTTCTGCCAACCTGATGAAAGGAGCCATGCCAGTCGGCCACGCGATGACAGGGCTTTCGTCCCCTTTGCGCACTACGCCGAAGAACGACAGCAGGCGGTCCGCCCGGGTTACTGCTTCATAGTTGCTGCACATGGACGTTCCTCAATCGGTCATGTCGTCGTCGTTGACATCGAACCCGCTGGATGACCGTGGGTTGTGGCGGGCAAGGGCGGCATAGGCTTCTTCGTGGTGCACCACGCACCACCATGTCTGCTGCGTGTGGGTTGGTTTGCTTTTGACGGCCCGAAACGTGATCTCTACCCCTGTGAGCATGATGCCGCCGTCCTTGATGGCGAGGATGCGCGCGTAATGCAGCGGCTCCAAACAATCTTTCTCCGGGTCCTTCAGGCTAAGTAACCGGGCGTCCCACGTCCGCCCGTAGTACGCGGGGTTTGCTTTCCTGAAATCAAGCCAGCCGCGTGCGCCGGTCTCGCCTTCGAGCTGCGAGCGCGAGCGCCAGTGTCCATGCCTGCGGAGAAGGACTACGTTTGAAATCACTGTATAAGCATACAGTGATCAGGTCGAGCTGCTATCTCCGAAAACGGCCGAATTCGGCGGAATTTCCGGCGCGGTTCGGCCTAGTTTGTCCCGCTCTTGTCCCGGTTGGAAAAAAGCCGTTGAAAATCAACGGCTTGCGGATGCCTGTGATGGGGACCGAACCTGTAGATTTCCGGTGCCTCGCGGATACACTTGTTGCCATGAGCCAAACGTTCGAGAAAGCACCTCTCGTTGAGATCATCGTCGAGGTTCGTTGGGCTGACGCTGCCGGTTTCCCGCAAGCGGGCGGTGGCCTGCTACAGCTCCCGGTCAACAACGCTGCAGATGAGTTCTACATGCGCTTTGGAGGGGCGGCTTACTCCAATGGTTTTCGTCAGACTGAGCGACTAGTCCCGCCGGGGTTTCCTGTCATGCCAGGGCAAGCGATCTATCGCTATCGGCCAGCATCGGATTTCCCTGATGAGTTGGCGCGGTCAGCTTTGTGGCAAATTGGCTCCGGCGTGTTTACTGCGAACGCTACGCCCCCATATAAATCTTGGCTTGAATTTTCGCCCTGGGTTGCGAAAGGAATCCAAGCAGTTTTGGATACTCGGAATGAAGCCGAGAAGAATTCCGACTTCGCGAGCATTTCCCTTAGATACATAGATGCGTTCACGTCGGATTTTATTGGTGGATTGTCTTATGAAGAATTCCTGCAAGAGCGATTAGGGTTTAAGGTTCAGTTGCCTCCAGCGATTGAAAAGATGGCTGCGGATGGAGCAACTGCGGAACACATCATTCAGTTCAGATTGTTGCTGCAGAACGGAATGAGTTTGACAGTATTGGCTGCAAAAGGAACATCGAACGGTGTTGACGCACTGATATTGAATACCACCGTCTCTACTACTGAAAAAACTGCTGCGAACGTTGAAACCGTGATGGCTAAGCTTAGCGATGCTCGAAATATGATTCACAATTCATTTGTGGAAATGACGTCGGATATCCACGGAATAATGAAGCCCACTTCAAAGGACTGAAATGGAAGCCGTACTTGACAACTCGATCACGTCGCCTACTAGACAATTGGCCTCCACAGTGTCCTTAAGCGGATGGATGGCGCGGCCTTCATATGTGCAGCAGGTAAAGCAGGGAAGTATGGCTTCTACCTATGAGGGCGTTGTGGGGGATAAATTTATCCAGGAACTTGGACGCTTGGGTGAGGATTGGGATGGTTATGGTGCGGCATCGATCGACATATCCATCATATTGCGCGCCAGAGAAATCTATGCCTCGTTTGTAAGACAATTGCCTGCGCCAGATATTAGTCCAAATCCAAATGGAACGATCTCTTTTGAATGGACTAAGGATGGTGCCTCCGCACACTACGAGGTCGGTCGAAGCGGCTATAGTTTTTACTTAACGCCGAGAAATGGCGAGTCACAGTACGCTAAGAATGATCATTCCGCCGTCGATACGCAGTGGATTGCAGGAATGATCGCGGATCAAATTTTTTCGGGCATGTCGGTGGACTATAGCGTTGGCAATTTCCATTGGTGGGAAAGCAGTGTGCACATCTGAGGTTGAGTGCGATATACCCTCTGATATACCGGATGAAGAAAAAGTCGTTCGGGCAATAAAGACGCCTTACTACTTTCATAAAACTCGGAAAACTGAGCTAACGTCGCGCGCGCTTTACCCGCCGCCAGAGTCATCTGACGCTTCGGTGACTCGCCATTGCATGGGCAATGACTTTTGTGCAGACAAAAGTCGCAGCACGGTGAAAGAAGAGGATGCCAGCAGCTATTGTGGGATGCTGGTTTTTGCTGCTAGCGTGGCGCGGGAAACAGGCACGGATGTCTATGATTACCGCGCCGACTTTTGTGGTCATGCACATATCAATCACGGCGTGTCGATGCCACCTCGCGGCGAGACGATGGACCCAAAAGAGCGAGAGGCGCTCGATAAGAAGTGCAAGGCCATACTCGCTTCGGCGGTCTTCCATCAAGATGCTTACGGCGCCGGCCCAGGTTGGAACGGCGCCCCCTTGTAGTCCCGCCGCAGGAGTGGCAATTTTTGTGTGTCGACTCGACAAAGCTTTGGCCGAGGTCCTCTAAGCTTTCGTCCGTCCATGCTTTGCTACCAGCTGCAATGCCCGGGTAGCGTCGCGATGATCAAGGTATTGGCCGTGGTATCCGAGAGATAACTCGTTGAAAGTAAACAGTTTTCTGCTCTCACACTCTCCGCCAGAATCAATCTTTGGCAGTTTTTGAAAGTCCCGCGCAGCCTCTGCGAAGGGACTTTTTCATTGGCGGACTACTCCTCGCTGCAGCATCTCCGCGCCTACGCGGCTCCCAGCGCCGTATCAATGGCCTGCAACAACCTGTCCGCATTCACCGGCTTGAACAAGACCGGCACACCTGAATCGCGCACGCGCTGAAGGCGTTCCGGCGCGGTCTCGCCAGTGATAAGAAGCAGCGGCATCGGCTTGCCATTGCGCCGATGCAGGCGCAGGCCGGCTTCGAGCCCGCTGCCGCCGTCGGCCAGTCGGAAGTCACACAACAGCAGTTCGAACGGCCGCCCATCGGATTCGGCCTGAGCCAGAGCCATGGCCGCCGCGCGTTCGTCGACGACCGCCTGGACATCGAATGCGTGCGCGCGCAGCAAGGCGCTCATTGCGCTGCGGATTTCGGCTTCGTCGTCGATGAGCAGTACGCGCCGAGGCATAGCGCGTGATGGGGGCTGGGCCGGCGGCTGCCGCATCGACTCTTCCTGCTGACGCGTGGCCGGCACGTGGCTGATTGGCGTGCCGGCTGGCCGGCGCGTTGCAGACACATACACACGAAAGCGCGTGCCGCGACCGACCTGCGACTGCACTTCGACGGGATGATCCAGAAGCCGCGATAGCCGTTGCACGATGGATAGCCCGATGCCAAGGCCGCGTGCACGGTCGCGTTCCGAGTTGTTGATCTGATAGAACTCCTCGAAGATGCGTTCCAGTTGTTCGGGCGCCATACCGATGCCCGTGTCGCGCACTTCGATCCACACGCGCTCGCCTCGCGAACGCACGCGGACGACGACGCCGCCGCGCGGCGTGTATTTGAGCGCGTTGTCCACCAGGTTCGAGAGCATCCTTTGCAGCAGCAACTGGTCGCTGCGTACCCACACACCGCCAGCACGTACGCGCAATTGCAGACCTGCCTGCTCGGCGCGGGCCAGGAACACGTGATTGAGCGACACCAGGAGTGCGTCGAGCGCAATGGGCTGGATGTCCGGCGTGATGACGCCTGCGTCGAGACGCGAGACGTCGAGCATGGTGTCCAGCGAGTGGCCGAGCGCATTGACCGAGCGCATGAGCCGCTCCGCGTTCTGACTTTCGGGGTGGTCATGGAGCGCCTTCTGGAGCGCCGCCCCGAACAGCGCGATGGCGTGCAGGGGTTGGCGCAGATCGTGGCTGGCCGCGGCAAGGAAGCGCGTCTTCTCCGCGCTGGCGCGTTCGGTCGCCGCAATCTGCTCGCCAAGGCGGGTCGCGAGCGACTCGTTCTCGAAGCGCAGAATCAGCGCGTCGGTCAATTGCTTGTTCTGCAGGACGCCGCGGCGCAGGGCAAACAGCAGATACGCACTACCTACCGCAGCCAAGAACAGGTTGATTCCGTCGCTGTGCCAGAGCAACGCACCGATCAGCCCTCCCATCATCGGAATGCCATAGCCGAACAGCGAGGCTGTCATGGGCCACAAGGATTGCATGGCCAGGCCGCAGCCGACCATGATCAGTATGGCCATCAAGGCCGTGACTTGCGGGTTTTGCGTCGAAACGAAAAACCAGGGCACGGGTGCGGTGGCCACTCCGATCAGAGTCATCTGGAACGTGTGCCTGCGCGCCCAACGTGGACCATCGGCCAGCGGTACGCCGGCATCCCAGCGCGGCGACAACAGCACGTACAAATTCGCGCAGGCGAGCATCGTCACGAAAGGCAGCACCAACGGCAACTTCAAATAGAAGTACCCCATCGCTCCGCCGATGAAGGTAAAGCAAAGGTGGCCGCAAACGCCGGCCATTCGCGCTGCATAGACGGAAGAAAGATGCTCGCGCAGAACACGCAGGTCGTTGGGGGTGTCGATGGTGGGGTTGTTCAATGGGAGGCCGGCGGATCGTGCGACGTTGCACCGATTCTGCATGTGAGGCTTTTTGCGCGCATCCGCCTGGTGGACACTCTCCGCAAGTCACGGATGCTTTTTGCGTTTTGCGCTGCTCTCGTTCCTCCCGATCTCTTCCCGATCGCTCCCTGGGTCTATCTAGCGTCTAGCAGTCCTATCGCCCGCCAGGTGCAACCAGAGCAATCCGAAGCGTCTGCAGCGTAAGGTCCGCTGCTCTGATCCGCCGTTGCAATTCTTCGTTGACCACCCGCACAAGCGCACTGAGTTCAGTACGCGTCGTGCAGATTTCTTCCGTGTCATTCGAGTGCTGCGAGGCAATCAGCTTTTCGAGGCCTGTGTAAGCACTCTGTAGTTCGTGCAATGCGTCGACCTCATCGCACGCTTGCAGCGTGAGTGACTCAGCAGAAGTTTCAGAAAACGAGGGGACGCGAGCGGATGCAGCCATGTTTGGCTCCCTGGGTTCGGTTTGCTACAACCACCGCACCCAACGCCAATTGGAGGCGGCAGCTCGAACAGGTTGGCGTACCGGGAACCCGCTTGCGCGAACCGGCGAGCCTCGCGGCTCCCTGCTCGAGCCGCCAAAAACTGGAGGCACGAACGCGAAAGCCGCAGATCTCTGCGGAGAAGTCTGCGGCTTGCGTCGCAGCGGGTTACTCGGGACGCCAATCCCGATCACGCCTTTTTGTGGCGTGACGGGGCGGAGTATATCCACGCATCCCGCTGCAATGCGCAAACGCCGCGGCCCGCATCACATGCTCACAGCGGATCCAGCGACCCGTCGTCAATCTGCTGCGCCTGCTGCGAGCCATGCCGCGAACGCGCCCGCTGCACCAGCAGCCCGATAAGCAGCGCCGCCGCCGCAGAACCCGCCAGCGCCCCCGAACTGCCCAGCAACTGCGCAAGACTGTCCACAGTCTCGACGCTGACCTGCTGCGCGTGATGCACCAGCGCCACCATGTCGGCGGCGTGCACGTTCTGCAGGTCGTCGATGCGCACGTTCAGGTCCTGCCCCGCGCTGCGGAAGCGGATCTTCGCGAAGATGCCGTTGGCAATCGCCACCAGCGAGAGCACGCCCAGCGGGCGCAGCAGTGTCTCCACGAGGCGGCGGCGTTCGTCGGTGGGTGCGGACTCGTACACCTGCGCCACCAGCGCGGGGATCGCGTTTTCGTCGGACGTGGGTTCGGGGGATGGTGATGCGGCCGTGCGGCCTGTGGGTTGCGATGGATTGGAGGCCATGGCGTCGTCTTCCTTTGCGTGCCGGACCCTGCATGTTCTTCCCGCCGCCGAGCCGTTTTGATGAACGGACCGTAAAGCTGCGTTGAATTTACGAAACCGCTGGTGGCGCAAAGGTGTCGGCGGGCGAGAAGGATTAGCCCGGCATTAGCGCCGGGCCTTCTCGCTCATTCGATCCTGAAGACGAACTCCTGCGTTGCCACAACCTCGGCATCGCCCGTGGTCTGGCATTCGTAGCGCATCATCGCCGAGCGCACTGCCGACTGGTAGACCTTGGGCCCGGAGAGAAAGCGCACCTCCGTCACGTGCCCGCCCTTGATGCGCACCTCGGCCTTGACGACACCGCTGATGCCTTCGTCCAGCGCCTTGCGCGGCATCTCGGGCTTCACCTGCCTGGGGCATGCCACCGCGATGTCGGTGGACGCGGCTTGCGGCGGAGCGGGAGGCGCGGGCGGTGCCGGCGGCGCGGCGGGCGGTGGCGCCACCGGCTCGGTGCTCTGCACCGCGGTGATGGCGGGCGCGGTGCTCGGCGGTGGCGTTACCGCCGGCGGCGGCACGTAGGCCGGGCGCGGTGGCGGCGGTGCCTTCGGCGTTTCCTGCCGGATGATCTTCTTCGGTGGAGGCGGCGGGGGAGGGGGCGGCGGTGGCGGCACCTTCACTTCCGTGATGATGGTCGCGTCCATCGGCTTCTTGATCATCTCGATGGTCTTGCGCGCCAGGCCCGAAACCAGCGCGTAGCCCACCAGCACGTGGAACAGCACCATCACGCCGATGCCCACGGGCCCGAAGCGGGACTTGGGGTCGAAGTCGTTGGCGCGGCTCATGGCACGAACTGCTCCGAGCCCATGATGCCCAGCTTGGTCAGGCCCGACCGCTGGGCCGAGGCCATCACGCCGGCCACCACGTCGTAGCGGGCCTGCTTGTCGGGGCGCAGGTGCACTTCAGGCTGCACGGGTTGCGCCGCGAGTTGCTCGAAGCGCCGCTCCACCTCGGACAGCTCCGCCACGGCCTCGCCGTTCCACAGCACGGTGCTGCGCTCGTCGATGTCCACGCGCAGCACCTCGGGCTTGATGTCGCTGGGCGGCGGGTTGCCGTTGGGCATGTTCAGGTTCACCGCGTGCAGCTGTATGGGGATGGTGATGATGAGCATGATCAGCAGCACCAGCATCACGTCGATCAGCGGCGTGGTGTTGATGTCCATCATGGGCTCGTCGGTGGGGGTGCCGCTGCGGCGCCCCTGTTTTTCTTTTCGCATGGCTGTGTGTGTGTTCTCAGTTGCGCGCGGGCGGCTCGGTGATGAAGCCGACCTTGACGATGCCGGCCGACTGGCACGCGTAGATGATCTTTCCCACCGGCTCGTACACCGAGTGCCAGTCGCCGCGTATGTGCACCTCGGGCTGCGGGTTGAGGGCAGCCACTTTCTTCAGCCGCTCGGCCAGGCTGTTCACGTCGCGCACGGGCGTGTCGTACCAGTAGATGCGCCCGGCCGTGTCCACCGACAGCACGATGGTGTCGGGCTTGCTCTCGCGCACCTCGTTGCGCTGCTTCGGCACCTCCACCGGCACCGAGTAATTGACCACCGGGATGGTGATGAGGAAGATGATCAGCAGCACCAGCATCACGTCGACCAGCGGCGTGGTGTTGATGGCCGCGATGGCCTGTTCCTCGTCGCCGCCGCCGGATGGGATGTTCATCGCCATGGTGTGGCTCGCTTCGCGTGCGGTGGTGGCGCGGCGCTCAGGCGGTGGCCCGGCCCGACAGGATCACGGAGTGCAGCTCGCCGCTGAATTCGCGCACGTCGTCCATCACCGTGATGTTGCGGCGCAGGAGCCAGTTGTAGCCCAGCACCGCGGGCACGGCCACGGCCAGGCCGATGGCGGTCATGATGAGCGACTCGCCCACGGGGCCGGCCACCTTGTCGATCGACGCCTGCCCGGCAATGCCGATGGCGGTGAGCGCGTGGTAGATGCCCCAGACGGTGCCGAACAGGCCCACGAAAGGCGCGGTGGAGCCCACGGTGGCCAGCAGCGACATGCCGTTGCTCAGGCGCCGGTTCACGCGTTCGGTGGCGCGGTGGATGCACAGGTCGACGAAGTCGGCAAAGTCGACCTTGCCGCGCAGGCCGTCATGCTTGCGCGTGGCATGCACGCCCGCATCGGCGATGAAGCGGAAGGGGCTGCCCTCGGCGAGCTTGGCGGTGCCGGCCTGCACGCTGCCCTCGTTCCAGAACTCGTTGTCGACTTCCTTCGCCTGCCGGCCCATGCGCATCTGCTCGAGCAGCTTGGTGACGATGACGTACCAGCTGCCCATCGACATGATCGCGAGGATGGCCAGCACGGCCTTGGCCACCAGGTCGCTCTGCGCCCAGAGCGCGCCGATGCCGTAGGGGTTGTCGACCTTGGTGGCCGCTGCTGCCGGCACTGTGGCCGGTGCCGCGGGGGCAGCAGTGGCTGTGGGCGCAACGGCGGGTGCGGGTTCCGGCGCGGCCTGGGCGTTGGCGGCGTTCGGCGCGGCGGTCAGGCAGAGCGCCAGGGCGAGCGGAGCGGCCACGGCCATCAGCTTCGCGAAAAAGGTCTTCATCATCTTTGACTCCAAAAAACAAAACGGAGGGCGATGCGGGCGCGCGTTCAGGCCGCGCGCCAGCCGAGGGCCTTGCCCCACACGGCGTACACGCTCGCGCTGCTGCCGCGCACCACGTGGTAGCGGTCGTAGGGGGCGGCGGTCATGCAGGCGTGATGCGGAAGAATGCGCACGCGGCTGCCGATGGGCAGTGCCTCGAACATGGCCTGCAGGTCGTCGTCGCCATCGCCTTCGATGGCGATCAGGCCGTGCTCCTGGTGCAGCTCGGCCACGCGCAGGCCGGGCAGCGGCGTGGTGCCGTCCGCGCGGCACACCAGCCCGAAGCCCAGGCCGCCGCGGAACTCGGCTGCCGACTCGTCCTTCGACAGCGCGAGCGCGCCGGCGTCGATGAGCACGCGGCGCGAGCGCGGGTTGTGGCCGATCACCGTGGCCAGTACCGACAGCGCGATGTCCTCGATGCCGCAGATGCCGCGCGCGGCCTGGTCCAGGTCGAAGAAGGTGTAGACGCCGGGGCGCATTTCGGTGACGCCGTCCAGCCGCTCGGCGCACACCGCGGTCGGCGTGGCGCCCACGCTGACGACATCCACCGTGAAGCCGGCCGCGCGCAGGCACTCGGCGGCACGCACCGCGCCGGCGCGCTCGGCCTCGGCGATGGCGCGGATCGAGTCCAGCCCCTCGGCGTGGTAGCTGTGGCCGGCGTGGGTGAGCACGCCGGCCAGCGTCAGCGATTCACTGCGTTGCACTTCGGCCGCGATGGCGAGCAGCGTCTCTTCATCGTCGGGCGATACACCGCCGCGGCCGCCGCCGGTGTCGACCTCGATCAGCAGTCCGAAGCTCGCGCCCAGGGCGCGCGCACGCGCGGCCGCCGCCCGCACCGCTCCGACGCAGTCCGCGAGCAGGTTCACGCGGGCGCCGTGCATGCGCTGCACGCGATGCAGCGCATCGATCTTGCCGGCGCTGATGCCCACCGCGTAGGTCAGGTCCAGGAAGCCGTAGCGCGCGAAGTAGTCGGCCTCGGCCACGGTGGACACGGTGATGGCGCCGCTGTGCCCGCGTGTGGCCAGGCGCGCCACCTCGGCCGACTTGGAAGTCTTCAGGTGCGGGCGCAGCGCCACGCCGTGGCGCGCCGCGCGCTGCGCCATCGCATCGCAGTTGCGTTCGAGGACGGTGCTGTCGAGCAGCAGCGCCGGCGTGTTCAGCTCGGCAAGCGCCGTGTGCGAGAGCTGCGTCATCGGGCGCATCCGAGCTCCGCCATGACCCAGTCGACTTCTTCGGCAATGCGGTTCACGAAAGGCGGCAGCACCACCAGCGTCATGTGCTCGGCGCCTTCTATGCGATGCAGGCGGCTTCGCTTCGACAGCGCCGCATGCGCCTCCTGGTACTCGGGCCAACGCCGCTGCACTTCGGCGCCTTCCTCGGCACCCGGCGGCAGCTTCTGCATGACCGTGGCCGACAGCACCGACAGCGGCCGCGTGCCCAGGTCCGGCGACGCACCGGCCTGCCGCGCGACGTGCTGCAGGCCTTCATGTTCCTTCACCATCGTGTCGATGGTTTCGGGCGTGTAGTTCGCGGCCATCTGCCGCAGCACATGGGGCATGTCGGCAAAGATGGCCTGGACCGGCGCGAACTCCGGCGGAGGCAGCCCGCCGGCCTGGAACTCGGCGCGCTTCTTGCGCTCCGGCGCCAACGTTTCCGCCGGCAGGCCCTTGAAAACTTCGAACTGCTCCGGATGGCTGGCGTCGAGCATCACCACGCCGGCCACCTGCTCCGGATACAGGCCGGTGTAGATGCGGTTCAGCAGGCCGCCGAGCGAATGGCCGATCAGCACGATCGGGCCGGTCACGCCGGCCGCGGCCAGCAGCGCATGCAGATGCTGCGCGTTGCGCTTGCCGTCGAAGGGCGCGTCGTCTGCCTCGCTCCAGCCCATGCCGGCGCGGTCGTAGCTGATCACCGGGTACTTGGCCGACAGCGCTTGCTGCAGGCGTGCGTAGACAGGCGAGGCGCAGCCGCCGCCGGCTTCGAGCACCAGCGTGGGATGCGACGCACTGGCCGGCGCGGGGCCGCTGCGCTGCAGGTGCATCCGGCGGCCGTCGACGATGTACAGCTCGCCGGGCGCGGGCATGCCGCGCCCGTCCACCGACGACGGCAGTGCGCCGGCGGCACCGCGCTTCGGCTCTTCCACGCGCGGCCAGTAGTCGAGGTCGCGCACGCGGTACGGCAGGTTGGCGAAGTCGGTGCTCAGCGCGGCCGGTGTCGAAACGTACAGCACCGACTTGGCGATCGGCCCGAACTCCGCATGGAAGTGCTGCGCCGACTTCACCACCACCAGCTTCTTGGCCGCCAGGTCGATGCCCAGGCCAGTGAACAGGTCGGAGCCGATGACCTGGTTGCGCTTGCTGATGAGCACGATGTCCACGCCGTTCGCGGCCTGCACCCACACGCAGGGGCCCATGGGCGTGTGGTTGCCGGGCACGAGGCCGCGTTGCGAATGCGCTTCCCGCACGGCCTTGACGGTCACGTGCAGGTCGATCGGGTCGCCCGAGGCCGGGCCGCACTTGCCGCCCAGCCGCAGCTCGAAGCTGGCGCCGACGCCCGCGTCGCGGCACAGCTGTACCGCGCCCAGGTCCCAGACGCCGCCGAAGGCCACGTTGCCGATGCCGCGATCGAGCAGCGCGCGCAGCACGAAGGTGCTGTCGCTGGTGGCGCCGCCGCCGGCGTTGTCGGCCGTGTCGGCAATCACCACCGGGCCGCCTTGCGTGGCCATGGCCCGCTCCAGCGTCTCGTCGATGGAAAGCGAAGGCACGCCGGTCTGGTGGCGCAGCGCCCAGAACTCGCGGCCCAGTTCGTCGGCCAGCCTGGCGGCCAGCGCGGGGTCGTTGTCCGTCACCACCCACAGCTTGGCGCCGGACTCGGGCACGTCGGCCCAGGGGAAGCCATGGCCCAGCGATACCGACAGCACCCCCGGCAGCTTCTCGCAGGCTTCCATGCGGCGCACGAAGCCGGCCATGGGTTCGCGCGTGGTGTGCCACTTGCCCACCATGCGGCAGTCGTGCACGGCGGTGACCGGCTGCACGCGGCCCTGCGCGGTGTCCACCACGATGCGGACCAGCTCCTGCAGGCGGTCGAGCGCGTCGGTGTGCGGATACTCCTTGTAGCAGATGATCACGTCCGACTCGGTCAGCATCTGCTGCGTGAAGTGGCAGTGCAGGTCGAGCGACACGCCGATGGTCACCTTCGGGCCGACGATGGCGCGCACCCGCGAGATCAGGTCGCCTTCGCAGTCGTCGTAGCCGTCGGCCACCATGGCGCCGTGCAGCACCAGGATCACGCCGTCCACCGGGCCGGCCTTGCGCAGGTCGTCCAGGATCTCGTCGCGCAGGCTTTCGTACACGGGGCGCACGGTGCGCCCCAGCGGCTGCGCGAAGGCCAGCAGGCTCTCGACCAGCTCATGGCCTTCGGCCGCCAGCTGCTTGCGCACTTCCACCGCGAACATGCCGTAGCCGGATGCGTCGCGCGTGCTGGAGTCGCCGTGGAAGATGCCGTATTCCTCGAAGCTGCCCAGCCCGGTGGGGGCGGAGACGAAGGTGTTGGTTTCGGTGGCGAAGAGGGTGGTGAAGAACTTCATGCGCGTGGCTCCTGGCGTGCGAGTTGGATGTTGCGGGTGCGCAGGGTGCTCAGCCGCAGTCCCGTGACCCGGCCCTCCTTGCGCTCCACGGTGAGGACCGATTTGCCCATTTGGCCCAGCACCGGGTCGGTCGAGACGAGCGTCATCACGTCGGCCGACAGCGGCGTCAGCGCGCAGGCGTGCTGGCCGTGGCTGCCGTGCACCGTGAGCAGCAGCCGGCCGCCCGCGAGCGCCACCTGCGCGGTGGCGTCCAGGTCGGCGCTGGTGTAGTCGCCGCACAGCTGTTCGGCCAGCGTGGCGAGGTCGGGCGCGGCCGCTGCAATGCGCTCGAAGCGGCGCGGCTGGCCGCCTTCGTGCAGCACCAGCGTGTCGGGCGCGCGTTGCGGATCGATGTCGCTGGCGTCGAGCACGAGGTCGTTGAGCGGCAGGTCCTGCAGGCCCAGCCACAGCTTGCCTTCGCCCTGGTGCATCGGCCTTGCATCGCCGGCCTGCCATGACATGCACAGCCTGCCCGAGACATCGGAAAAGTCCATCACGCTGCCGGTGGACGGCTCGTGGTAGTTCTGGCCGACGAGCGCGGGGAAGGCGCTGGCCTGCGGACGCACTTCAGGCGGCTGCAGCGCGTCGCCCAGCAGCAGCTCCACCACCTTGAGGGCCAGCGGCGACGGGGCCACCGGGGCGCCGTTCACCATGACGATGATGTCCAGCCCGTGGCTGGGCACGCTGAGCATCTGCGACTGGGCGCCGAGCACCGCGCCCGCGTGGTGGACGATCTCGACCCCGCGGTAGGGATGGCGCGCCAGCCCGAAGCCGTAGCTCACCTTCGAGCCCGACGACAGCGTGGTGGGTTCCGACAGCATGGCCCAGCTCTGCGGGCTGCCCACGATCTTCTCGCTGCTGCGCATGTGCGCGAGCCAGCGCAGCATGTCGTCCACCGTCGACACCAGCGAGCCGCCGCCGTCGAGCTCGCACGGGTACAGGCCGCGTTGCCATCCGCCGCGCGGCGACGCGATGTAGAGGCCGGCCAGGCCGGGAACCACGTCGAGATCGGTCGCGACCGATGCGGTGTCGGGCATGCCCAGTGGCCCGAAGAGGCGCGCTTTCAGGAAGTCGCCGTAGCTCTGTCCGCTCACGCGCTCGATGATCTTCGCCAGCAGGAAGTAGCCGCCGTTGCTGTAGACCATCTGCGTGCCGGGCTCGAAGTTCAGCTCGCTCTGGCGGACCATCGCGGGCAGCCCCGGGCCGGGCTGCGTGAACGTGAGGCCGTGCGCCATGGCCCACAGCTCGTCGTGGGCGCGCCAGCCGCCCGTGTGGGTCATCAGGTGGCGCAGCGTGGGGCCGTTGGCGCTCAGCCGCGGCATCTCGGGCAGGTGCTTGTGCACCGCGTCGTCGATGTCGAGCAGGCCGTCTTCCGCCAGCAGCAGGATGGCCATTGCCGTGAAGTGCTTGCTGGTGGAGGCGATGCGCATGCGCGTGGCCGGCGTGTTGGCCACGCCCATTTCCAGGCTGGCCATGCCGACGGCGCGGCGGTACAGCAGGCGGCCGTTGCGCGCGATGCCGATCACCATGCCGGGCGCGTCGCTGCGGCTGAAAGGCGCCACCAGTGCGTCGATGGCGGCCAGCGCTGCGGCCTCCGCGGCGGCTGGCGAAGATGGGGTGTCAGGTAATGAAGGCGAGGGTTGTTGTGGCATGGAAGGACGACGAAAGAGGGAGGGAAGAAATAAGAAAGCCGGGCAGGCTCAGGTGGGCCGCGCCGCACGCATCAGGCGCACGAACGGGCCTTCGGTGGCGCGCAGCACCATGGCGCCCATGACGCCGCCGATCAAGGTCGTGGCGACGATGGCCACCGCCAGCCCGTTGGGCACCGACTTGAGGGCGTCCGACAACATGCCGACCACCAGCGGCCCCACCACGCCGAACGGCAGGCCGGCCACGGAGAGCAGCGCGATGGTGCGGGCGCGCAGGTGCGGCGGCGCCGCGTCCTGCAGCACGTTGGGCAGCAGCACCGCGCCGCTGATGAGCGGCACGACCAGCAGCGCCAGCAGCGTGAAGGCGTCGGTCGCCGAGCGCGTGAACAGCAGCAGCGACGACAGCAGCGCGGCCGTGAGATTGCCCAGCATGATGATGCGCAGCGCGGCCGCCGGCCCCATGCGGGGCTGCACGTAGCGCATCGCCGCCACGCCCAGCAGGCCGCCGATCACCGTGCCGCACAGAAAGGCGATGCCCATGCCTTGCCCCATCTGCGCCGGCGTGACGCCGTACTGACGCGCCGCCATGACCGGCAGCCAGGTGCCGATGGAGCTCATGCCGATGCTCGCCAGGCCCGCGCCGATCACCAGGCCCGCGAAAGTGCGCCAGTGCTGGCGCAGGTGGTCGCGGAAGCTGATGGTGCTGACGGCATCGTCAACATCATCGGCAGCGGCTTGAATGGCGGCGGGTGCGGCTGCGGGCATTGCGCCAGCCGCTGGAGAAACGGGCTGCGCGCCCCCGCGCCGGGTGCGGCGGATCGACAACACCAGCAGCGTCACCGGGATGCCGGCGGAGGCCATCACGAAGAAGGTCAGCCGCCATGCCTCCAGCTGCTGCATCGATGCGGGCAGCCAGTGCCGCAGGTCGTCCGTCAGGTGCACCACGGTGCCGCCCAGCAGGGCGCCCAAGGCGCTGCCGAAGATGGCCGACAGCGCGAACACCGCGTTGGCCAGCACCCGCTGCGCGCGCGGGAACAGGTCGGGGATCATGCTGTTGGTGATGGGCCCGAGGCCCGCTTCGCCCACGCCCAGGCCGATGGAGGCGATGAACAGCACGCCGTAGTCCATGGCGGTGCCGCGCATGGCCGTGGCGGCGCTCCACAGCAGCACGCAGGCGGCCAGCACCACGCGCCTGTCGTAGCGGTCGCTGAGCCAGCCCAGGGGCAGCGTGGCGATGCCGGTGAACAGCACGATGCCCGCGCCCTGCAGCAGGCCCAGTTGCGTGTCGGAGAGCGACAGCGCAATGCGCATCGGCTCCGTCAGCAGCGTGAGGATGACCTTGTCGATCGAGCCCAGCACGGTCGCGATGACCAGCACCGCCAGCGCGTACCAGGCGCTGGCCGGTGCTTTTCGAGCCGTTCCGGGCGCGGCGGCGCTCGCCGCATCCGGCGGCAACGCGGCCGCCAGCGGATTGATGCTCGACATCTCAGAAGGGAACGTTGACGGCCAGGCCGACGGTGCGTGAAGGCGCCAGTGCCGCCTGCACCAGGTTCGGGTTCGCCGCCAGGCCGGTGTCGATCGACAGGAAGCCGCGCTTGTTCGTCAGGTTGCGCACATAGGCCGAGAGGCTGAAGCGCTGGAAGTCGATGCCCGCCTGCAGGTCGACCAGCGTGTAGGCCGGCATCTTGATGCTCGGAATGGTCGAGCTGCCGGCGTAGCCCGCGTCGCGCTTGCCGGTGTAGCGTGCGCTGACGCCGAAGTAGGCGGGGTGCTCGGCAATGCTGAAGTTGCGCGTCACGCCCAGCGTGGTCGCGAAGCGCGGTGTCTGGGGCAGGCGGGTGCCCGCCTTGGCGTCCAGGCCCTTGGCGTCTTCGGTGAGGCGTGCGTCGATGAGCGCGGCGTTGGCGGTGAAGCGCCATTCCTTGCTGGGCTTCCAGGCGAGCGTGAGCTCGCCGCCCTTGACGCGTGCGCCGCCGGCGTTGGTGACGAACACGAAGCCGCCGCTCCTGGTGGGCTGCTGCACGTCGCGCCATTCGATGTCGTAGAGCGCGGCTTCCAGCGACAGCTTGCGGTCCAGCAGGTCGGCCTTGTAGCCGAGCTCGTAGCTCCACAGCGAGTCCGACTTGTACATCGGCTGCACGATCCTGCGGTCGGTGTCAGCCTTCAGCACATTCGGGCCGCCGGGGCGGTAGCCGCTGGCTGCACGGAAGTAGACGTTGCTGGTCTCCGACAGCGTGTACTTGGCCGCGGCGAGGTAGGTGGTGGGGCTTTCCGACGAAGTGCCGCTGGCGTTGGCGTCGACCGGCCCGACCAGCGTGCCGGACTGCCTGCTCGCATAGCGCTGGTTGTTGCGCGCCAGCCGCATGCCGCCGGTGAACGACAGCGCGGGCGTCGCGTTCCAGGTGACGTCGCCATAGAAGGCCTCCTCGCGGTAGCGCGAAGACTGCGTCGACGCGAGGAAGGTCTTGCTGCCCAGCCCGCCGTTGAGGTTCGCGCTGAGGGTGCCGTCGTTGGCGCCGCGTTCGCGGTTCAGGTAGATGCCGGCGAGCCACTCGATGGTGGTCCCCGAGCGCGAGGTCAGGCGGAACTCCTGGCTCACGCGGTGCTGCTCCACGGCGCTGGCCAGCGGCGCCGAGGCGGCCGACAGGCGCAGCGCGGCGAGCGCCGGCGCATAGAGGGCGGTGAGGTCGACGGAGTTGGTGATCTTCACGTCCTGCGCGGAGGTGATCGAGTTCAGGCGCGCCCAGCCGAAGTCGTACTCCACGTCCAGGCCGAACAGCTGCGTCTTGTTGGTGTAGGGCTCGCGGGACGACAGCTGGCGCGTGCGGTCGAGGCCCCACGGGCGAAGGGTGCGCCTGTCGATGTCCTCGAAGCCCAGGCCCTGGCGCTTCACGTCCTGCACGGTGCCCGTCAGGCGCACCGTGAGTTCCCTGGTGGGCGTCAGCAGCACCGAGACCCGGCCGCCGTCGGTATGGCCGCGGTCTATGTTGCGGCCCCGTGCCGGGCCGGACGCGTCATAGCTGCCGCCGAGCTGGTCGGTGAAGGCGGCGAAGCGCACGGCCGCCACGTCTTCCTTCAGCGGCACGTTGAGCACCGCACCGGTCGTGAAGCCCGGGCCGCCGCCCTGCGTCCACGAGGTGCCGAATTTCACCGAGCCCGCGAACTCCATCGTGTCGGGCTGGTTGGTCACGTACTTGAGCACGCCGCTCATGGCGCCGGCGCCGTACAGCGTGCCCTGCGGGCCGCGCAGCACCTCGATGTGGTTCAGGTCGAGCATGCCCATGTCCAGCGGCGTGAAGCCGGCGAGCGCGCCGGACGAGCTCAGCCCCGTGGCCACGTCGTCCACATACACGCCGACAGTGGCAATGCCCTGCACCGGGCCGGTGGTCAGCCCGCGCATTGTCAGGATGCCGCCCACGCTGCCGCTGCTCGTCATGTTCACGCCCGGCTGCTCGGCCACGTAATCGGCGAGGTTCTTGGCGCCGGCGCGCTCCAGCGTCTCGGCCTTCATCACGTTGACCTGCATCGGCACTTCGCGCACCGGCTCGCGGCGGCGCGTGGCCGTGACGGTGACGCTGTCGAGCGACTGGGGCTCGTCGGTGGTCGGCTTCGCCACGACGGGCGCGGCGGTGTAGATCACGATCGCGCCGTCGTCGCCACGGCGCGTGAGCAGCGGCGTGCCTTCGAGAATGCGCGACAGCGCTTCCTGCGGTGGCAGCGCGCCCTTCACGCCGCGCGTGACCATGCCCTTCACGTCGTCGACCTTGTAGAGCAGCTGCACGCCGCCCTGCGCGATGTAGGCGTCGAGCGCCGCCTTCAGGTCGCCGGCACCCACGTCGAAGACCTGCTGCGCCTGGACCTGCGGCTGTGCCTGCGCCATCGCGGGCAGCCCTGTCATCAGTGCGCACGTGCCGCCGATGACCCAGTGGCGGATCGCCGCCGGAAGGCCCGCCGGCCTGTTTTTTTTCTGCTGCTTCTTCTTCTTGGAGGGCAGGCTTGCGGCTTGCTCGATTCGGGTCATGGGTGTCGGTCTCCAGTGTGGCTTTGTTCGGTATTCACTGAGACGAATGCCCGGTCACATTCCGGTAATAAGCTAGTTTGAAATTCTTGTTTCGTTGCCGCTTTCCTGCACCGAAAGACCGAAGCCCTGCTTCAGCAGTGCCACGAAGCCGCCCATGTTGTTGGCATCGAAGCTGCCGCCGATGCGGATGCGCGCGAGCGCGGGATCGGCGATCACCAGCTTGCGCGTGTTGTAGCGGTTGAACTGCGCGGCCGCGTCGCCCAGCGAGGTCTGGTCGAACACCAGCTTGCCCTTGCGCCAGCTCAGTTCGTCATCGATCTGCTTCGGCGCCTTCGAGATCACCAGCACGTTGTTCGCGCTGGCAACGGCCGCCTGGTTGCGCACGAGCACGGTGGGCTCGCCGCTCTTCGCGCTCTTGTCGGTGCCGCGGTCGCTGCTGGCCGATGCGATCTGCACGCGGCCTTCCTCGACCACCACGTTCACCTGCTCGCCGTCGCGCCGCACCACGAAGCGCGTGCCCAGCACGGTGATGCGGCGGTCGCCGGCGATCACCACGAAGGGGTGCGCCTTGTCGTGCGCGATGTCGAAGTAGGCCTCGCCGTCTTCGAGCCACACCTTGCGTCCGTTGGCATTCACGACAGTGCGCAGGTGGGTGGCGGTGTTCAGCGTGAGCACCGAGCCGTCGGGCAGCGAGACCGACTGGCGTGCGCCCACGGCGGTGGCGTAGTGCTCGCTGCGCCAGTCCTGCGTGTACTTCCAGCCCAGCCAGCTGCAGCCGGCGGCCGCGATCAGCATGCTGGCCGCGATGCGCTGGGTTGAAAAGCGCGGCAGTTGAAAGGCGCGGTGCCCACGAGCGCCGGGGCGCGCAGGCGCGGGTGCCGGCAGCGGGATGGGAATGACCCCGGGCGCCGCCGCCGCGGCCGCGGGTGCCGCTGGCGTGCGCAGGGCGCCGAGCCGGTCGGCACGCTCCCAGACGCTGGACAGGCGCAGCCACGCGATGCGGTGCGCGACGGACTCGGCAATCCAGGCGTCGAGCTGCTGCTGGTCGGTGTCGGTCCAGCTGCCGCTGTCGCGGCGCGCCAGCCAGTCGGCGGCTGCGGATTCGATGCGTTCGGCTTCAGTCATGGTGAGAGCTTCTTTTCGTTCTGTGCCCGGCCGAAAGCCTTGGTGTCGAGCTGCACGCCGCTGGAGAGCATGGCGTCCGCCAGCGCGCGCACGCCGCGCGACACCTGCCGCTCGACCGTGTCCTCGGTGATGCCGAGCAAGATGGCGACGTCGCGCTGCGGCAGGCCGTCGATCTTGCGCAGCTCCACCACGCGGCGGCACTTGGGCGGCAGGGCGTCGAGCGCCGTCTGCAGCAGCCGCAGCTCGCCGCGGCCCGCGGCATGGCGCTCGGGCGTGAGCTCGTCGGCCGAGAAATCGAGCGCGTCGAGGTCGGCAATGATTTCGATCGACACGATCTGCGCACGCCGCGCGCGGTCGATCAACAGGTTGCGGGCCGTGGCGAAGACAAAGGGCTTCACCAGCTCGGGCACGGCTTTGGCGGCGGATTCGTAGATGCGCACATAGACATCCTGGCGCAGGTCGGGTACTTCGGCTTCGTCGCGCCAGTTGCGGCGAAGGAAACGCGTGAGCGCCGCCTCCATCGGCAGCACTTCGCTGACGAACCAGTTGTCCAAGTCACTGAGAACCAAAAAAGCGCTCCTGGAAAAATGGCCGGATGGGGATACGGCGCGTCGCCGGGAATGGCGACACACACTGAGACGAACGGCCAGAAGATTTCCGGTAACGCGCGATGCGGCGCGAATTCTAGGAGCACTGAAATGGGGCGCGGCGTTACCGGAAAGCGCGCGCGCGCTCGTCTCATGGGAGTACGAGAAAAAACAGCTCGCTGGAAATACAAAGACATGAATCGAATCGGGAGGCAGAACCCCATCCTTCGCGCCGCAATGGCCAGGCGGCACCTCGCCGTCGGCCTGGGATGCGCACTGATCGGGGGCCTCGCATGGGCCAACGCGCGGGACTTCGACGTCGGCGGCGGCGAACTGCGGCCCGCGCTGGACGTCTACATCGCGCAGTCGGGCGTGCAGCTGATCTACAAGATGGAAGACGTGAAGGGCCTGTCGACGCGCGGCGTCAAGGGCAGGATCGCGCCCGACGCGGCGCTGGAACGCCTGCTGGACGGCACGCGGCTGCGCATACGGCGGGGGCAGGACGGGGCGATGGTGCTGATCGCGCCGGCCCCCACCGCGGCTGCGGCGGCCGGCACCGCCGAAAAGAAACAGTGACGGCGTAACTTTCGCGCGGGAGCGACCGAACTACGCTGCATGGGGCGCGGATGCGCATACATGCCGATGCCGCGTATTCAAGGGTCACCACTCCAAGGATCTGCCATGAACCACCACGGACGCCGTTTCGTTCTCAAGGCCGGCTCATCGACGCTCGGCCTGGCGCTTTTCAATGGCCTTGGCTGGAGCGCCGGCCTGGCGCATGCCGCCGAGCCCGGAAAGTTCGCGATCACCCGCACCGATGCCGAGTGGCGCAAGCTCCTCACGCCCAACCAGTACGCCGTGCTGCGCCAGGAAGGCACGGAGCGGCCCTACTCGAGCCCGCTGAACGACGAGCACCGCGAAGGCCGCTTCGCCTGCGCGGGCTGCTCGCTCGAGGCTTTCTCGTCGAAGACAAAGTTCGACAGCAGGACCGGCTGGCCCAGCTTCTGGCAGCCGCTGCCCGATGCCGTCGGCCAGAAGGTCGACACCTCCGCCGGCATGACGCGCACCGAGGTGCACTGCAGCCGCTGCGGCGGCCACCTGGGCCATGTGTTCGACGACGGACCCAAGCCGACCGGCCTGCGCTACTGCATGAACGGCGTGGCCATGAAGTTCAACCCGGGCGCTGCGTGATCGCTTGATCGCTCATCGCTTGCTCGCCTGAACGGCCCGCCCCATGCTTCTGTTCGCCGTCGCCTATCTCGGCGGGGTGCTGACCATCCTCAGCCCCTGCATTCTTCCGGTGCTTCCCTTCGTGTTCGCGCGCGGCGACCAGCCTTTTCTCAAGGGCGGCCTGCCGCTGCTGCTCGGCATGGCGCTCACCTTCGCCGGCGTGGCGTCGCTGGCTGCGGTGGGCGGTGGCTGGGCGGTGGAGGCCAACCAGTACGGGCGGATGGCAGCGATCGTGCTGATGGCGCTGTTCGGCGTCACGCTTCTTTTCCCGCAACTGGCGCAGCGGCTCGCTCGGCCGCTGGTGAACTGGGGCGAGCGGCTGTCGGCAACGGCCGGCGGCAACGGCAGCGCGGGGCGAGGCGGGCGCTCGTCCTTCGTCGCATCGGTACTGCTGGGCGTGGCCACGGGGCTGCTGTGGGCGCCTTGCGCCGGGCCGATCCTCGGCCTGGTGCTGACCGGCGCGGCACTGGGCGGTGCGAGCGCGAAGACCTCGCTGCTCCTGCTGGCCTATGCGGCAGGCGCGGCGACTTCACTGGCGTGCGCGCTGCTGGTCGGCGGGCGCCTGTTCAGGGCCATGAAGAAATCGCTGGGCGCGGGCGAATGGATCCGCCGCGGCATCGGCGCGGCGCTGCTGTGCGGCGTGGCGGCCATCGCCCTGGGGCTGGACACAGGCGTGCTCGCGCAACTGTCGGTGTCGGGCACCTCGTCGGTGGAGCAGAGGCTGATCGACAAGGTGCGCCCGAAGAAGCCCGGCCCGCCGATCGGGACTCAGCCGGTGCCCACCAGCCACAGGCCTGACGACGGGCAGAGCGCCGCCGGCGCGCCGTTCACCAAGACCTGTTCTTCGTCGAGCCGCGAGGCAGCCGAAGGATCGACGTCGAAGGCGATCTGAAGCGCCTTGCCCACCAGCGCGTCTTCGATCGGCAGCTCCCACGTCAGGAACACCAGCGTGCAATCGCGTTCGGGCGCGAAGTCGGCCGCGTCGAAACCGGTGCTGCCGCCGCGCGGAATCACGGCATGCGGCTGGCCGGTGTCGAAGACCACCACCGTGCCGCGCATCAGCGGAATTCGAATGTCCGCACAGGGAAAGTGCAGGTCGAGACCCTTGTCTTCGCTCATGAAGAGATTGCAGAAGGCCGCGCCGCCGTATTGCGCGCCGTCGTGGTGATACCGCGCGCCGCGGCAAGCCATGAGCGCGACGTCGCTCGCGGCGAGCACGCCGGGCAGTCCGAGTGCCTCCGTCCAGTCCGTCGCGGCCTGCACGCATTGCCGGTAGTCCGGCCAGCGCGTGCGTGCGCGCGCCAGCGGCAACTGCTCGACGTCGCCGGGCTCCAGCGCAAGCTGCGTGGAGATCTCGCGCTCCCAGTCCGCGGTCAGGCGCGTGGGAGGCTTGGGCACGTCGAGCGTGCCCGTCAGCACCAGGTCGCTCACGCTGCGGCTGCGCATGGCGTCGCCGCTGCGGTAGCAGGCAGTCAGGCGATCTCGTGCGCTGCGTGGTGGCGGGGCGGGGGACATCGGGGCAGTGTAGTGACGCCGGCTACTCGCCAATCACCCGCCGCACGGTCAGCAGCGCACTGCGCAAGCTCGGCAGCCCGACGGAGCCCAGCGCCAGCCGCAGCGCATGCGGCACGTGCTTCGACGTGGCGAAGGGCTCGGCCGTCGATACCGAGATGCCTTCGCGCATCAGCGCCGCCGAAACGTGGTCGGCGCGCGTTTCCTCGGGCAAGGGCAGCCACACGAAGTACGACGACGGATGGCGCACGAAGCGCATGCCCGCGAGCGTTTCGTCGACGATGGCCTGGCGCACCGCGGCGTCGTGCCGCTTTTCGGATTCGAGCCGCTCGACGGTGCCGTCTTCCAGCCATGCGCAGGCAATGGCCGTTGTCACGCCGGGCGTGCACCAGGTCGTGGCCCGGATGGCGCGTTCGATCTTCGGCACCCAGGCCTGCGGCGCCACGACGAAGCCCACGCGCAGCCCGGTCGCCACGTTCTTCGACAGGCCCGAGACGTACACGGTCGATTCGGGCAGCAACGTGGCCAGCGGTGGCGGCGGCATGTCTTGCGGATCGTCGGCCAGGAAGGCGTAGGCCGCGTCCTCGATGACGAGCAGGCCGTGCCTGCGGGCGATGCTTGCCAGCCGGCGCCGGCGGCTCGTGCTCATCACCCAGCCCAGCGGGTTGTGCAGCGTCGGCATCGCATAGATGGCACGCACGCGGCGGCGCGCGCACAGGCGCTCCAGCGCGTCGAGGTCGGGGCCTGCGCCCGATGCCGGGATGGGGGCCAGCTCCAGCCGGTGCGCCTCGGCCAGCACCTTGAAGCCGGGATAGGTGAGGGCATCGACCGCCACCACGTCGCCGGGCTGCAGCAGCGCCATGGCCGTGACCGCGAGGCCGTGCTGCGCGCCGTCGACCAGCAGCACGCGCGACGGGTCGAGCGCGTCGAGCCCGCGTGACGCGAGATGCCGCGCGACACAGGCGCGCTCGTGCATGCGGCCGCCGTGCGGCGCGTAGCGCAGCATCGCGTCGAGCTCGCCGCCGGCGGCCAGCTGCCGCAGCGCGCCGCGCAGCAGTTCGGCCTGCCCGGGCAGCGAGGGGTAGTTGAAGTTCAGGTCGACCTGGCCCGCCGCCACGGCCTGCTGGTCGATGCCCTTGTCGCGGGGAATGGTCGCTTCGCGCACGAAGGTGCCGCGGCCGACCTCGCCGCTGACCAGGCCCATGGCTTCGAGTTCGGCGTAGACGCGCGACGCTGTCACCAGCGCGAGGCCGTGGCGCTCGGCCAGGCGCCTGTGCGTGGGCAGGCGGGTGCCGGGCTTCAACCGGCCCGCGCGGATCTCGGCGGCGAGTTCATCGACCAGTTGCTTGTAGCGGGCTTCGGCCATCGGTGCGATGTATGCATGACAATTTTTTGATTGTATTGATCGTCTTGCCTAAGATGGACGGACCCGCTTTCCCGCACACACAAGAACGCCATGCACATCGCCATCCTCACCTTCGACGGCTTCAATGAACTCGACTCGCTCATCGCGCTGGGCGTGCTCAACCGAATCAGGAAGCCCGGCTGGCGCGTGACGCTCTGCTGCCCGACGCCGGAGGTCACGTCGATGAACGGCGTCGCCGTGCGCGCGCAGTCGCTGCTCGAGGAGGCGCGCTCGGCGCAGGCGGTGGTGGTCGGCAGCGGCGTGCGCACGCGCGAGGTGGTCGAGAACGCGGAGCTGATGGAGCGCCTGGCGCTGGACCCGGGCCGCCAGCTCATCGCGGCGCAGTGCTCGGGCACCCTGATCCTTGCCAAGCTGGGCCTGCTGGGCAGCGTGCCGGCCTGTACCGACCTGACCACCAAGCCATGGGTGCAGGCGGCCGGCGTCGAAGTGCTGAACCAGCCCTTCTTTGCCAGCGGCAATGTCGCGACGGCGGGCGGCTGCTTCGCGTCGCCCTACCTGGCCGCGTGGATCATCGCGCGCGCCGAGGGGCGGGAGGCCGCCGAGGCGGCGCTGCACTACGTGGCGCCGGTGGGCGAGAAAGAGGCCTACGTGGCCAATGCCTTCAGGTACATCGCGCCGTATCTGCCGCAAAAATGACGACGCGGGCCTTCATTTTTTCGGCACGCTGCCGATAAGCCTCTGGTCGACACACAAAGGACGGAGGAAAACATGGTTGCAGCCATTGGAGCGACGACTCCCGCGAGCGGCGGTGGGAATGACGTGAACGCCCAGATCGCAAGGATCCAGCGGCAGATCACCGACACGCAGAAGAAGATCGCGGAAACGCAGGGCGAATTGATCGAGGCGCCCACTGACGAAGCGCGCAAGGCGATCCAGATGCAGCTCCAGTCGATGGCCGCGCAGGTCCTCATGCTGCAGCAGCAGATCAACATGCTGCGGACCTCGCAGGTCCAGAAGGAGGCGCTGGAATCGGTCTCCAACGCGGTGGACGGCGCCAAGAAGAGCGGCGGCATCCGCACCAATGCCGAAGGCGTTCCCATCGGCGGCACGGTGGACGTGCAGGCCTGAGCCCGCCGCTGCCTTCAGCTGCCGCCGCCGGCCTCCCGCTCGGGCCAGCGGTGGCGCGTGCCGCCCGAGCGCCGGTCGGCCTTTTCCATGACCACGCCCTGCGCGCTCAGTTCATTGCCGCGCTGCTCCAGGTGCCGCAGGCACTGGAGAAAGATCTCCAGGTGCGCGGGCGTGATGCCCTCGAGCAGTTCGGTGTTGAGCCCCGCGATGCGCGGGAACAGCTTGCCGTACAGCTGCTCGCCAGAGGCGCTCAGGCGTACGTGAACCTCGCGCCGGTCCTCGGCATCCTGCCTGCGCACCACCAGCTTCTTCTCGACGAGGCTGCGCAGCCCGCGCGAGGTACGCACCCGGTCCAGGTGCAGGTGCGCGGCCAGCGCGGACGATGTCATCTCGCCGCGCTGCGCGAGCGTGCCGATCATTCCCCACTCGCGCCGCGTGATGCCGAAGCCGCCCTCGACCATGCGGGTCGCCATGCCGCTGCTGGTGCGCATGGCGCGCGACAACCTGTAGAGCAGCAGGTCGTCCAGGGATCGCGGCTCGCGCAACGAACCCGCGTCGGGAAACACTTGCATACGGATGGGTTAAGGGTACTGGGCGTTGTGTGGTCCACCGGCCTCGAAAGCAGGTGATGGATTAGATCAACTGTTTGTTACCTGCGTATAAACCGCTCACAAATTTTCACAAACAGCGATCAGGAACGGCAGGCGATTTTCGCCACGACGGCATCGCGCATGACCGCTCACAACCACCGCTCTCAGGAAACCCCCATGGTTGCATTCTTTTCCAGGCGCAGGCTCTTGGCGTGGGGCCTCGGGCTCGCCGCCTGCATTTCCGGTGCCCAGGTCCAGGCGCAGCAGGCGCTGGACGGCCCCTTGACCCTGGTGGTCGGCTACGCGGCCGGCGGCACCACGGACCGCATCGCGCGCCTGGTTGCGGAGCGGCTGGGCGCCAAGCTCGGCGTGGCCGTGACGGTCGAGAACAAGCCGGGCGAGGGCGGACGGCTCGCGGCCAAGGAAGTGCGGCGCACGCCAGCGGGGCAGAACGTGCTGATGCTCGGCAACCCCGCCGTGATGGTGGTCGCGCCGCTGGTCATCAAGGACGTGGGCTACGACCCCGACAAGGACTTCGTGCCGGTGTCGCAAGTCAGCAGCTACGACTTCGCGCTGGCCGTGGGCCAGAAGCTGCAGCTCGACCGCGCCATGTTCCTGGTGGGCCGGCTCTGGGCGCATCCGGAAGAGGCCGTGTTCGGCGTGCCCGCGACCGGCAGCCTGCCTCACTTCTTCGGCCTGATGGTGGGCGACGCGCTGAGCGTGCAGCCGCAGATCAAGGGCTACGGCGGATCGGCGCCGTTGTCGGCCGACCTGATCGGCGGCACGCTGCCGATCGCCATCGACACGCTGGATTCGCTCTACGCGCAGCACCTGGCCGGCAAGATCCGCATCCTGGCGGTGTCGGGCAAGAAGCGCGCGAGCTTTGCGCCCGCGATCCCGACCTTCCGCGAGGCCGGCATGAAGATCGACGCCGACGGCTGGAACACCTTCTTCGCGCCCAGCACCATGTCACCGGCCAAGGTGCAGCTGGTGGCCGGCGCCATCCGCGAAGCGATGCGCGATCCGGGGCTGCAGAAGGCGGCCGAGGCGGCCTACATCACGCCGGTGGTGAGCTCGACCGCGGAAACCGCGCAGATGCTCAAGGCCTACAGGCAGCAGTGGGAGCCGGTGGTGCGCCGCTCGGGCTTCTCGCCCTGAGGGCGGGCTGTCAGTGCGAAGCGACGTAGACAGATGAGGGCAACGGGTCGGGCAGCGCGAACGCCTTGCGCATGCGCTCCGCTTCTTCGGCGGGGCCGCGTCCGAACATGCGCTTGAATTCGCGGCTGAACTGCGACGCGCTCTCGTAGCCGACTTGCGAACCGGCCACGGCTGCAGTCACCTCGCTGCGGGCCATGATCAGCCGTGCCTGATGCAGCCGCGTCGACTTGAGGTACTGCATGGGCGAAGTGGCCGTGACCGTCTTGAAGTGCGCATGGAACGACTGCGGGCTCATGCCGGCCTCGCCGGCCAGTTGACCGATGTCGAGCGCTTCCGCAAAAGAGGCGTGGATCTTCCGGATGGCTTTCGCGATCTTGCCGAACTGTCCTTGCCGCGTGAGCGCATTGCGCATCGAGGCGCCCTGCTCGCCGGTGAGCACGCGAAAGTAGATCTCGCGCACCAGCGCCGGACCGAGCACCACTGCTTCCAAAGGGACGCGCATGACTTCGAGAAAGCGCAGCACCGACTGAGCGAGCATGGCGTCCATCGGCGTGGACATCAGGCCCCGGGGTGCGGCCTGCGCCGCCAGCCCCTGTTCGTCGAGTTGGAGCATGAGTTCGGCGGCCACGCTGAAGTCGAGCCGGAAATAGATGGCCAGCAAAGGTTCTTCGGCGGTGGCGTCCGTTTCCATCGAGAACGGCACCGGCACCGACACTGCCAGGTAATGCTGTGCGTCGTACAGATACACCTCGTCGCCGAGAAAGCCGCGCTTGCGGCCCTGGCAGACGATCACGATGCCAGGGTCATACAGCACCGGCGCGCGGCTCAAGGGGCGGTTCGAGCGCAGGAAGCGCACATCGGGCAGGGCGGTGAGGTTGTAGCCTTCCGTCGGCGCGAGGGAGCCGAGCAGTTCGACCATGCGTGCCTGCATGGCCAATGGCGGGAGCGGAGGCACGGTCATCGTGGGTGGGGGCGGGGTGTTCGATGCGGCCAATTTGCCAGATCGGGCCGCCTCTTTCCAGCGGGCTGGAGTTTCAGGCAAGCAACTCAGCGAGACGGGCATTCCTGTTGCAGGCCCCGTTTCATAGCATGAGGCATCCATTTCTCAAGGAGCCCACATGGCTGCATCTTCCTCCAGGACATTCCTCATCACCGGCGTCAGCTCGGGCTTTGGTGACGCCTTCGCGCGGGCTGCGCTCGCGGACGGCCACGTCGTCGTCGGCACCGTGCGAGGCGAGGCTGCGCGCGGCGCCTTCGAAGCACTCGCCCCTGGCCGCGCCCATGCCGTGATGCTCGACGTGACCGACTTCGACGCCATCGAGCCGCTTGTAGCCGCCGTCATGCAACGGGTCGGGCCTATCGACGTACTCGTGAACAACGCGGGCTACGGCCACGAGGGCACGCTCGAGGAATCCGGCCTCGATGCGATGCGTCGCCAGTTCGACGTCAACGTCTTCGGCGCCGTAGCCATGACCAAGGCCGTCCTGCCGTCAATGCGCGAGCGCCGCAGCGGGCATATCGTCAACATCACTTCGATGGGCGGCTTCATCACGATGCCCGGCATCGCGTATTACTGCGGCAGCAAGTTCGCGCTCGAAGGTATTTCGGAAGTGCTGGCCAAGGAAGTCGCAGGCTTCGGCGTGAAGGTGACCGCGGTTGCGCCAGGCTCCTTTCGCACCGATTGGGCCGGGCGTTCGATGGTGCGCACGGAACGCACGCTGCCCGACTACGACGCGCTGTTCGAACCGATCCGCAAGGCGCGCCAGGAGAAAGACGGCAAGCAGGCGGGCGACCCCGCCAAAGCCGCGCAAGCCTTGCTGCGCATCGTGGCCGACGAGAACCCGCCAGTGCATCTGTTGCTCGGCAGGGACGCGCTCCGGTTGGTACGGGACAAGCTGGCGGTCATGTCGAGCGAGATCGATGCGTGGGAACTGCTGTCGGCCTCGACGGACCACGACTGACGGCTTCGACGAAGCGCTTCTCGATGTGCTGAAGTCCTGGGATCGCGTGGCGCACAAGCCGTCCATTCTCCAAGCCATGCTGTCCATCCTGCCGCACACCGATGTGCAGGAGGCAATAAGCGCTGTGAGGTCGAGCGGAAAGCGGTGCTACATCGCCAGCAACCAGCAGGCCCTGCGTGCGAGGTTCATGTCGACCGAACTGGGCTATGCGTCGATGTTCGATGGAGAGTTGTACTCATGCGCGCTGGGTGCCGCGAAACCCAGCATGCTCCACTTCGAGCGAGCATTGAAGGCGGTTGGCGCCGATGCAAGCACGACGCTGTTCATCGACGACAGGCTCGAGAATGTGGAAGGAGCCCGCCGGGCCGGGCTGCACGCCTTCCTGTACGACGGGCGCAGTGGAGCCGCCGTGCTGAAGTCCCATCTGCGCAAGTTCGGTGTCTTGGCGCCACAGTGAGCGCCAGCCCTGAGACGCGTCAGCGCGTCGCAACGATGAAGAGCCGCGGAAACGGCAGCAGCACGCTGCCGTCCTTCAGCGCCGGATAGGCCTTCGCGACGGCTGCCAGGTAGCTCGCGAGAAAGCCCGCCTGCTGCTCCGCGTCGAGCAGCCCAAGGTACGGCCGCAACGCCGAGCCCTTGAACCATTCGACCACCGCCGGCGCGCCACCCGCCAGCGGGTGGTAGTAGGTGGTGCGCCACACGTCCACGCGGCTGCAATGCGGTTGCAGCATCTCGTAGTAGTCGATGGCGCCGTGCCGCGCCGGGTGGCGCACGTCGCCGATGCGGTCGGCCCAGCGCGGGTCTTTCGCTGTTTCGCGGGCGAGCCGGTGCGCGGGTTCTTCGAGGTTGTCGGGCGTCTGGATCGCGAGGTTGCCGCCGGGCGCGAGCTGCTGCGCCAGCCGGGGGTAGAGCGTGGCGTGGTCGGGCAGCCATTGCAGCGAGGCGTTGGCCAGGATCACGTCGACCGGCTGCGCGGGCCGCCAGGTGGCGATGTCGGCCACCTCGAAGTTCACGCCGGGCATGCGCTTGCGTGCGGCCTGGATCATGTCGTCGGAGCTGTCCATGCCGCTGACCAGCGCGCCGGGAAAGCGTTGCGCCAGCACTTCGGTGGAGTTGCCGGGGCCGCAGCCCAGGTCGACGGCGCTGCGCACTTCGCGCTGCGGCAGGGCGGCCACGAGGTCGCGCACGGGGCGGGTGCGTTCTTCTTCGAAGGCTGAATATTGCTTGGCTGACCAGGTCATCGCGGGGTTCCTTTGCTGTTCTGGCGGCGAGTCTGCCGAGCAGGGAGCGCTACGTAAAATGAATTTATTCTGCCCATTGATTCATAAATCTGATGAAGATCGACATCCTCGGCATCCAGGCTTTCGTGGCCATTGCCGACGAAGGCAGCTTCCAGGCAGCGGCCGGCGCGCTCAACGTCACGCAGACCGCCATCACGCAGCGGCTGCGCAAGCTCGAGGACTTCCTGGGCGTGGCGCTGGTGGAGCGCACCACGCGCTCGGTGGCGCTCACCACCATCGGCCGCGACTTCGTGCCGCGCGCGCGGCGGCTGCTGGTGGAACTGGCCGATTCGCTGCTCGAGATCCGCGAGACCGGCAAGGCGGAGCGCGGCGACGTGTCGATCGCCTGCGTGCCCACGGCGGGCGTGCAGTTCCTGCCGCGCATCATGCAGGCCTATTCGGCCAGGCATCCGCACAACCGCATCAAGATACTGGACCACTCGTCATCGGCGGTGGCGAATGCGGTGCTGCACCGCGAGGTCGAGTTCGGCATCGGCATGGCGGGCGCGCACGCGCCGGAGCTGCAGAGCGTGCCGCTGATCGAGGACGAATACGTGCTCATCTGCCACGAGGCGCATCCGCTGGCGCAGCGCAAGCGCATCGCCTGGCGCCAGCTCGAACCGCACCCGCTGATCTTCGCGGGCCACGCAAGCGAGAACCGGCCGCTGCTCGACCTGGCGCTGGGCGCGGCCGCCGCCAACCTGAAGCCCTTCTACGAAGTGCAGCGCAGCTCGACGGCAGTGGGGCTGGTCGCCGAGCGCGTGGCGGCCGCCGTGGTGCCGCGGCTTGCGCTGCAGAAAGGCGCCTACCCCACGCTGCGGATCGTCGAGCTCACGGAGCCCAAGGTGTCGCGCACGCTGGTGCTGATGACGCGCAAGACGGCGCGGCTCTCGCCGGCCGCGCAGGCGCTGTATGACCTGATCGAGGCGCAGGCCTCGGTGGCGACCGCTCCGCGCCGGCGCTGACGGCACGGTTGCTCAGGCCGCCTGTTTCGTCCCCAGCCTGCTTCTGCCCCAGCGCCCCGCCAGCCGCTTCACCAGCAGGTAGAACAGCGGCACGAAGAAGATGCCCAGCGCGGTGGCCGTCAGCACGCCGCCGAACACGCCGGTGCCGATGGCCACCTGGCTCGCGGAGCCCGCGCCCGTGGCCAGCGCCAGCGGCACCACGCCGGCCAGGAAGGCCAGCGAGGTCATCAGGATCGGCCGCAGCCGCAGGCGCGCGCCCTCGGCCACCGCGTCGAGCAGCGGCACGCCGCGGCGCAGCGCCGCTTCCGCGAACTCGATGATCAGGATCGCGTTCTTGGCCGACAGCCCGATGGTCGCGAGCAGGCCGACCTGGAAGTAGATGTCGTTCGACAGCCCGCGCAGCGACGCGGCAATCACCGCGCCCAGCACGCCCAGCGGAATCACCAGCATCACCGAGAACGGCACCGACCAGCTTTCGTACAGCGCGGCCAGGCACAGGAACACCACGAGGATCGACACCGCGAACAGCAGCGGCGCCTGCCCGCCCGACAGGCGCTCCTGGTAGGACAGCCCGCTCCATGCGTGGCCGGTGCCCGCCTGCTTCCTGGCGATGGCCTCGACCGCAGACATGGCCGTGCCGGAGCTCGTGCCCTGCGCGGCCGCGCCCTGGATCTGCACCGCGGGCAGGCCGTTGTAGCGCTCCAGCTGCGACGCGCCCTGCGACCAGCGCGTGGTGGCGAAGGCCGAGAACGGCGTCATCGCGCCGGTGCTGCCGCGCACGAACCACTGGCCCATGTCCTCGGGGGCCGAGCGGTAGGGCGCGTCGGCCTGCACGTACACGCGCTTCACGCGGCCGCGGTCGATGAAGTCGTTGACGTAGTTGCCGCCCCAGGCAATGCCCAGCGTGGTGTTCACGTCGTCCAGCGACAGCCGCAGCGCCGACGCCTTGACCTGGTCAATGTCGACCTGCAGCTGCGGCGTGTTGGCGATGCTGTTGGCGCGCACCGACTGCAGGCGCCTGTCCTTGTTGGCGTCGCGCACCAGCGCCTCGCGCTTGTGCACCAGCTTGTCGGGGCCCATGCCGGAGGTGTCCTGCAGCCAGAACTCGAAGCCGTTGGACTGGCCCAGGCCCTCGATGGGCGGCGGCACCATGCCGTAGACCTCGGCGTCGCGCTGCTGCTTCGAGAGCGCGGCGCTCGCGCGCTCGACGATGGCGTGCGCACGCTTTTCCGGGTCCTTGCGCTGCGACCAGTCCTTGAGCGAGACGAAGGCCATGCCCGTGTGCTGCCCCGAGCCGGCATAGCTCCAGCCCGCCAGCGTGAAGATGGTGTCGGTGGTGTCCTTCTCGGTTTCCAGGAAGTGCTTCTCGACCGCCCTGTTCACGGCGTCGGTGCGGCTCTGCGTGGCGCCGGCCGGCAGCGAGACCTGCACCATCACGCTGCCCTGGTCTTCCTCCGGCAGGAAACCGCCAGGCAGGCCCAGGTACAGCAGGCCCATGCCCGCCACGATGGCGGCATACACGGCGGTGAAGCGCAGCGGCTTGCGCAGCATGCGGCCCAGCAGCCCCACATAGCGGCCCTGCGCGGCGTCGAAGCGCCGGTTGAACGCACCGAGGAAACCGCGCGTGCGCGGCGGCACGCCCGGCTTCAGGAAGCGTGCGCACAGCGCCGGGATCAGCACGATGGCCACCAACACCGACAGCGCCATCGACGCGATGATCGTCACCGAGAACTGCCGGTAGATCACGCCCACCGAGCCGCCGAAGAAGGTCATCGGCAGGAACACCGCCGACACCACCACCGCAATGCCCACCAGCGCGCCGGTGATCTCCTTCATCGACTTGATGGTGGCGGCCTTCGCGTCGAGCCCTTCCTCGTGCATGACGCGCTCGACGTTCTCCACCACCACGATGGCGTCGTCCACCAGCAGGCCGATGGCCAGCACCATGCCGAACAGCGTGAGCACGTTGATCGAATAGCCGAAGGCCGCCAGCACGCCGAAGGTGCCCAGCAGCACCACCGGCACGGTGATGGCCGGGATCACGGTGGCGCGCCAGTTCTGCAGGAACAGGAACATCACCACCACCACCAGCGCGATGGCCTCCAGGAGCGTCTTGAGCACCGACTGGATCGAGATCTTCACGAAGCGCGTGGTGTCCTCCGCATAGGCCACGCGCAGGCCGGCGGGCAGCGAGGGCTCCATTTCGGCGATGCGCGCCTTCACCGCCCTGGCGGTGGTCAGCGCATTGGCGCCGGGCGCCAGCATGATGGCCGCGCCGGCTGCGGGGTGGCCGTTCAGGCGCGTGGTTTCAGCGTACGACTCGTTGCCGATTTCCACGCGCGCCACGTCGCCCAGCCGCACCACGGCGCCGTCGGCCTGGGTCTTGAGCACGATGCCGCGGAACTGCTCGGGCGTCTGCAGCCGCGAGAGCGCGGTCACGGTCGCGTTGAGCTGCTGGCCGGCGGGCGACGGCCGCGCGCCGATCTCGCCGACCGACACCTGCGTGTTCTGCGCGGTGATGGCGGCGGTGATGTCCGACGGCATCAGCTGGTAGCTCGCCAGCCGGTGCGGGTCGAGCCAGATGCGCATCGCATACGCCGCGCCGAAGGCCTGCACCGAGCCCACGCCGTCGACGCGGCTCACCGGGTCGCGCAGGTTGCTGGCCATCCAGTCGGCCACGTCGGTGTCGGTGCGGCGGTCGGTCGCGTCGTAGAGCGCCACGATCAGCAGGAAGTTGTTCTGCGACTTGTAGACCGTCACGCCCTGTTGCTGCACCGCCTGCGGCAGCCGGCTGGTGGCCTGGCTGACCTTGTTCTGCACCTGCACCTGCGCGGTGTCGGGGTCGATGCCCTGGCGGAAGGTGATGCTGATGTCGGCATAGCCGGCCGAGCTGCTCGTCGACTTGAAGTACAGCAGGCCGTCGATGCCCTTGAGCTGCTGCTCGAGCACCTGCGTCACGCTGTTCTCCACCGCCTGCGCCGATGCGCCGGGGTAGTTGGCCGAGACGACGACGGTGGGCGGCGCGATGTCCGGGTACTGCGAAACCGGCAGCGTGCGTATGGCCACGCCGCCCGCCAGCATGATGAGGATGGCGATGACCCATGCGAACACGGGCCGGTGGATGAAGAAATTCGCGATCACGTCGGGTTGCTCAATCTGCGGAAGAAGCCGTGGCGGTGTTCGCGGCCGTCACCGGTACCGGCTTCACCTTGGCTCCGGGCTGGGCGCGCTGCAGCCCGTCGACCACCAGGCGGTCGCCTTCGCGCAGGCCCTTGCTCACGATCCACTGGTCGCCCGTGGTGGTGCGCAGCTCCAGTGCGCGCAACTCGACCTTGTCGCCCGCGCCGACCACCAGGGCGGTGGGCTCGCCTTTCTCGTTGCGTGCCACGCCGCGCTGCGGCGCGAGGATGGCCTGCCGCTCCACGCCGGACTCGACCTGCGCGCGCACGTACATGCCGGGCAGCAGCAACCCCTGCGGGTTCGGGAACTCCGCGCGCAGCGTGACCGAGCCCGTGGCCGGATCGACCGCGACTTCGGAGAACTTCATGGTGCCCGTGTGCGAATAGGGCAGGCCGTCTTCCATGCGCAGGCCGACCTGCGCGCTGGCGGGCGCCATGTCGCCGGAGATGAAGCGGCGCTTGAGCCGCGTCAGATCCAGGCTCGACTGCACCACGTCGACATAGATCGGGTCCAGCCGCTGGATGGTGGCCAGCGCCACCGTCTGGCCCGGCGCCACCAGCGCGCCTTCGGTCACGCTGGAGCGCCCGATGCGTCCCGCGATGGGCGCGGTGATGCGGGTGAAGCCGAGGTTGATGCGCGCCGCCTTCACCGCCGCTTGCGCGGCCTTCACGCCGGCCTCTGCCTGCACCAGCGCGGCCTGCGCCTCCTCGTGCTCCTGGCGGCTCACCGCATTGGCCTTGACCAGTTCGCCGAAGCGCCCGGCCTTGCCCCGCAGGCTCGCGATGCCGGCCTGCGAGGTGGCGAGCGCGGCCTGGGCCTGTTCGTGCGCGGCCTCGAAGGGGCCGGGCTCGATCTCATAAAGCACCTGGCCCGCGCGGACCATGCTGCCTTCCTCGAACAGGCGCTTGCGCACGATGCCGTTGACCTGCGGCCGCACTTCGGACACGCGGAAAGCGGCGGTGCGGCCCGCCAGTTCGGTGTGCACCGGTACGTCGGTGGCACGCAGCGTGACCACGCCGACTTCGGGCGGCGGCGTGTCGGCGGTGGCGGGAGGCTGCTTGGCGCCGCATGCGGCGAGCACGAGCACGGAAAGCAGCGAAAGCGAAAACAGGAGCTTGGAGGTCATGGCCGTCGAGAAACGCGTTTCGGCGCGAGCCGGAGTCGTCCGGGTCGCGCGGGTGTGATTTGCACAAAGTTGGTGCATTGTGCCGCTCGTGTTGCGTCGCAACATGAAGAATTCCTTAGCCTTCCAAGGGCTGAAACCAACGACAAAAAGCCCATGCAGGCACGAGCCCGCCGCCACGTCGATCCGTGGCGGCGGGCCCTGCCGCATGGGCCGCTATGGCGGTGGCTGGCTTGGAGCTAGCTGGCGCTCTGCTGGCGCCGTCCCAGTGCGAACACCGAGTTCGGCGCGTCGACGACGAAAGGCTTGCGCGCGGCCGGCTGGCCGGCCGGCGTGCGCCGGCTGTCGGTCCGCACGGCGGCCTGGACGCCCTTGGCCTTCTGTTCGTCGACCAGGCTTTGCAGCGAGATCGACTTGAGGAACTCGACCGCCCGCAGGTTCACGGTGGCCCAGAGTTCGTCGATTTCGCAGCGGCCGGGTTCGCCAGGCGCGTCGGCGCCGCGCTGGCGGTTGGATTCGGCATCGTGTTCCTCGATCGAGAGGACGATGTCGGCCACGGAAATATCCGCAGCCTTCCGGCTCAGAGAATACCCGCCGCCCGGGCCCCGTGTCGACTCGACCAGGTCGTTGCGGCGCAGCTTGCCGAACAGCAGCTCCAGGTAGGACAGCGAGACGCGCTGGCGCATGCTGATCGACGCCAGCGTGACCGGACCCGAGCGTCCGTGCAAGGCGATGTCGATCATCGCCGTGACCGCGAAGCGGCCCTTGGTGGTGAGGCGCATGGGGAGTTCCTTTCCTTCCTGGGTGGTGTTATTCGTCCCGGCCGCCGGCGATGCCTAGCAGGGCCAGCAGCGACTGGAACACGTTGTAGATGCTGAGGTAGACGCCCAGCGTGGCGGAGATGTAGTTGGTCTCCAGGCCGTCCTTCACGCGCTTGAGGTCGTGCAGGATGAAGGCCGAGAAGATGCCGATGGCCAGCACCGACAGCGTCATCATCAGCGCGCTCGACTTCAGGAAGAAGTTGGCGATGCCCGCCACCAGCAGCAGGATGGCGCCGATGAAGAGCCACTTGCCCATGCCCGACAGGTCGCGCTTGATGACCGACGACAGCGTCGCCATGCCCAGGAAGATCGCGCCGGTACCGGCGAAGGCCGTCATGACCAGGCTGGCGCCGTTCTGCAGGCCGAGCACGGTGCCGACCAGGCGCGACAGCATCAGGCCCATGAAGAAGGTGAAGGCCAGCAGCACCGGCACGCCGGCGGCGGATTCCTTGGTTTTCTCGATGGCGTACATGAAGCCGAAGGCGCCGCCGAGGAACACCATCAGGCCGATGCCCGGCGACATGGCGCGCGAGAAGCCGGTGGAAACGCCGATCCAGGCGCCGAGAACGGTGGGCAGCATCGACAGCGCGAGCAGCCAGTAGGTGTTGCGCAGGACGCGGTTGCGTTCCTGGGACGAGGCCAGCGGCAGGTCGGTGCTGGCGTAGACGGGAGGGCTGTTGTTCATTGTGATGATTCCTTGATGCTTGTTGGACGACCGGCGCCGTGCGGTGCGAATTGGCGTGCGCAGCGGCGAACGGCCGAAAAAAACGAAATTGCTGTCTGGGCGATGCCGGGTGCCGCCGATTGGGCGGCAGGCCCGGATCAGGGGAGGCGGGAGCCGTGGCGGCTCCCGGTCGCGCAGGGCCTTGCGGCCTCAGGCGACGAAGAGCGCGGCGCGGGGTGGCCGCTTGGGCCGGGCGAGGAACGGCGAGACCGTGGTGGTCAGGCCGAGCTTGGGTGGCTGCTCCGAAAGAAGGAGCGGCAGGGGAATGTCGTTGCGGGCGTCGACCAGCTCGGCGTGTTCGGAGCCGGCTTCATCGAGCGAATTGGCATCGTCGGGTGCCGGGTCGGCATCGGCGACCAGGGCCTTGCCGTCGGAAAGGGCGCCGTCGGCCAGCGATGCGGCGGCGACGAGCGTCTTGGAGGTCAGGGTGGTTTGCGAGGACTGCGCCTGCTGGGCATGCGAATGGCCGGCACCGATCATGTTGTGGGCAAGCACGGCAAAACCGTAGCAGGACAACATGATGGCAAGGACAGTAGCGGCAAACCAGCGGTACATGAAGGGGTAATTTTACCTGCCGCGCCAGGGGCTGTCCGGCGCGGCCACTTTCAACCGACCTGATCGCACGGATGCTCCCTCAGGCAGGCGCGGTCGGCGTTTCGCTGCCCGAGGGCTGCAGCCATTCGCTTGCGTGGGTGCGCAAGGCATCGATCTGCAGCCATATCAGAGCCAGTTCGGTGTGGAAAGTTCGCGCCTGCGGGTTCGATTCGCCGCCGGCGGCCGCTGCCGCCTGGGCCAGCGCGGCGCGCGCGGCCTGCTCGGCCGCGGTGTCGCGCGGCCCGTCCACCGAGCCGCTGTCCAGCCCCGCCGCCAGCGCCTCGAGTGCCGCGATGGCGCCTTCCGCCGAGCTGCGCAGCACCGCCATCTGTGCCGAATCGGGCAGCGCCGCGCGGTGCGCGCCCAGCGCCGAGAGATAGCTCAGCAGCGTGTGCGAGCGGATCAGGAAGCGCAGCGCCACGCCCGCGCGCGGCCGCACGTAGCCCGGTTCGCGGAACATGTCGGACACCGCGGTGGACAGCGCCGCGTCGGCGTTGTGGTCGTTGCGGCGGGCCAGCCGGTAGTCGAGGTGGTCGCGCGCGCCGGTGCGGTACTGCTCGACGATCTGCCGCAGGTAGCCCGCGTGGCCGCGCATGGCCGTGGCCGCCAGTTCGTTGATGCGGCGCGCCTGCCAGTGCGGCAGCACCAGCAGCACCGCCAGCCCGGCGATCGCGCTGCCGATGGCGGTGTCAACCAGCCGCGGCACCAGCAGCACGCCGCTGTCGCCGACCTGGTTGAAGCACATCAGCACCAGCAGCGTCATCGACGCGGTGGCCAGCAGGTAGCGCGTGGTGCGGGTCGCGAAGAACACCACGCCCGCCGCCACCGCTATGACCGACTGCACCAGCGGCTGGGGAAACAGCTGCAGCAGCGCCCAGCCCGCCACCACGCCCAGCGCCGTGCCCGCAATGCGCTGGCCCATGCGTGCGATGGTGTCGCCGTAACTCTGCTGGCAGACGAACAGCGTGGTCAGCAATATCCAGTAGCCCTGCGCCGGATGGATGACCTGCATCACGCCGTAGCCCGCCACCAGCGCGATCGACAGCCGCAGCGCATGGCGGAACAGCGGCGAGCGCACCGTGAGTTGCCGCCGCACGCGTTCCACGGCGTCGCGCCATGAACGCGGCGAGCGGTCGAACAGGCCCATCTCGGTACGGCCGGCGCGCGCCGAAGGCTGGCTTGCGCCCGCCAGTTGCCCGTCGAGCTGCGCGAGGTTGCGCGCCAGCGCCTCGACCGACGCGAGCAGCACCAGCCGCTCGGGCGTGGCGGCCCGCGCGCGCTCATGTTCGATGGCGCTGCGCAGGTCGGCCAGCGCCAGCACGGTCTCGGTTCCGGTGTCGAAGGGCTCGCGCCGCGCGATCGATTCGGACAGCCGCAGGCACGCCAGACCCTGCAGGCCCAGCACGCGCTGGCAGCGGTAGAGCAGGTCGCTGTGGAAGAAGGCGTCGGCCAGCGCGTTGTAGTCGTCGTGCGAGGAGCTGGCGCGCTCGTGCACGTCCTGCGCGATCAGGTAGAGGCCGCGGTAGCGCGAGATGCGCCCGGTCGGCGCCCGCGCGCCGATGCGGCGGAAGATGCTTTCCTTGGCCGCGTTGAGCTCGCTCACCACCTCGGCATTGAGCTGCGCGAGCGCGAGCCGCTTGCGCTCTATGTCGATGCCGCGCAGCGGCTCGAACAGCGAGGCCTTGAAGCGCACGTAGTTGCCCAGCACCGTGAACAGCGTCACCAGCCGTGCCTGCACCGGCTGCGCCGGAAAGGCCGCGCACCAGAGCACCGAGAACACGCCGTACCAGGCCGCGCCGGCCAGCAGCAACAGCGGCTCGCGGCCACGGTGGACCGTGGTTCCGTGCGAGCTCATGTTCTCGATGCCGAGCGTGGCGTACATCCCCAGGATCAGCGTGGCATAGGCGATGGCCTTGTAGCGTGCCTCCACGGCCCCCAGCATCGTGAGGCAGAAGGCCGCGAGCGCGAGCCCGGTGATGAACAGCCACGGCAGGCCGAACAGCGCCTCCACCGCGAACGCCGTCGCCGCGAAGCAGGCCAGCGTGACGATCTGCGCGCGAAGCCGGCCGCGCCAGCTGTCGTCGGTCTCGGCGAGCGCGCTGGCGATGGCGCCGAGGAACAACGGGATCACCGCGTCGGGATGGCCGGTGTAGCCGCAGGCGGCCATCAGGCTGCCGAGCGTGAGCAGGATGCGCAGCGGCTGCGCGCGGGAAGCAAAAGACCGCAGCCGCTGGCGCAGCGCGTCGGGAGACAGGGGAAGCATGGCGCGATCTTGCACGATGCATGCCACGGGATTCTTACGTCACGGCGTGGCGGCGCAGGAATCCGTGGCGTGGGGCGATCCAGTCGGCCGTGCTGGCGGCGGTGGTGGCGGTGCCGGTGAACAGCGTGCCGTCTTCGGCCAGCAGGAATTGCAGGCCCCCGGCGCCGTTCAGCACCTGCAGCGTGGCGCCGCCGAGGTCGAGCGATTCGCCGGGCGCGGGTTGCAGCACGGATGCTTCGGGCCACGCTTCGCGCACCGCGTCTTCCAGCGGCAGCGCCTGTGTCGACCAGATCCGGCGCACATGGCCCGGCGCGGCATTGCGCAGCGCCGCGATGTGCGCGGGGCTCGCCGGCGAAGGGTCGATCAGCACGCAGTCGCCGCCTTCGATGCCAGCGAAATAGCTGTGCGGCAGCGCGCCAGTCGCATCGGCCGGCCCCGTGACGCGCCAGACCCGTGGCGACAGCCGCATCACCAGCCCGGTCTCCAGCGCATAGCGCCCGCCGCCCTGGCCGTCGGGGTCGACGCGCCCGACCTCGTCATATGCCGGCTCTTCCATGTTCACAGGCCGCCGTCCCTGTGGGCCGTCCGCGAGCCGGGGCATGACGCGCGGAATGTGCTTCAGCCCGCGCGCATGGTCCATGAGTTCCCGCACGCTCGAGAACTGCGCGAGCTGTTCGAGGATGCGCCGCGTCACGTTCATCAGCTTGAGTCCGCGCGCCGGGGAAACGGCATCGGCAGGCTGCAGCCACAGGTGCTCGACCGTCTCGCGGCCGTCGGGCCGCACCGTCTGCGCGTCGGGCATCGATGCCAGGAAGAAGCGCGTGTCGAAGCGGCGCGGCATGCCCGGCGGCGTGAGCCAGTGCGTGAAGTACGCGAGCCGGTCCACCGCCAGCTGCCAGCCGTGGGCTTCGCACATCGCAACCAGCGCGTCGGTGCCTTGTTCCGCTGCATGGCGCATGGCCGAAAGCTGCCCGGCCGGCATGCCGTCGAGCGCCACCAGCCGGCCCGGGCTCGCCTTGTCCGTCGCGAACAGCAGGCCGGCCTCCTCGAAGCATTCGCGGATCGCGGCCGCGTAGTAGTCGAGGCCGCCTTCGGGCACCGCGAGGCGCGCGCTCGCGGCGGCATCGTCGAGCCCGCTGCACTGCGCGTGAAGGCTGCGGTCGTGCGCATCGATCACGCCTCCGGGGAACACGCTCGCGCCGCTGTTCTGGTCGTCGGCCTTCTCGGCGCGGCGCAGCATCAGCACCTCGAGTCCGTGCGTGCCGTCGCGCAGCACGATGAGCGTGGCCGCGTTGCGCACGGGGCGCAACGCGGCGGGTTTTTGCCGTGTCTCGTTGTTCTGGGTGTTCATGGGCCGTCATTCTCGCGCCGGCCGGCCGCTGGCACACAGGTGACAGCCGCACCGCGCGGCTGTCGCGCGAAGGACCGTGCGAAACCCGCTGCGCCGCTTAACTTCAATGCACTTTGTTGAAGGACGCCTGATGCATTTCGAATTCACACCGAAGGTGATCGCGCTGCGCGACGAGTTGTTGAAGTTCATGGACGAACACGTCTACCCGAACGAAAAACGCCGTGAAGAAGAGCTGGCCGCCAACGCCCGCGCCGGCCGTCCCTATGCCGAGCTGCCGATGATGGCCGGCCTCAAGGCCAAGGCGCGCGAGCGCGGGCTGTGGAACCTTTTCCTGCCCGAGGCCGAGCACGGCCCGGGCCTGACCAACGTCGAGTACGCGCCGCTGTGCGAGATCATGGGCCGGCGCTACTGGTGCGCCGAGATCTTCAACTGCTCCGCGCCCGACACCGGCAACATGGAAGTGCTGGCGCGCTACGGCACCAAGGCCCAGCAGGAGCGCTGGCTCACGCCGCTGCTGGCCGGGGAGATCCGCTCGTCGTTCGCGATGACCGAGCCCGAAGTGGCATCGAGCGACGCCACCAACATCCGCTGCAGCATCCGCCGCGAAGGCGACGAGTACGTCATCAACGGCCGCAAGTGGTACATCACCGGTGCCATGCACGAGCGCTGCGAGATCTTCGTGCTGATGGGCAAGACCGACCCGGACAACGCCGACCGCCACAAACAGCAGTCGATGATCCTGGTGCCGAAGAACACGCCCGGCGTGACCATCGTGCGCGACATGCAATTGCTCGGCATGTACGACCCGCCCTTCGGCCACCCCGAGATCGTGTTCGACAACGTGCGCGTGCCGGTGGAGAACATCCTGCTCGGCGAAGGCCGCGGCTTCGAGATCGCGCAGGGCCGCCTCGGCCCCGGCCGCATCCACCACTGCATGCGTGCCATCGGCATGGCCGAGTCGGCGCTGGAGATGATGTGCCAGCGGCTGGTGTCCCGCACCGCGTTCCACAAGCCGCTGTCGGAGCAGGGCGTGTGGCGCGAGCGCATTGCCGAGTCGCGCATGCTCATCGAGCAGTCGCGCTGGATGGTGCTCAACGCCGCCTACCGCATGGACACCGTGGGCAACAAGGTCGCCGCGAAGGAGATCGCGATGATCAAGGTGCTCACGCCCAACAACTGCGTGAAGGTGATCGACTGGGCCATGCAGGCCTTCGGCGCGATGGGCCTGAGCCAGGACACGCTGCTCACCCACTTCTACGCCTACGAGCGCCACCTGCGCGTGGCCGACGGCCCCGACGAGGTGCACCGCAACGCCATCGCCAAGCAGGAGCTGGCGGCGTACCGGTAAGGCAGCGGCGAGCGGCGGGAAGATGTCCGGCGCTCAGGCCGGAACGGGCGCTTCCCAGGCAAAGCCCACGCCGTACACCGACCGGATCCAGTCATGCTCCGGCGTCACCGCGCCGAGCTTGCGGCGCAGGTTCTTCACGTGGCTGTCGATGGCGCGCTCGGTCACGTCCACGGTGTCGTCGTAGGCCAGCTCCAGCAGCCGCGCGCGCGAGAAGATGCGGCCCGGGTGCCGCGACAGCACCTGCAGCAGCCCGAACTCGCGCCGCGTGAGGTTCAGCGGCGTGCCTTCGAGCGACGCGCGCCAGTGCACGTCGTCCATCACCAGGCCCGGCGCATCGTTCTGCGCAGAGCCCTGGCCGGGCATGTTGCCGGGCGCGGTGCGCCGCAGCACGGCGCGCACGCGCGCCACCAGTTCGCGCGGCGAGAAGGGCTTGCACACGTAGTCGTCGGCGCCGAGCTCCAGGCCCAGCAGGCGGTCGACCTCTTCGATGCGCGCGGTGAGCATGATGATCGGATGCGCGGTGTGTTCGCGCGCGCGGCGCAGCACCTCGATGCCGTCCAGCCGCGGCAGCATGATGTCGAGCAGCGTGAGGTCGGGCGGCGTGGCCACGATGCTCTCGAGCGCGCTCTGCCCGTCGGTGAAGTGCGTGGTCTCGTAGCCGGCATGGCGCAGGTAGTCCTGCACCACGGAGGCGATGTCGGTTTCGTCTTCGACGATGACGATGCGTGTCATGAGGAGGTGGCCAGTGGCAGGGTGATGGTCACGCGCAGCCCGCCGAGCGGCGATGCCGACGCTTCGATGGTGCCGCCGTGCGCCTCGATGGTCGCGCGGCAGATCGACAGGCCGAGCCCGGAGCCGCCGAGCTCGCGGCTGCGCGAGGTCTCGCCGCGGAACAGCCGGTCGAACAGGCGCGGCAGTTCCTCGTCGGGCACGCCGGGCGTGCTGTCGTCGAACAGCAGCGTGAGGCAGTTGCCCGTGCGGGCGCCTTCGACGATCACGTCCAGCCGCAGCTCGCCGCCTTCGTCGGTGTAGGCCAGCGTGTTCTCCAGCAGGTTCATGAACACCTGGTGCAGCCGGTGCGCGTTGCCTTCGATCACGGGCTGCGCCGGGCCCGCGACACGGTCGACCGCATGCCGGTCGACCTCGATGCCGCGCTTGGCGAAGCGGTCGCGCGTGTGGTCCAGCGCCTCTTTCAGCAACGACAGCGGGAACACCGTGGTCATCTGCAGGTCGCCCTGCGGCTCGCGCATGCTGCTGCGCAGGTCGTCGACCAGCTGGCCGAGGCGTATGACCTGGCGGTGCAGCCGCAGCGCCGTGCGCTCGTCGAAGGTGCGAACGCCGTCCTGCAGCGCCTCGATCTCGGCGCGCATGGCGGCCAGCGGCGTGCGCAGTTCATGCGCCGCGTCTGCCAGCCAGGCGCGGCGCGAGGCCTCGACGGTGTCCAGGCGCTGCGCCATGTCGTTGAAGGTCTTGCCCAGCAGGGCGAGCTCGTCCGAGCCCTGCACCGCGACGCGGGTGGACAGCCGGCCGCGCGCCACGTCCTGCGCGGCCTGGGTGAGTTCGTCGATCGGCCTGAACCAGCGTCGCGCGAGCAGCCACGACAGCACCAGCGCAAAGCCCAGGCCGCACAGGCCGGTGAGCACGATCACGCCCGACTGGCGCGCGACGAAGGCGCGGTCGGCCTCGCTTTCCAGCCCCTCCAGCGGGGCGAGCGCGAGGTAGCCGACGACCGACTTGTTGTGCCGGATCGGCATGCGCGCGGCGTTCGCCATGTCGATGTCGGCGCCCACCACCCGCTTGCCGCCCGCGTCCAGCACCGCCAGGCGCTGGAAGATGGAGTCGTGCATGCCGCGCGGGTCCGGAAACACCCAGGGCGGCGGTGCGCCGAGCATGCGGCGCGGCATCAGGTCGAGCTGCGGCGGCGGGCCGCCGCCCGGGCCGCCGTCCGGCGGCGGTTCGGGGCGCATGGCGCGGTATTCGTACCAGGGCGGCAGCCGCCGCTCGTCGCCGCTGGCGGCGGTGCTGTCGAGCAGGCTGGCGAAGCGGCCCATCTGCAGGCGCTGCCAGGCGTCGTCGTTGTCGCGCAGGTGCTTCCAGTCGCCGTTGGCCACGTAGTTCTTGAGCACCAGCTGCGCAAGCCAGTCCATGCGCCGGATCTCGATCTCGGCCACGTAGGAGCCCAGGCCCCGCTGCAGCGCAACGATCGACAGCCCCGCGAAGCTGATGAGCAGCACGATCAGCAGGGCGGCCAGCGCCAGGAAGATCTTGCGGGAGAGGGTCAGTTGCGGCATGGGCAAGGCAAGGGCATGGCCGCATTCTGCGGCACGCCTGGCGGAGGAGAGAAGAAGGGGTGGCAAGCCGATGATGCGGGCGGAATTTGGAGGAAATTGGGAGGAATTCCGGCCGGGCTTCTCCATCTTTCCTCCCAGATGGGGCCGCAGCATAGGGCCATGAATCCGGAACCGAGCCTTGCGCTGCTGGGTGCGATCACCTTGTTCCTGGGCCTCGTAGCCCCGGCATGGTGGCTGCTGGTCCGCTGGGCCGAGGGCCGCGCGACGCGGCCGTCCGGCGCACGGCCCGCCGGCCCCACCGAGCACGAGCAAGAACAATGACCCACCACGACACATCCTCCATCGGCCGCCGCGGCCTGCTGGCCACCCTCGGCGCCGCCACGCTGGCTGCCGCCTCCAGCCGTCCCGCGGAGGCCGCCACGCCAAGGCTGCCGCTGACCGCGCAGACCACCGAGGGCCCCTACTACCTCGACGTGGCGCAGGTCCGACGCGACATCACCGAAGGGCTCCAGGGCGTGCCGCTGGACGTGCGCTTCACCGTGTGCGATGCGGCGGGCAAGCCGCTGCCCGGGCTGCGCGTGGACATCTGGCATTGCGACGCGCAGGGCCGCTACTCGGGCTTCCCGGCGCAGGGCGACGACCGCTCGGGCGCCTTCGAAGGCAAGACCTTCCTGCGCGGCAGCCAGTTCACCGGCCGCGACGGCGCCGCCGCCTTCGCCACCGTCTATCCGGGCTGGTACGCGGGGCGCACCACCCACATCCACATGAAGGTGTTCAAAGGAACCCGCGCCGTGCTCACCTCGCAGTTCTTCCTGCCCGATGCGCTCAGCGAGTTTCTCTACACGCAGGTCCCGCTCTACCAGCGATCCCGCGTGCGCGACACGCTCAACAGCGTCGACGGCATCGCCCTGCGGGCCGGTGACACGGTGCTGGGCGCGGTGCGAGAGGAGCGCCAGCGCTATGTGGCCACGCTCGCGCTGGTGGTCGACCCGGCCGCCGACCCGGTGGTGGACCGTCCGCCCCGCCCGGGCGCCATGCCGCCACCGCAAGGCGCGCAAGGCACGCCCGGGATGCCGGCCATGGGCGTCGGTGGAAGGCCCGTGCACCCCCGCGCACTGGAAGGCGCCGCGCGCATCAAGGCGCTGGTGCCGCCTCGCACCACGGGCTGAACTCGGCGTTCATTGACGTCGAGCGCTTCCTCCACCAGCAGGATGCGACCCAGGGCTTCGGCCCCCGGCTTCAGAAAGACGTTCCGATCTGGAACTGGAAGCGCTGCGTGCGGTCGGCCGCGATGTTGTTGGCCGTGTCTTCCTTCTGGTAGAGCAGCGGCACCGCATACGCCAGCCGCAGCGGCCCCAGCGGCGAGATCCAGCTGATGCCGATGCCGGCCGACGCGCGCAGGCGGTTCTGCGCCTTCCACTGCGCGTCGGTCATGCTGGCGGTGCGGTCGGCGAACACGTTGCCCGCGTCGAAGAAGCTGTAAAGGCGCAGCGTCTTGTCGTTGCCCGCGCCCGGGAAGGGCGTGCTGAACTCCATGTTGAAGATCGCCTTGCGCGTGCCGCCCAGTGCGCCGTCGGTCACCGAGTCTTTCGGGCCGAGCGAGTTCTGCTCGAAGCCGCGGATCGAGCCCAGGCCGCCGGCATAGAAATTCTTGAAGATCGGGTAGGTGCTGTCGCCCAGCGCGCGCGCATAGCCGAGCTGCCCGTTGACGGCCAGCGTGTACTGCTTCGACAGCGGGAAGTACTGCTGGTACTGGTAGTTGGTCTTCAGGTAGCGCAGCTCGCTGCCCACGCCCACTTCGAGGTTGGCGCTTTGCAGCTTGCCGCGCGTGGGCACCAGCGCGCTGTCGCGGTCGTCGCGCGACCAGCCCAGCGTGGCCGGAATGCCCACCACGCTCGACTTCGCGCAGGTCACGCTCGGCGCGGTGCCGGTGCACTTGAAGTAGTCGAGGTAGGCCTGCGGCGTGGCGGTGTACACGTAGGAGCCGTCGACCAGCGCATAGGTGCCGTTGGTGCCGGGCGTGAACGAATAGCGCTCCACGCCGATGCCCAGGTACACCGTGTCCTGCTCGCCCACCGGCAAGCCGAAGCGCACCGAGCCGCCGTCGCTGGCGAGCTTGTAGTTGCCGTCGGCCTCGTAGTAGGGCCGCGTGGTGGTGTGGAACACGTTCAGCGTGCGCGAGATGCCGTCCTTGGTGAAGTACGGGTCGGTGGCCGTGAGCGAGATGGTGCGGTTGTACGAACTGGTGTTCACGTTCAGCCCCAGGTAGTTGCCGCTGCCGAACACGTTCTCCTGCGTGATGCCGAAGCTCAGCGACACCTTGTCTGTCGACGAGTAGCCAGCGCCCAGCTGCAGCGAGCCGGTGGGCTTCTCCGTCACGTTCACGACCAGGTCGACCTGGTCGGGCGAGCCGGGCACGTCGACGGTGTCGATGTTCACGTCGGTGAAGAAGCCCAGGCGGTCGATGCGGTCGCGCGAGGCGCGGATCTTGTTGCCGTCGTACCAGGCGCCTTCGTATTGGCGGAACTCGCGGCGGATCACCTCGTCGCGCGTCCTGGCATTGCCGCCGATGTTGATGCGCCGCACGTAGGCGCGACGCGAGGCTTCCGCCTTCAGCACGATGGTGACGCGGTTGTTCGCCCGGTCGATCTCCGGCTCCGCCTTCACGCGCGCGAAGGCATGGCCGAAGGTGCCGAAGTAGTCGGTGAAGGCCTTGGTGGTGGCGGCCACGTCGTCGCCGTTGTAGGGCTGGCCGGGACGGATGGTGACCAGCGTCCTGAACTCGTCGTCGCGGCCCATGTAGTCGCCCGAGAGCTTCACGCCGGCCACCGCGAACTTCTCGCCCTCGGTGATGTTGATGGTCAGCGCGATGGTCTTGCGGTCCGGCGATATGGCCACCTGCGTCGAGTCGATGCGGAACTCCAGGTAGCCGCGCGTGAGGTAGTAGGAGCGCAGCGTTTCCATGTCGCCGTTGAACTTGGTGCGCGAGTACTGGTTCGACTTCGTGTACCACTCGAGCCAGCCGCCGGTGTCCTGGTCGAACAGGTCGAGCAGCGTGCTTTCGCTGAAAGCCTTGTTGCCCACCACGTGCACTTCCTTGATGCGCGCGGGCTCGCCTTCGGTCACGGTGAAGGTCAGGTTCACGCGGTTGTTCTCCAGCGGCGTGACGGTGGTGATCACCTGCGCGTTGTAGAGGCTGCGGCTGATGTACTGCCGCTTGAGTTCCTGCTCGGCGCGATCGGCCAGTGCCTTGTCGAAGGCCTGCCCCTCGGCCAGGCCGATCTCGCGCAGCGCCTTCTGCAGCGCGGCCTTGTCGAACTCCTTGGCGCCGACGAAGTCGACGTCGGCGACGGTGGGGCGCTCCTCGACGATCACCACCAGCACGTTGCCGTTCACGTCGATGCGCACGTCCTTGAACAGGCCGAGCTTGAACAGCTCGCGTATGGCATTGGCGCCGCGCTCGTCGCTGTAGGTGTCGCCGGTGCGCAGTCCCATGGTGGCGAACACGGTGCCGGGTTCAACGCGCTGCAGGCCTTCGAGGCGGATGTCCCTGACGGTGAACGGATCGGTGGCCCATGCGGGGAGGGCCGCCAGCGAGGCAAGCAGAACGGCGGCCGTTGCGAGTGACTTCGGTAAGTGCATCGCCGCATGGTCTGCGTCAATGTCGTAGAAATTTGGGACTCCCCGCGTCCACCGGGGTTGTGCCGTTTCCCGGCGCTACTGCAGTCTCTCGCGGCAGTTCTGCTCGTGGTCTTCCAGCGAAAGCGATCCCTGTATTTCCAGCAGGCGCTCCACCGTGCGGTCGATGCCCTGCGCGTCCAGCAGGCGGTAGGTGCGCGCGGTGCGCCCGTTGTTGCGCACCAGGCGCGCGATGTAGGGCAGGTCCTGCTGCGTGATGACCGCGGCGGGCATCACGCCTTCCAGCTCGATGCCCTCGCAGGGCAGCAGCACGAAGTACTGCAGGCGCAGGTCGTCGGGCAGCAGGCTGCGCAGCTGCGTGGTCTTGCGCCCGCCCTGCCATGCGGGGTCTTTCACTTCGCGCGCGTTCTTGCAGCCGTTCACCTGCAGGAACCAGCGCGGCGGCGACTGGTCCGACTTCTTGCGATAGACGAAGGCATTGCGCCAGGCCTTGATCTCGAACAGGTAGACGCCGGTCTCGCACACCACCACGGCGTCGATGCGCGCGGTGCGCACCGCGTGGCCCTCGGGCATGGGTATGACGAGGTTGCGAAGAATGCGCAGGTGCGAGAAGGCGGGACTGAATGCGTTGGCGAGCTGCTGCACGCCCAGCGACGATGCGATGGTGCTTTGCAAGGCAATGGTCATGGTTGGGGCTCCTTCGGCCCCGGAGCATTGCGCGGCTTTTGGGAGACTTTTCGTACGAGGTGTTTCGGTCGGTCGCCGCATTCGGTGTGCACGCAAACAACAGTTCGCGCAAAGACGAGGCATTCACAAGATTCCTCCGAATTTGAACGAGACCATGCGTGCCTGCCGCTCGATGTAGAGCGGTTGAAACCGGAGAACCTGAATGAAGAAATCCCTCACGGCATTCGCTGCCCTGGCCGTCTGCGGCCTGGCCTCTGCCCAATCGTCCGTCACGCTGTTCGGTGTCGTCGACGCCGGCGTGACCTACCAGTCGAACACCGCGCGCGACACCGTCACGGGCCTGTCGAACAAGCAAAGCAAGTGGAGCCTGGGCAACTCCGGCTACAACTCCAGCCGCATCGGCTTTCGCGGCACCGAAGACCTCGGCGGCGGCCTGGCCGCGAGCTTCTGGCTCGAAGCGCCCATCACCAACGACGATGGCGCCACCGGCGTGTCCACCTTCAACCGCCGCTCCACCGTGAGCCTGTCGGGTGGCTTCGGCGAGCTGCGCCTGGGCCGCGACTACACGCCCACCTTCTGGAACGACACCGTCTTCGATCCGTTCGGCACCAACGGCTCGGGCACCAACGTGATCAGCACCGTCAGCGGCAACACCACCATCAACAACGCCAACTACGTGCGCGCCAGCAACTCGGTGGGCTACTTCCTGCCGCCGAACCTGGGCGGCTTCTACGGCCAGCTGCAGTACAGCTTCGCCGAGAACACCAGCACCAGCGCCACCAGCACCACGGCCGCGACCAGCAGCAGCGCAGGGCGCTACGTGGGCGGGCGCTTCGGCTATGCCAACGGCCCGCTGGACATCGCGCTGGGCGTGGGCCGCAGCACCGCCGTGGACACCGCCGCGCTGGAGCGCAGCGTGCAGACCATCAACCTGGGCGCTTCGTACGACTTCGGCCCGGTCAAACTGTTCGGCGAGCTGTCGAACGTGAAGAACAAGTTCGACTACTCGGCCGCGGCCGACACGCACGACAGCTACAACGGCTACCTGATCGGCGCGACCGTTCCGGTGGGCGCCGGCCTGATCCGCGTGGCGTACTCGCAGGTTCGCTACAACGAAGGCGCCGCGGGCGTCACGGGCGAAGACCCGCTGGCCCGCAAGCTCGCGGTCGGCTACGTGCACAACCTGTCCAAGCGCACGGCGCTGTATGCGACGGTGGCACGCGTGAACAACCGCAACGACGTGAACTACACCGGCAGCCTGGTGTCGGCCAGCACCACGGGCTACGGCAGCACCGGCGTGGGCTTCTCGGGCCTGCCGCGTTCGTCGACAGGCTACGACTTCGGCATCCGCCACGCGTTCTGACGCGCGGCGCGCACTGTGCGGGGAAAGAGGGCGCATGCCCTCTTTCTTCGTTGCCCGTTCGTCCATCCACAGCAACGAGTTTTCAATGAACCGACTCCGACTCCTCGTGGGCGCCCTGGCGGGCGCAAGCCTCGCGGGCTGCATCGTGCTGCCCCCGCCGCCCATGCCCTACCACCGGCCGCCGCCGCAGTTCGGTCCCCGCATGCCGCCGCCGGGCTGGCAGGCCTGCGAAGCGCCGCGCAGCGGCCCCGGCAACGAATGCGCACGCGGTGCCGAGGCACCGCCCGAGGGAGCCCGCCGATGACCGGCGGACTGCAGACCGGCCATCTCGGCACCATCATCGCCGGCGTGATTCTGCTGGGCCTGGGCGGCGTGCTCTGCATGATGGGCTCGCTGTTCGTCGCCAACCTGCGGCAGGGCGCGAGGGCGCGCGAGCGCGCGGCGCAGTCCATGCAGGACATGCGGCAGCGGCTGGGCGCCAGCCGCGTGCAAGACCTGCGGCCGCTGCTCGACGCGGCCTCGGGCCACACGGCCCGCGAGACCATCCGCGTGGACATCCAGCTGCCGCAGGAGGCAGTGCCCGTGCTCGCGATCGGCTCGGAGCTCGGCGAGCTGTTCGCCAAGGTCACGGCCTACGCAGCCAGCGTGATGCGTGCCGACGCGACGCTGCAGGTGTGCGCGCATGCGGACGGAAAGCATGCCGTGATCCACTGGCGCGACCTCGATGCCGCCGATGCGAGGCCGCCCCTTGCGCGGTTCTTCGACCGCACCCATGCGGCGATCGTCAGGGCCAGCGCCGATGCCTGCGAACGCATTGCCAGCCACCACGGCGGGCGCATCTATTCGGCACCGCACGCAAGCGGCGTCCTGGGGCTCACGCTGCGCCTGCCGCTCCTGCAGCCGCGGGCATAGCGACCCAACATGGACAAATGGTAATGAAGCGGCGGCGCGTTCTCTGGTTGAATCGCGGCTAGGATCGTTCCGGCGGCGCCCGGATGGACGGTGGGCCGGCCGACTCCATCGCCATGAGCACCAGAACGCAGTCACTCCCCGCTCTCCTTCCTTCGCCGGCCCACTCCGCTGCCTCGCACGATGGCGCGGCGCCCAAGTGCTAGGCGCCACCGCCATGTGGCGCTGCCTCATCGTCGAGGACGACGCCGACAACGCCCGCTACATCGCCGAGGGCTTCCGCTCGCTCGGCCACGTGGCCGTCATCAGCCGCGACGGCACCGACGCGCTCGCGCGCGCGACCGGTGAGTCGTGGGACCTGGTGATCCTCGACCGCATGCTGCCCAACGAGGTCGACGGGTTGTCGATTCTTTCGACGATGCGCGCACTCGGCAAGAAGACGCCGGTGCTGGTGCTCAGCGCACTGAGCGCGCTCGACGAGCGCGTGCGCGGCCTCAAGGCCGGCGGCGACGACTACCTTGCCAAGCCCTTCGCCTTCTCGGAGCTCTCGGCGCGGGCCGAAGCGCTGGTGCGGCGTTCGCGCACCGGGCCCGAGATCCGCATGCTGCAGGTTGCCGACCTGACGCTCGACCTTGCTCGCCGCCACGTGGAGCGCGCGGGCCGGCCCATCGCGCTGCAGCCGCGCGAGTTCAGGCTGCTGGCCTACCTGATGATGCATCCGGGCCAGGTGGTCACGCGCACCATGCTGCTCGAGGCCGTGTGGGACTACCAGTTCGATCCGCAGACCAACGTGATCGACGTGCAGGTGAGCCGCCTGCGCGGCAAGCTCGATGCGGGCGGCGCGCCGACGCTGATCCACACCGTGCGCGGCGTGGGCTACACGCTGGCACCGCCGCAATGATCCGCACGCTGCGCCAGCTGTGGCGCTCGGTCGGCTTCAGGCTGGCCTTCTATTACGGGCTGCTGGTCGCAATCACCATGCTCGCGGCGCTGGCCATCGTCTACATGCAGACGGTGGGCGTGCTGCAGCAGCGCATGGTGCGCCAGGTGTCGGCCAGCATGCAGCAGCTGATGGTGCGCTACGACGCGCGCGGCGCCGACGGCGTGGCCGGCGAGATCGGCTACGCGCTGGCCGACGGACGCAACTCCGACAACGAGATCTACCTGCTCACCGACCGCGAGGGCCGCAAGCTCGCGGGCAACCTCGACCAGATTCCCTCGCTGGCGCCGGACGCCGGCGACGGCGTGCACCGGCGCGTGGTGCGCTCGGGCCAGGGCGCCATCGGCTACATCCTGATGAAGCACCTGCCCGACGGCGGCCTGCTGGTGGTGGGGCACGACCTGCGCGACCAGGAGTCGATCGAGTCGCTGGTCGCGAGCGCGAGCGCGGCGGCGGGCATCGTGGCGGTGCTGCTGCTGATCGGAGGCACCTTCGTCTTCCGCCAGGAGCTGGAGCGCAGCGTGGGCGCGGTGCGGCGCACCGCGGCGCGCATAGCGGCCGGCGAGCTGCAGGAGCGGGTCGAGCCGTCGGGCGAGGAAGACGAGTTCGCGCTGCTGGAGCACGACATCAACGCGATGCTCGACCGCATCCAGTCGCTGATGGACGGCGTGCGGCATGTGTCCGACACCATCGCGCACAACCTGCGCACGCCGCTCACGCGCGTGCTGGTGCGGCTGCGCGCGGCGGAGCAGGGGCTGGGCGCCGGCGACCCGCAGCGCGAGGCCGTGGCCACCGCCATCCGCGAACTCGAGGAACTGGCCGTGGTGTTCGAGAAGCTGCTGCAGATCGCCGAGGTGGAGGCGGGCGCGCGGCGGCAGCAGTTCGCGCAGGTGGCGCTGCACGTCATAGCCGACGACGTGGCCGAACTGTACGAGGCGGTGGCCGAGATGCGCAACATCACGCTGCTGCGCGATCCGGCCGACATGGCCTTCGCGCTGGGCGACCGCGACCTGCTCGCCGGCGCGGCCGCCAACCTGCTGGACAACGCGCTGAAGTACGCGGGCGACGGCGCCACGGTGCGCATCGGCACGCACACGGTGGACGGCAGGGCGCAGCTGTTCGTGCAGGACAACGGGCCGGGCGTTCCGCCCGCCGAGTTCGAGCGCATCGGCGTGCGCTTTCATCGCCTGGACCGCAGCACGCCCGGGCACGGCCTGGGGCTGGCGAGCGTGCAGGCGGTGGTCGCGTTGCACGGCGGGCGGCTGCAGCTGGGCGACGCCGCGCCGGGCCTGCGCGTGTGCATCGACCTGCCGGTGGCCGGCGACTGACGCGCACGCAGGCTCGGCCGGGCTCCGCACATTGCCGAACGGCAATGTTCTGTTCATACACACCGGGCTCCTGAATTCCTAGGATCGGCTGCGCACGTCTTGTGCCGATCAATGCAGTTCCAGGAGACATCAACGGTGAGAATCAAGAGTCAGAGAGACTTCTGCTCGGGCGTACTTTTCAGCGCCTTCGGCGTGGCCTTCGCATGGGGCGCCACGACCTACAACGTCGGCAGCGGCGCCCGCATGGGCCCGGGCTACTTTCCCCTGATCGTGGGCATCCTCATCGCCTTAATGGGCGTGCTGATCACGCTCAAGGCGCTCAGCGTGGAAACCGAAGACGGCGAGCCCGTCGGCCGCATCGCATGGAAGCCGCTGGCCTTCATCATCGGCGCGAACCTGATGTTCGGCGTGCTGCTGGGCGGCCTGCCGAGCATCGGCCTGCCCTCGATGGGGCTCATCGTGGCGATCTACGCACTGACCTTCATCGCCAGCCTGGCGGGCGACAACTTCGGCTGGAAGGGCGTGACCGTGCTTGCGACGATCCTCGCGCTGGGTAGCTACCTGGCCTTCGTGGTGGCGCTCAAGCTGCAGTTCCAGGTGTGGCCGACCTTCATCGCAGGCTGATTCACATAGAAGAACAAGACAAGACAAATGGACCTGATTACCAATCTCTCGATCGGCTTCGGCGTTGCCTTCACGGCGCAGAACCTCGTCTATGCCTTCGTGGGCTGCCTGCTGGGCACGCTGATCGGCGTGCTGCCGGGCATCGGCCCCGTGGCAACCATCGCGATGCTGCTGCCCGCCACCTATGCGTTGCCGCCGGTGTCGGCGCTGATCATGCTGGCCGGCATCTACTACGGCGCGCAATACGGCGGCTCCACCACCGCCATCCTGGTGAACCTGCCGGGCGAGTCTTCTTCGGTGGTGACCGTGATCGACGGCTACCAGATGGCGCGAAAGGGCAGGGCCGGGCCTGCGCTCGCGGCCGCGGGGCTGGGCTCGTTCTTCGCGGGCTGCGTGGGCACGCTGATCCTGGCTGCGTTCGCACCGCCTCTGACCGAGCTGGCCTTCAAGTTCGGGCCCGCCGAATATTTCTCGCTGATGATCCTGGGCCTGATCGGCGCCGTGGTGCTGGCCTCCGGCTCGCTGCTCAAGGCCATCACGATGATCCTGCTGGGCCTGGCGCTGGGCCTGGTCGGCACCGACGTGAACTCCGGCGTGGCGCGCTACAGCTTCGACATTCCGGAGCTCACCGACGGCATCGGCTTCATCGCCATCGCCATGGGTGTGTTCGGCTACGGTGAAATCATTGCCAACCTGGCCGTGCCCGAGCATGAGCGCGAAGTGTTCACCGCCAAGGTGAAGGGCCTGTGGCCCACCAAGCAGGACTTCAAGGACATGACGCCCGCCGTGCTGCGCGGCACGGCGCTGGGCTCCGCACTGGGCATCCTGCCGGGCGGCGGCGCGCTGCTGTCGGCCTTCGCGGCCTACACCATCGAGAAGAAGATCAAGCTCAAGCAGGGCGAGACCGCCTTCGGCAAGGGCAACATCCGCGGCGTGGCCGGCCCCGAGTCGGCCAACAACGCCGGCGCGCAGACCTCCTTCATCCCGCTGCTGACGCTGGGCATTCCGCCCAACGCGGTGATGGCGCTGATGGTGGGTGCCATGACCATCCACAACATCCAGCCCGGCCCGCAGGTGATGACCAGCAACCCCGAGCTGTTCTGGGGCCTGATCGCCTCGATGTGGATCGGCAACCTGATGCTGATCGTGCTGAACCTGCCGATGATCGGCATCTGGATCAAGCTGCTGACCATTCCCTACAAGTGGCTCTTCCCGTCGATCGTGCTGTTCTGCGCGGTGGGCGTGTACTCGGAGAACAACAACACCTTCGATGTGTGGATGGTGGCGATCTTCGGCATCGTGGGCTACCTTTTCCTCAAGCTCAAGTGCGAGCCCGCGCCGCTGCTGCTGGGCTTCATCCTGGGGCCGATGATGGAAGAGAACCTGCGCCGCGCGCTGCTGCTGTCGCGCGGCGACTGGAGCGTGTTCGTGATGCGGCCGCTGTCGGCAGGCCTGCTGGCCGCCGCCGCGCTGCTGCTGGTGGTGGTGCTGCTGCCTTCGGTGAAGGCCAAGCGCGAAGAAGCCTTCGTGGAGGACTGAGGCACCGGGGCAGCGAGGCAGCGCCCGGTGCGGAACTCCGCGTCATACTCGCGGTCCCACGGTGCCGCTGCCTTTCCCCCGATGCCAAACGTGCGATCCACAGCCTCCCTGACCCTTCTGCGGGCGCTCGCCGCGAGCGCCCTTTTCGTCGCCGCCGGCGCCCTGCATGCGCAGGCCCTGCCGCCGGGCGTGCGGCTCGGCATGACGCCCGACGAACTCCAGGCCGCGCTGCCCGCCGCCGAGCGCGTGCAGCGGCCCCAGCGCCTGGGCGGCGGGCTGCTCGGCAGCTGGCGCGGGGAACCCGTGCAGATGGCCGGCCTGCTGTTCGAACCCACCTTCTTCTTTGCCGCTTCCGAGCTGCGCCGCGTCGAGTACGTGGCGGCGGCGCAAGGCACCCCCGACAGCGGCGCGGCTGCCTTCGCCGCGCTGGTGCAATGGGGCCGCGGCGCATTCGGCAACGAGCTGGCCTCGCGCGACCCGGGCAGCGCCTATGCCGCATGGGTGAGCAACGACACCGACGTCTACGTGCAGCAGGTCAGCGACCCGCGCCGTGCGAGCGTGCGCCTGGTCTACAAGGCGCGGCAGCTGCGCGACGGCAGCGAACTCTGAACGGGCGCCCCGGCCTGCGTCAGGCCGGGCCGCGCTGCTCGAGCTTCTGCAGCGCCACTGCGAGCTCTTCCACATCGACCGGCTTCAACAGGTGGTGGTCGAAGCCGGCCTGGGCAATGCGCAGCCGGTCGTCGGGCTGGCCCCAGCCCGTCAGCGCGATCAGCCCGATGCCATGCAGCCGCGGATGCGCCCGCAGGCGGCGCGCCAGCTCGCAGCCATCCATGCCGGGCATGCCGATGTCCAGGATGCCGACCGACGGATGGAAGTGCTCGGCCTTCGCCAGCGCATCCAGGCCGCTGAACGCCACGGCGGCCTGCGCACCGAGCAGGCCCAGCAGCGCAGCGAGCGACTCGGCCGCATCGCGGTTGTCGTCCACCACCAGGATGCGGTGCTGCACGGCCATCGTGGCCTGCGAGGCGTCGGCTTTCGCGCCGGTCTGCACGCCGTGGCCGAGCAGCGGCAGGGACACCGTGAACTCGCTGCCCCGGTTCGCGCCCTCGCTGCTTGCGGTGACCGTGCCGCCGTGCAGCTCCACCATGCTCTTCACCAGCGTGAGGCCGATGCCCAGGCCGCCCTGCGCGGCGCGCGCGGTGCCGCTCACCTGCACGAACATGTCGAAGATCGCGCCCAGCATGCCGGCTGGAATGCCTGCACCGGTGTCCTTCACGCGCACCACCGCATGGCCCCGGCCATCGTTCTCGACGAACACGTCGATGCGTCCGCCCTCGGGCGTGTACTTGGCGGCGTTGTTCAGCAGGTTCGCGAACACCTGCGTGAGGCGCACGCTGTCGCCCTTCACGGCCAGCGAGCCGTCGGCGACGTGCACTTCGAGCGCATGGCGGCCGGCGTCCATCAGCGGGCGGCTGAGTTCCACCGCGCCGCGTATCACCTGTTCCAGCACGAGCTCGTCGAGCTGCAGCTCGATCTTGCCGCGCGTGATGCGCGACACTTCCATCAGGTCGCTCACCAGCCGCACCATGTGGTCCAGCTGGCGGCCCATGAGGTCGTAGTAGGGCCGGGCGGCTTCCGACGTGAGCGGCTTGCGCTTGAGGATGGCCAGCGCGGTGCTCAGCGGCGCCATGGGGTTGCGCAGCTCGTGCGCCAGGGTGGCCAGGAATTCGGTCTTGCGCCGGTCGGCCTCGTTGAGGTCTTCCAGGATGCGGCGCAGCTCGTACTGCCGCCGTCGTGCACGCAGCGCGCTGCGCAATGCGCTCACCAGCGAGGCCACGCGGATCGGGCGCTCCAGCACGGTGACGTTGGCCATGCCTTCCATGGCGTTGGTGATGGCGCGCGAGTCGGCGCCTTGCCGCGCGAGTATCAGCACCGGCAGGTCGGACCACGGTGGCTGCACCGCCACGGCCGCGGCGAGTTCGGTGGCGCCGCTGCCCGCGAGCATTTCCTCGGAGATCAGCAGCGCGCCGGCGCCGCGCTCCGTCTCGCGCAGCAGCTCCGGGAGATTGGCGCACACGTGTGTTTCTATGCCCGCCTGCTGCAGCACGGCGGTGGCCATCACGGCGTCCTTCGCGGTGGCCGTTCTCATCAGGACGCGCAGCTGCGGATCTCGCGGCAGCGGCGGCTGGATAGTGTGGCCGTCCGTCACGTCGGGGGCGTGGCAACGCCGTCGATCGGCACGGGCACGCCGGTGAGGATGCCTCGGAAATGGCGCAGCGGCTCGCCCACGATCAGGCCTCGCCCGTCCATCGAGAACGCGCGGATGGAGCGCTCATGCGTGCCGCCGCGCTTCTTGAGCACCGAGATGGCCTGGCGCACTTCGCCCTCGGCCTCGTAGTAGCGCAGCAGCACCACGGCGTCGGCCAGGTAGCTCGCGTCCACGGGGGTCTGCATCTGCATGCCGATGAGCCCGTGCTGCGCGCCGACCAGCAGCGTGGCCACGCCGGATTGCCCGAGATAGGTGAGCAGCTCGTGCAGCTGCACGATAAGGAAGCGTTCGTCCGGCATCGCGTTGAGGTAGCCGTTCAGGCTGTCGATGACGACCACCTTCGCGCCGTGCAGCGTCACGGCCTGGCGGATCTCGTGCACCAGCTCGCCGGGGGAAAGTTCCGCCGGGTCGACCTGCTTGATGCGGATGCGGCCCGATTGGATATGCGGCTCCAGCTTCATGCCCAGGCCGGCGCTGCGCGTGCGCAGGGTGGTGACGCTCTCGTCGAAGACGAAGAGCGCCGCAGCCTCGCCGCGCTCGGCCGCGGCGATGGCGAACTGCACCGCCACCGACGACTTGCCCGTGCCCGGCGCGCCGACGAGCAGGGTGCTGGTGCCCTTCTCGAGCCCGCCGCCCAGCAGCGCGTCCAGGGCCTCGATGCCGCTGGGCAGCTTGGTCAACGTGGTGTCGCTGACGTGCTCGGCCGCAACCAGCCGCGGAAACACCTGAAGGCCGCCGCGATGGATCTTGTAGTCGTGGTAGCCGCCGCGAAACGACTGGCCCCGGTATTTCACGACCAGCAGGCGGCGGCGCGCGGAACCGTAGTCGGAGTTCGACTGCTCCAGCCGCACCACCGCGTGCGCAATGCTCTGCACCTGCAGGTCGTGCTCGGTGGCGGTCATGTCGTCCAGCAGCAGCACCGTGCACTGGCGCCCCGCGAAGAACTGCTTGAGCGCCAGGATCTGCCGGCGGTAGCGCAGCGAGGTGCCCGAGAGCAGCCGCAGCTCGGAGAGCGAATCGAACACGATGCGCGAGGGCTTGATGGCCTCCACGTCGCTCAGGATGCGCAGCGTGGTTTCGCTCAGTTCCACCTCGGAGGGATGGAACATGGTGTATTGCTCTTCGGGCTGCAGGCTGTCCTGTGTGGGCAGCATCTCGCGCACGTGGACGTTGTCGATGTCCCAGCCGTGGGAGACAGCCACGCCGCGCAACTCGTGCTCGGTCTCGGACAGCGTCACGTACAGCACCGACTCGCCGCGCGCCGCGCCTTCGAGCAGGAACTGCATCGCGATGGTCGTCTTGCCGGCGCCGGGCGTGCCTTCGAGCAGGTAGAGCCGGTTGGGCTCCAGGCCGCCGCCGAGCACGTCGTTCAGTCCGGGTACGCCCAGGCTCAGCAGTCGCTGATGGTCAGGCTCCATGGTGGCTTCTCCATTCCATGAGTGAATGAGTTCAATGCCGCATTCAAGCATCGAAGCCCTGGCGGCTCGTGCAGGACGGCGCCGCGTGGCGGGCCGCGGGAGCGACTATGGGAAATGTCCTGCACGGGGCAGCGGATTCGTCCGGCTGGCCGCATGGGGCGGCTGGAGAAACTGCCATTCCGGCCGCGGCCGCCCTTCTTTCCTTCTTAATTTGTTCTTCAGGAGAAGACGATGCGCGAAGACACAGAGATCCGCATTCCCCAGGACGATGAACGGATCGACGTCACAGACCTCAAGGAGGTCGACTATTGGACCCAGTGGTTCGGCGTGAGCGAGGAGCGCCTGCGCACCGCCGTGGCATCGGCGGGCACCGTCAAGGACGACCTGCGGGTCTACCTCGGCCTGCCTTGATGCTCGCGGGCCGCCTCAGCCCGCGGCGAGCATGCCGCGCTCTTCGATGAAGGCCACCACTTCGGCCACGCCGGTGAGCGTCTTGAGGTTGGTCATCACGTAGGGGCGCTGGCGGCGCATGCGTTGCGTGTCCTGCTCCATCACGTCGAGATTGGCTCCCACGTACGGTGCGAGGTCGGTCTTGTTGATGACGAACAGGTCGCTCTTGGTGATGCCGGGGCCGCCCTTGCGCGGAATCTTCTCGCCGGCGGCCACGTCGATCACGTAGATGGTGAGGTCCGACAGCTCGGGGCTGAAGGTGGCCGCGAGGTTGTCGCCGCCCGATTCGACGAACACCACGTCGGCATTCGGGAAGTCCTCGAGCATGCGGTCGATGGCCTCGAGGTTGATCGAGGCGTCTTCGCGGATGGCGGTGTGCGGGCAGCCGCCGGTTTCCACGCCCATGATGCGCTCGGCCGGCAGCGCGCCGGCCACTGTCAGCAGCCGCTGGTCTTCCTTGGTGTAGATGTCGTTGGTGATGGCGACGAGGTCGTACTTGTCGCGCATCGCCTTGCAGAGCATTTCGAGCAGCGTGGTCTTGCCTGAGCCGACCGGCCCGCCGATGCCCACGCGCAGCGGCGGCAGTTTCTTGGTGCGGTGGGGAATGTGGTGCAGTGCGGAGGTCATGGGGAGGTGTCCGGTTCAGCTTCGGAAGAGGCGGGAATATTGTGTTTCATGGCGGGCCGACAGCACCGCCAGCAGGGGCGTGAAGGCTTGGCGTTCATCGTCGCCCAGGGCGATGGCGCGGGTCACTGCATCGGGGATTTCGTTGGCCAGCCGTCCGAGGATGCGCTGGCCCGCGCTCTGGCCCAGCGGCACGGCCTTGACGGCGGCGGCGACCATGTTCTCGGCCCAGCCGAAGGCGAAGGCGAGGCAGCAGTCGTGCACCGCGGCGTCGGTGCGGCTGGCCGCGAAGGCGAAGGCGATGGGGTAGCTGGCGGGCAGGTCGGCGAAGACTTCCGCCGTGTCGGTGTGGTGCAGCTTGAGCCACTCGACGAAGGAGCGGCCCATCTGCTCGGTCTGCAGGAAGAATTCGGCGGATTCACGGGTGGCCAGCACCCATTGGTTGAGCTGGCGCACGCGTTGTGTGTCTTTGTTGCGCCAGGCTTCCACGGCCTGTGCGAAGACGGCGAGGTCGCCGCGCGCGAAGCTCAGGTGCAACTGGTCGGCGAGCCATTCGGCGGCGCGCTGCTCGGAGTCGATGCCGGCCCATTCGACGGCCGCTTCCACGCCTTCGGAGTAGGAGAAGCCGCCTACCGGCAGGGCGGGGGAGGCGAGCCAGATCAGCTGCAGGAGGCTGTTGGGGGCCGTCATTTCAGTGGCTTGCGGCTGTTCGGGGCGCTGCTGTTCGGGGCGTGTGCACAGGCCGCCGGGTACTCCCCTCCGCGAATGTCCCCCGGCCTGCGGCCTCCTCCTTTATTTCGCTGCGGGGAGCACCCGGCGGCCTGTGCACGGGGCACGCCGCTGGTATTCGGCCGATCGACGACTGCTCTGTCCGACGCTCGCGCCGATGGGGTGCCTTGCGCAGCGAAATAAAGGAGGAGCCCGAAGGGCGGGGGACATTCGCGGAGCAAGGTACCCCGCCGGCGGGAGCGCGCCCCGAACATCCAGCGCGGCGAATCGAAAAGCAGGCCCGCATGTCAGTGCGAGTGGCCGTGATGCCCGTGGTCACGATCGTGCGAGTGCTCGTCGAGCAGTTCGGGCGCGAGCACCAGCGGCTTCGGGCCTTTGCTGCTGCCATGAGCGTGGCCGTGATCATGGTCATGGTCATGGTCATGGTCATGGCTGTGGCCGCCACCATGCGAATGCTCGTGCGATCCATAGGCCCCGCCTTCGGGCTCGAACGCCTCCTCCACCGCCACGACGATCAGGTGCATCGACCGCAACATGTCGGCCAGCACATGGTCGGGCTCGATCTTCAGGTGATCGGGCTTGAGCTCGATCGGCACATGCCGGTTGCCCAGGTGATAGGCCGCGCGCGTCAGGTCGAAGGGCGTGCCGTGGGCAGTGCAGTGCGTGATGCGCAGCACCGGCTGCGGCGCCGCGATCACGCGAACCAGGGAGCCGTCTTCGGCCACCAGCACATCGCCGCCCCGCACCGCCGTGCCGCGCGGCAGGAACACGCCGATCTGGCGGCCCTGCGAATCGGTGGCGTCGAAGCGGCTCTTCTGGCGGACGTCCCAGTCGAGCTCGATGGTGGCGGCGCGCTTGAGCAGCACGGGCGCGAGGCCGCGGCCCTGGGGCATGAGTTTGTTGGCGGTGAGCATGGTGCAAATGGAGCGCCCCGGAGGGCGCCCGCTGGCTGGATGAGTACCTTCGAGGATACGCAGCCTGTCAAGCAGGCGCATCCCCCGGCTTCAAAACAGGAAATACCGCTGCGCCATAGGCAGCAGCTTCGCCGGCTCGCAGGTCAGCAGATGCCCGTCGGCGCGCACCGCATAGGTCTGCGCGTCGATCTCCATCTTCGGCGTGTAGCCGTTGTGGATCAGGTCCTGCTTGCGCACGTTGCGGATGTTCTTCACCGCGCTCAGGTGCTTGCTCAGGCCGTAGCGCTCCTTGATGCCCGAGGCCAGCCCGGCCTGCGAGACGAAAGTGAGCGAGCTCCTGGCGAGCGAGCCGCCGTAGGCGCCGAACATCGGGCGGAAGTGCACCGGCTGCGGCGTGGGAATGGATGCGTTCGGGTCGCCCATGGCCGCCATCGCGATGGTGCCGCCCTTCAGGATGGTGAAGGGCTTCACGCCGAAGAAGGCCGGCTTCCAGACCACGATGTCGGCCCACTTGCCGACTTCGAGCGAACCCACCTCGTGCGCGATGCCGTGCGCGATGGCGGGGTTGATCGTGTACTTGGCGACGTAGCGCTTCGCGCGGAAGTTGTCGTTGCGCTCGCTGTCTTCCGGCAGGCTGCCACGCTGCAGCTTCATCTTGTGCGCGGTCTGCCAGGTGCGGATGATGACCTCGCCGACGCGGCCCATGGCCTGGCTGTCGGAGCTGAACATGCTGATGGCGCCGAGGTCGTGCAGCACGTCCTCGGCGGCGATGGTCTCCTTGCGGATGCGCGACTCGGCAAAGGCCAGGTCCTCGGCGATGCCGGCGTCCAGGTGGTGGCACACCATGAGCATGTCGACGTGTTCGTCGAGCGTGTTCACGGTGTAGGGCATCGTGGGGTTGGTGGAAGAGGGCAGGAAGTTGGCCTCGCCCACCACGCGCAGGATGTCGGGCGCATGGCCGCCGCCCGCGCCTTCGGTGTGGAATGCGCAGATGGCGCGCCCGCCCACGGCGGCGATGGTGTTCTCGACGAAGCCCGATTCGTTGAGCGTGTCGCTGTGGATGGCCACCTGCGTGTCGGTGGCGTCGGCCACGTCCAGGCAGTTGCTGATGGCAGCGGGCGTGGTGCCCCAGTCTTCATGCAGCTTCAGGCCGATGACGCCTGCCTCGATCTGCTCATGCAGCGCGCCCGGCAGGCTGGCGTTGCCCTTGCCGAGGAAGCCCAGGTTCATCGGGAAGGCGTCTGCCGCCTGCAGCATGCGCTCGATGTGCCAGGGCCCGGGCGTGGAGGTGGTCGCGAAGGTGCCGGTGGCGGGGCCGGTGCCGCCGCCGAGCATGGTGGTCACGCCGGAAGACAGCGCTTCTTCGATCTGCTGCGGGCAGATAAAGTGGATGTGGCTGTCGATGCCGCCGGCGGTGACGATGTTGCCTTCGCAGCTGATGATCTCGGTGCCCGGGCCGATGACGATGTCCACGCCCGGCTGCACGTCGGGGTTGCCGGCCTTGCCGATGGCGGCGATGCGGCCGTCCTTCAGGCCGATGTCGGCCTTGACGATGCCCCAGTGGTCGAGGATGAGCGCGTTGGTGAGCACCGTGTCGACGGCGCCCTGCGCCCTGGTGCGCTGCGACTGCGCCATGCCGTCGCGAATGGTCTTGCCGCCGCCGAACTTCACTTCCTCGCCGTAGCCGCCCGCGCGCAGCGTGTAGTCGGCCTCGACTTCGATCAGCAGGTCGGTGTCTGCAAGACGGACGCGGTCGCCCACGGTGGGGCCGAAGATTTCGGCGTAGGCACGCCTTCCAATGGTCGCCATCAGAGTTTCCCTTGAACCAGGCCGCGAAAGCCGTAGACGATGCGATCGCCCGAAAAATCGACCAGTTCGACCGTGCGCTGCTGCCCCGGCTCGAAGCGCACCGCGGCGCCCGAGGCGATGTTCAGCCGCATGCCGCGCGCGGCGTCGCGGTCGAAGCCGAGCGCGCCGTTGGTCTCGGCGAAGTGATAGTGCGAGCCGACCTGGATCGGCCGGTCGGCGGTGTTCTGCACCACCAGCGTGAGGGTGCGTCGGCCGGGGTTGAGCGTGTGCTCGCCGTCGTCGGTGAGGAGTTCGCCGGGGGTCATGGCCAGCCTTGCCTCAGATGGCTTGCGCCAGCAGCGTCGCGCCCAGGCCGAGCACCGCGGCGCCTGCCACGCGCGGCAGCCATGCGTTGGCATGGCGCAGCGCCCAGCCCGCCGCGATGCCCGCCACGTGCAGCAGCACCGTGGCGCTGACCATGCCGGCCAGCGTGAGGGCGGCGCCTTCTTCGCTCGCGAGCTCGTAACCGTGGGCCACGCCGTGGAAGACGGCGAACACGCCGACCACGCCCATGGCCACCACCGCCGGCAGGCGCACGCGCGTGGCCACCAGCAGGCCCAGCACCAGCAGCGAGGCCGCGATCATCGGCTCGACCGCCGGCAGCTGCACGCCGGCCAGGCCCATCAGCGCGCCCACCAGCAGCATGCCCGCGAAGGCCAGCGGCGCCCAGAGCAGGTCGGGCCAGGCGCGACGCGCGGCCAGGGCGCTCCAGAAGCCGACCGCGACCATCGCGGCCAGGTGGTCGGCGCCGGTCAGCGGGTGCAGGAAACCGGTGGCGAAGCCGTGATGCATGCCGCCGTCGACGCCGGTGTGGGCGCTGGCCGCAAGCGGCAGCAGCAAGGCGGCGAGGGCAAGGGTTCTGGAAATGTTGTAGCGCATGGAAAGTCCTTTTGTTCTTCGAGTTTCAGACGATGGGCTGGTGGACGGTCACGAGCTTGGTGCCGTCGGGGAAGGTGGCTTCGATCTGGATGTCCGGGATCATCTCGGCGATGCCGTCCATCACGTCGGCGCGGGTCAGCACGCTGCGCCCGTCGCTCATGAGTTCGGCGACGCTCTTGCCGTCGCGCGCGCCTTCCATCACGGCGGCGGAGATCAGGGCGATGGCTTCGGGGTAGTTCAGCTTCAGGCCGCGCGCCTTGCGGCGTTCGGCGAGCAGCGCCGCGGTGAAGATCAGCAGCTTGTCTTTTTCGCGCGGGGTCAGTTCCATGGGATTGGCATCGGGTGGCGGGGAGAGGCGGCCATTATGGGCAAGCTGGCTTCTTTGCAACAGTCGTGCCCTGTTCGCCAAAAGCCGTACGGATGGCACGGAAGATGCACCGAAACGGTGTGAACCCTGATGCCGTACCCACCACTCCCGACGACGCCCCCCAGCGCATCGTCAAGGTGCGGCGCGACTACAACAGCTGGGTCGCCAGCGAAACGCTGGAAGACTACGCCCTGCGCTACACCCCGCAGCGCTTTCGCAAGTGGTCCGAATGGCGGGTGGCCAACACGGCCTTCGGGGCGGCGTCGTTCCTGATCCTGGAGGCGGTGGGCGCCACGCTGCTGGTGCAGTACGGCTTTGCCAACGCCTTCTGGGCGATCCTGGCGACGGGGCTCATCATCTTCCTGGCCGGCCTGCCGATCAGCGTGTACGCGGCGCGCTACGGCGTCGACATGGACCTGCTCACGCGAGGCGCCGGCTTCGGCTACATCGGCTCCACGCTCACTTCGCTGATCTACGCGAGCTTCACCTTCATCTTCTTCGCGCTCGAGGCGGCGGTGATGGCCTATGCGCTGGAGCTGGCGCTGGGCATTCCGCCGGTATGGGGCTACCTGGTGTGCGCGCTGGTGGTGATTCCGCTGGTCACGCACGGGGTGTCGGCCATCAGCCGGCTGCAGCTGTGGACGCAACCGCTGTGGCTGCTGATGCTGGTGGTGCCTTTCGGCTATGTGCTGATGCGCGATCCTGGTGCTTTTGCGGGCATCGTGCACTACAACGGTGTCAGGCCGGGCACGCAGGGCTTCAATCTGCACCTTTTTGGCGCCGCACTCACCGTCGGCATCGCGCTGATCACGCAGATGGGCGAGCAGGCCGACTACCTTCGCTTCATGCCTGCGCGCACCGCGGCCACGGCGCGCCGCTGGTGGGCCGGGGTGCTGGCCGGCGGTCCTGGCTGGGTGGTGTTGGGCGTGCTCAAGATGCTGGGCGGGGCGCTGCTGGCCTACCTGGCGATCACGCACATGGTGCCGGCCGATCGCGCGGTCGACCCGAACCAGATGTACCTCGCGGCCTACGAGTACGTGTTTCCGAACTACGGCTGGGCGGTGGCGGCCACGGCGCTGTTCGTGGTGATCTCCCAGCTCAAGATCAACGTGACCAACGCCTATGCGGGCTCGCTGGCCTGGAGCAACTTCTTCTCGCGCGTGGCGCACAGCCACCCGGGGCGTGTGGTGTGGGTGGTGTTCAACGCGCTGATCGCCTTCATGCTGATGGAGATGAACGTGTTCGAGGCGCTGGGCGACGTGCTTGGCCTGTTCGCCAACATCGCCATCGCCTGGATGATGGCCGTGGTGGCCGACCTCGTCATCAACAAGCCGCTGGGGCTGTCGCCGCCGGGCATCGAGTTCAAGCGGGCGCACCTGTGGGACATCAACCCGGTGGGCGTGGGCGCGATGGCGCTGGCCTCCGTGCTGTCGATCACCGCGCACCTGGGCGTGTTCGGGCCGCTGGCGCAGGCGTTCTCGGCGCTGATCGCGCTCGGCACGGCGCTGGTGGCCTCGCCGCTGCTGGCGTGGGCCACGGGCGGCAAGTACTACCTGGCGCGCGGCTCGTGGGCGAACGGCGCCGTGGCCTTCGCGCCCGCGCCGGGCCCGCGCGCGGTGCGCTGGGCGAAGGTGGCGCACGACGACAGCTATCGCCGCCTGAAGGTGCAGCACTGCGTGATCTGCGAGCGCGAGTACGAAGGGCCCGACATGGCGCACTGCCCGGCCTACCAGGGCGCGATCTGCTCGCTGTGCTGCACGCTCGACGCCCGCTGCGGCGACCTGTGCAAGCCGCATGCGAGCCTGTCGGCGCAGTGGTCGGCGGTGCTGCGCTGGCTGCTGCCGCGGCGCAGCTGGCGCTACCTGGACACCGGGCTCGGGCATTTCCTGCTGCTGATGCTCATCATCGTGCCGCTGCTGGCGGTGGTGTTCGGCGTGCTCTACCAGCAGGAGCTGCGCGCGTTCGGCGAAGGCGCGCTGGAGCTGGCCTCGCAGGCCGACGTGGCCGCGGCGCTGGCGGGCGTGCAGAAGCTGTCGCTGCGCTCGGGCTTCCTGAAGGCCTACATGGCGCTGCTGGTCATCGCGGGCATCGTGGCGTGGTGGCTGGTGCTCGCGCACCAGAGCCGAAAGGTGGCGCAGGAAGAGTCGAACCGCCAGACGCACCTGCTGGTGCGCGAGATCGAGCTGCACCGCGAGACCGACCGCGCGCTGCAGGCGGCCAAGCAGGCGGCCGACGAGGCGCGCGAAGTGGCCGAGCACGCCAAGCTCGCGGCCGAACTCGCCAAGCAGGCCGCCGACCAGGCCAACCAGGCCAAGAGCCGCTACATCAGCGCCATCAGCCACGAGCTGCGCACGCCGCTCAACAGCATCCTGGGCTATGCGCAGCTGATGGGCGAGGACCAGTCGGTGCCGCCGCACCGGCAGCAGGCGGTGGCGGTCATCAAGCGCGGCGGGGAGCATCTGCTGTCGCTGATCGAAGGCACGCTGGCCATCGCGCACATCGAGGCCGGCAAGCTCACGCTGCATGCGCGGCCGATGCGCTTTGCCGACACGCTGCGCGAGCTGGCCGACATGTTCGAGCTGCAGGCGGCGGAGAAGGGACTGCAGTTCCGCTTCGAGGCCGCGGGCCCCTTGCCGGAGGTGGTGCGCGCCGACGAAAAGCGCGTGCTGCAGATCCTCATCAACCTGCTGGGCAACGCGATCAAGTTCACGGCGGCGGGGCAGGTCACGCTGCGGCTGGCCTATGCGCGCGAATTCGCCTCGGTCGAGATCGAGGACACGGGCCCCGGCATGCCGCCCGAGGACATCGAGCGCATCTTCGAGCCCTTTGCGCGCGGCAATGCCGCGGGCGCGTCGGCCGCGCCGGGCGCGGGGCTGGGGCTCACCATCGCGAAGATGCTGACCGACTTGATGGGCGGCGAGATGAAGGTGCGAAGCACGCCGGGCGAGGGCTCGCTGTTCTGCGTGCGCCTGTTCCTGCCGCGCGTGCATGACACGGCGGCCGGCACCGGGCGGCCGGTGCCGGTGCAGCGCGCGCGGCGCGGCTACCAGGGACCGCGCCGCCGCCTGCTGGTGGTCGACAACGAGGAGGCCGACCGCGACCTGCTGGGCCATGTGCTCGCGCCGCTGGGCTTCGAGCTGCGCAGCGCGGCCAGCGGGCACGACGCGCTGGACCTGATCGCCGCCGGCTACCGGCCCGACGCGATGTTCGTCGACCTCGCGATGCCCGGCATCGACGGCTGGGAGACCATCCGCCGCGCGCGCAAGCTGGGGCTGACCGGGGCGTCGGTGGCCATCGTTTCCGCCAACGCCTTCGACAAGGGGCTCGACAACGACGTCGGCATCGCGCCCGAGGATTTCTTCGTCAAGCCGGTGCGGCATACCGAACTGCTCGACTGGCTGGAGCGCAGGCTGGGGCTGCAATGGACCGACACCGCCGCCGCCACGCCGGCCGCCGCGGTGCCGCCGCGCGCCTTGCAGGCGCCGTCGCTGCCTCGCCTGCGAGCGCTGGAGGAAGCGGTGAGCCTCGGCTACTTCCGCGGCATCATGAACCAGCTCGACGACATCGACGCCGCGCAGCCCGAATGCATGGCGTGGACCGAAGCCCAGCGCGTGCTGGCCCGGCAGTTCCAGTTCGAGGCCATGAGCCGCGCGCTGGCAGAGGCGGCAGTGAGCGCGCCATGACCACGACCAACCCTTCGAACCCGACCATGGAAACATCGCCGCTTGCCCGCACGCTGCGCGAGCAGCAGGGCGCCAACAGCGACCTCGTGCTGATCGTGGACGACGTGCCCGACAACCTCGCGGTGCTGCACGACGCGCTCGACGAATCGGGCTACACGGTGCTGATCGCCACCAACGGGGAGCAGGCCCTGCAGCGCGCCGCGCAGGCCCGGCCCGACATCGTGCTGCTCGACGCGATGATGCCGGGCATCGACGGCTTCGAGGTGGCGCGCCGGCTCAAGGCCGATGCCGCCACGGCGCACATTCCCATCGTGTTCATGACCGGCCTGACCGAGACCGAGCACCTGGTGGCCGCGCTGGAGGCGGGCGGTGTCGACTACGTCACCAAGCCCATCAAGCCGAAGGAGGTGCTGGCGCGCATGAACGTGCACCTGCAGGGCGCGCGACGCGCCCGTCAGGACGCGCAGCAGGCCGGGCAGGCGCGCAATGCGCTCGACGCCTTCGGCTACGCCAGCATCACGGTGAGGCTGCCCGAGGGCCGGTTGATCTGGCAGACGGCGCTGGCGCGCGACCTGCTGGAGCGCTACTGCGAGACCCGCGCGCCGGAGACGCCGCCCGCCGTGCTCGAGTGGCTGCGCAGGCATGCGCCCGATGCGCGGCAGCGCGGCATCGAGCCGCCGCCGCTGTCCATTGCGCAGGGCGCCGGCAGCCTCACGCTGCGGCTGCACCAGCAGACCGGCAGCGACGACGACGGCGACGAGTGGATGATCATCATGCGGGAGGTGTCCGGCACCGGCGTGATCGAGGCCATGAGCCTGAGCCTGAAGCTCACGGCGCGCGAGGCCGAGGTGCTCTACTGGGTGGTCAAGGGCAAGACCAACAAGGACATCGGCGAAATCCTGGGCAGCAGCCCGGCCACCGCCAAGAAGCACCTGGAGCGGGTTTACGTGAAGCTCGGCGTCGAGACGCGCACGGCCGCCGCGGGCGTGGCCATCAAGCGCATCCGGGAGCTGCAGCCGCAGTTCGAGATCTGAGCGCTTCAGCGGGGCCGGTTGCGCCGCGTCATGGCGTCGACTTTCGGCGTCCCTAGAATGGTTCGAGGGCTCCGGGCATGCGCTCCATGAAGAACAACAGGCAAAGAACCACGACTCCACCGCCGCACCGCGGCGCAACGCTTGCCGCTTCCTGCCTCGCATTCGCGAGTCTGGGCGCGCAGGCGTCCGGGCATTTCGATGTCGACGACGCAGGCATGCTCGACCCGGGCCAATGCCAATACGAAACCTGGTGGGGCCGCGCCGGCGCGGAGCCGGTCACGGGCTTTCACTTCGGGCCGGCCTGCCGGGTCGGACCGGTCGAACTGGGCCTGAACTTCGACCGCAGTTCGGTGGCGGGCGTGCATTCGCTCACCGGGGGATTGCAGCTCAAATGGAACTTCCTCGGACAGGCGCCGGACGCGCCGTTCAGCGCGGCCTTGTCCGCGAGCACCGTTTCCGACCTGAAGCGCGGCGGCCGCACCGGCGGGCAGTTCGTCGTGCCGATGACCTGGCGGCCCGCCAGCAGCCTGCAGGTGCATGTGAACCTGGGTGCCGACTGGGCGCCGGGCACCGGCGTTCGCACACCCCGCGGCGGCGCCGCCGTCGAATGGGCTCTAAACGACACCGTGTCGCTCATCGCGGAGCGCAACCGCGCGGCGGGCGAGTGGACCTCGCGCATCGGCGGGCGCTTCAGCCTCACGCCGCTCATCAGCGTGGACGTGAGCACCTCGCGCACCGGCTCGCAGGGCGTGCGCGGCTTCGTGGTCGGGCTCAACCACGAGTTCACCTGGAAGTGAAGCGCCGTCAGCGCAGGTAGCGCAGGATCCGCTTTTCGTCTTCGGCCAGTTGCTGGCGCATCAGCGAGATGAAGTCGCGCGCGGTGGCCGACAGCACCTTGCCCGCGGGCATGGCCAGCAGGCAGGTGAAGTACACGTCGACCGAGAATTTGCGCACCACCAGGCCGTGCTCCGCATAGTCGAGCGCGGTGATCGGGTTGACCATGCCCACTCCCAGGCCGCGCAGGGCCATTTCGCACACGCTTGCCGCGTAGGGCGTCTGCACCAGCACGCGCAGCGCCACCCCGTGGGGCGCCAGTGCGGCCTCGAGCCGCTGGTGCGAAGGGTCTTCCGGGTTCAGCGCGATGAAGGGCGCTTCGGCCAGTTGCTCCGGCTTGATGGTCTTGAAGCGCGCGAGCGCGTGGTCCGGCGGCATCACCACCACGCCGGGAAAGCGCGCGAATGTCGAATGGTCGATGCCCTCGAGAGACAACTCGTCGGCCATCAGGCCGAAGTCGGAGATGCCCATGGCCACGCGGTCGCGCACGTCCTTGGAGCTCAGCACCTGCAGCGACACCTGCGGCCAGGGGCTTGCGCCGCGGTGCGCCTTCAGCCGTGCCAGTGCACGCGGCACGAAGCCCAGGCCGTAGGCCGGGAAGCAGCTCAGCTCGAGCTGGCTCACGCCGAAGTCGCGCAGGCTGCGCACCCGGTGCTCGATGGCGTCCATGCCGATGAACACCCGTTCGACCTCGATCCACAGGGCGCGCGCCTCGGGCGTGGGCACCAGCCGGCCGCCCGTTCGCTCGAAAAGCAGCATGCCCGCCTGTGCTTCGAGACGCTTGAGCGACTGGCTGATGGCAGGCTGCGTCAGCTGCAGCAGGGCGGCCGCCTTGCGCGTGGAACCGCCGCGCATCAGGGCCCGGAAGGTCTCGATTTCGGCGAAGCGCATCGATAAGTTTTGTTATCGGTTGAGTATCTGGGGCTGCGTAATTTTATTTCTTATTGCATAAGATTTGGGCACAACCTACAACGCAAGACGCTCGTGACGACATCGCCAGTTCTGGACTTCAAGTTCGCAGCACCGCCAGCGGATCCTTCGGCCCCTCATTCGGCCCCCCATTCGGGCGCTTCGCCGGGCATGGTCCGGGACCGCACCCCCAAGCCCCTGCGCAACCCACGCCTGCGTGGCCTGCAGTGCCTGCGATGCGACGCGCTCTACCCGGTCACGCTGACCCACGACGGCTGCCAGGCCTGCAAGCGCGAAGGCGTTCACGTCGCTCTGCGCGCCAGCTACCTGCCCGACGGCCCGGCCGATACCCTGCCCATGCCCTATGGGCAGGGCTTCACGCTGGGCGAGGGCAACACGCCGCTGCAGGAGATGCCTGAACTGGCAAGGCAATTCGGCATCGCGGGCCTGGCGCTCAAGGACGAGTCGTGCAATCCGACCGGCTCTCACAAGGACCGCATGACCGCGGTAGGGGTGGCGCAGGCCTTCGATTTCGATGCGCACACGCTGGTGCTGGCCTCTTCGGGCAACGCGGCAGTGTCGGCGGCGCACTATGCCTGGGCCGCGGGCCTGGGCTGCGAGGTGGCCACCTACGAGGGCTTGCCCGCCACCTACGCACGCCAACTCGATGCGCTGGGCGCGCGGCGCTATGTGTTCGCCGACAACGCGGGCCGCTGGGCCTTCGTGCGCGAGCGTTCGCAGCACCCGGGCTACTTCGCGCTGACCAACTACCGGTTGCCCGCGCTGGGCAGCGCACCGCTGGCGATCGAGGGCTACAAGCCCATCGCCCTCGAATGCGTGACCGAAGGCGGCCTGCCCGACCACATCGTCATTCCCACCGCACGGGGCGACCTGGCCTGGGGCATCTACGCGGGCTTTCGCGACCTGATGGCGGCGGGGCGCATTGCACGCATGCCGCAGCTGTGGCTCGTGGAGCCGTTCGCGCGGCTGTCGCGGGTGCTGGCGGGCGGTGCGATCAACGGCAGCTACCCCGGCCACACCGCGCAGTTCTCGACCGCCGGCGCCACCGTGACCTACCTGCAATGGCAGGCCGCGACCGCCACCCGCGGCGGCGCGGTGGTGGTGGGCGACGAAGAAGCCCGCGAGGCGCGCCGCCTGCTCACCGCGGCCGGCGTGAGCGCCGAGCTGTGTTCCGCAGGTGGCCTTGCCGCGCTGAAGAAACTGCGCGAGAGCAACGCCGTCGCGGCCGACGCACGCGTGGTGCTGATGCTGACCGCCAGCGCGTCGAGCGACCCGAGCTGGCCAGATCCAGCGGCCTGACACGCGGCCCGATTTCGCGCCATCGGTTCCAGCGGCGGGCCGCCGGCCCGGCTATCTGGCGTCGCTGTAGACGGTGGCGCGCGACACGCCCATGTGCGCCGCGGCAATCTCGGCGCCGCGGCGGACTTCCAGCAGGCCCGCCTTCTTCAGGTCCTGCACCAGCTGCTTGCGGTCCGCCGGCTTGAGCGAGCGCGAGGTGGTCGCGCGCGCGGCCGCGAATTCGTCGATGCGCGCATGGATGCGGTCCGTGTGGTTGCCGCCGGCCTCGATGTGCTCGTGCACTTCCTTGTCGTCGATGCGGGTGAACTGCGAGATCGCGCCCTGGAAGCTCTGGAACAGCGTGAGGTCGACGTTCAGGCACAGCGCCGCCACGTACTCGCCGCTCTCGTCCTTGATGCCGATCGAGGTGCTCTTGACCTTGCGCCCGTCCGGAAAAGTGTTGGCGTAGTTCGAGATCACCGCCGGGAACTCCGGGTCGCGGATGCGCGCCAGGCCCAGCTCGGTGACCGACTCGCCCACTTCGCGGCCGCTCAGGCTGTTTTCGATGGCGTAGATCGCGTTCTTCGGATTGCTCAGGTCGTGCACCACCACTTCGCAGAAGGGCGCGAAGGTTTCGCCCAGGCCTTCGGCCATGCTGCGCAGCATCTCGAGCACCTGCTTGTTCGACTTCTTTTTCATCGCATGGAATGTATCCAGCGCTGGACTAATAATCCAAATTATACAAAAAGTATAGAGTTGGATGTATTATCCAGTTTTGTCCATGGAGTCGCGAATGACCTCGAAAGAACGCGCGCGCTACGTCGATCCGCGCACCGGCAGGCATCACGAACTGTCGGAGCGCCGCTGGCGCTCCGACGACGGCAACCCGATGCTCGTCACGCCGCTGCCCGGCATCTCGCGCGACGACATCGATTCGCGCGCGCGTTCTCTCTGGCGCTACCGCGCGTCGCTGCCGGTGGCCATCGAGAACCCGGCGAGCATGGGCGAAGGCTGTACGCCGCTGGTGCAAAAGCGCTGGGGCGGGCTCGCGCCGTACTTCAAGCTCGAATGGTTCAATCCGACCTGCAGCTTCAAGGACCGCGGCGCGGCCGTGATGATGTCGTTCCTGCGCCAGATCGGCGTCGATGCGGTGCTGGAAGACAGCTCGGGCAACGGCGGCGCGGCCATTGCCGCGGCTGGCGCGGCGGCGGGCATGCGCGTGAAGGTGCTGGCGCCGAGCTACACGCCGGCGCCCAAGGTGGCCCAGATCCGCGCCTTCGGGGCCGAGGTGCAACTGGTGCCGGGGCCGCGCGAGGCGTCCGAGCACGAGGCGGTGCGCCAGTCGGAATCCATCTTCTATGCGAGCCACAACTGGCACCCCTTCTTCCTGCAGGGCACGAAGACGCTGGCCTATGAGCTGTGGGAAGACCTGGGCTTCGCCGCGCCCGACAACGTGGTGATTCCGACCGGGGCGGGCAGCAACGTGCTGGGGTGCTGGATCGGCTTCAAGGAACTGCTGGCTGCGGGGCAGATCGGCAAGCTGCCGCGCATCTTCGTCGCGCAGCCGCTGAACTGCTCGCCCATCGATGCGAGCTTCACGGCAGGCACGGACACGCTGGTGGAGCGCGTCGTGCAGCCGACCATCGCCGAAGGCACGGCAATCAAGCGGCCCGTGCGCCTGCCGGAAATCATTCAGGCCCTGCGCGAGACCAACGGCAAGACAGTGGCGCTGACCGAAGAGCAGATAGCGGCGGCGGTGCGCCAGTTGGCCGCGAGCGGTCTCTACGCGGAGCCGACATCCGCCTCGGCCGCGGCGGCCATCGAGGTGCTGGCGAAGCGCGGCGACATCCGCGCCGGCGAGACGACGGTTGCGCTGCTGACCGGCACGGGCCTGAAGTCCACCCAGTTCATGACCGGGTTGTTCGGAGGCGCCTCCTAACAGCGCGCCGCCACGGCCCGGCTCACCACGGCCACGCGATGCGCGTGCCCGATTCTGTTTCGTCCGCCCGCGCGTGCAGCAGGCGCGCGACGGTCAGGTCCTGCAGCGCGAGGCCGGTCATATCGAAGACCGTGATGTCTCCGGGTGCTCGATGGAAGGGCGTTTTTCCACTCAGCAGGTCGCCGAGTTCGGTGCCCTGCGTGTCGGGCGCCCATTGGGTCTCGCCGATCTGCCGCGCCTGGGTGGCGTCATCGACGAACAGCCGCGTGCGCGGCAGCAGGCCTTCGGGCAGTTCGCGTTTGCCGCGGGTGTCGGCGCCGACGCAGTTCAGGTGCGTGCCGCTCTGCACGGCCTCCAGGTCGAAGAGGGCACCGCCGCCCGGGGTGGCGGTGATCACCACGTCGCTGCGTGCGACGGCCGCATTGCGGTCGCTGGCGGGGGCGATGTTGCAGCGCCCCGCGAATGCAGCTTCGAATGCCGGCTTGCGCTGGCCGTCGGCGCTCATATAGAGAACGTCGCTCAGCGAGGGCAGCAGGCGCAGCGCAAAGTCGAGCTGGATGCGCGCCTGCACGCCGGTGCCGAACAGGCAAAGGCGCGTGCTGTCGGGCCGCGCAAGTTGTTGCAGGCCGAGCCCGCCCGCCGCGCCGGTGCGCACGGTCGTGACCGCGTTGCCGTCGATCACGCACAGGGGGCGGCCGGTGGCCGGGTCGATCAGCAGGATCGTGGCCTGGTGCGGCTCGCCGCCGCGCTGCCGGTTGGCGGGCCAGAAGCCGGCCGCCTTGAAGCCGAGCAGGCCCTGGGCCTGCACGTCGCCCGACTTGATGCCGAAGACGCCGCCGGTCTTCAGCGGTTCGCGCACGACCGGGAACACCCGGCCTTCGCGCTCGCTGTGCAGGACGAAGGCCTCGCGGACGGCTCGCAGCACGTCATCGGGAGGAAGGAGAGCGTCGACCTGGTTCTTGTCGAGCAGGAGGAGCCGGGCGTCGGCAGGGGCTGGAGATGGCGTCATCTGGAAATATTATCTATTTCCAGACGAAAAATATAGGCCTGGCCGGCGAAGTCAGCGCCCCGTGTGCACCTTGATGCGGATGCTCGCGACGTCCCAGCCCCGGTTCTTGAGCCGCGTCACCAGCATCGGCGCCAGTTGGCGCAGCTTGGCGGCGGCGGCGCTGCCCTGCACTAGCAGGCACCACACGTCGCCTTCGGCCGGCCCGGCCTGTATAGCCCCGCGCATGGCGGGTGGAATCAGGCCTTCCACGGCTTTCAGCCGCTCCGCCGTGTCGCGGGCGCGCGCCATCAGGCTTCCCAGCGTGGGCGAGCCTTCGGCAGCTTGCTGCAGCGAAATGGCGGGGGGAGTGCGGCGATACATGGGTAATCCAGGGGTTAGAAACAAGACAGCTAAAATGCCCGGTTTGCCGACGTTCGCGCCGGAAAAAGGGCCGCTTGCTTTCATTGAAAGCGCGCCCAACTGCTTTCACCATATCTTAGGGAATCCGGTCGAAGTGCCTGTCGCGTCAGGCGCCCGCCCATCTCCACCCATGGCAACCAACTTCCTGACCCAGATTTTCGGCAGTCGCAACGATCGGCTGCTCAAGCAGTATCGCAAGACGGTGGAACGCATCAATGCGCTCGAACCCGAGTTCGAAAAGCTCAGCGACGACGCACTGCGCGCCAAGACGCAGGAGTTCAAGGACCGCATCGCCAAGGGCGAGACCCTCGACGCCCTGCTGCCGGAGGCTTTCGCCACGGTGCGCGAAGGCTCCAAGCGCGTCATGAAGATGCGCCACTTCGACGTGCAGCTGCTGGGCGGCATGGCACTGCACAATGGCAAGATTTCCGAAATGCGCACCGGCGAAGGCAAGACGCTGACCGCCACGCTGCCGGTGTACCTGAACGCGCTGTCCGGCAAGGGCGTGCACGTGGTCACGGTGAACGACTACCTGGCCAACCGCGACGCGACCTGGATGGGCCGCCTCTACAACTTCCTCGGCCTCACCGTCGGCATCAACCTGCCGCAGATGCCGCGCGAGGAGAAGCAGCAGGCCTACGGCAGCGACATCACGTACGGCACCAACAACGAGTACGGCTTCGACTACCTGCGCGACAACATGGTCTACGAGCCCGGCGACCGGGTCCAGCGCGGGCTGAACTACGCCATCGTCGACGAAGTGGACTCGATCCTGATCGACGAGGCCCGCACGCCGCTGATCATCAGCGGCCAGGCCGAAGACCACACCGACCTCTACCTGGCCATCAACAAGGTGGTGCCCCTGCTGACCAAGCAGGAAGGCGAGGCCGATCCGCGCACCGGCGAAGGCGTCACGGTGCCCGGCGACTTCACGGTCGACGAGAAGACCCACCAGGTGTTCCTGACCGAGGACGGCCACGAGAACGCCGAGCGCATCCTGGGCGAGTTCAAGCTGCTGCCCGAGGGCGCGTCGCTCTACGACCCGGCCAACATCACGCTGATGCACCACCTGAACGCGGCGCTGCGTGCCCGTCACCTGTACCACCGCGACCAGCATTACGTGGTGCAGCAGGGCGAAGTGGTCATCGTCGACGAATTCACCGGCCGCCTCATGACCGGGCGCCGCTGGAGCGACGGCCTGCACCAGGCCGTGGAAGCCAAGGAAGGCGTGGAAATCCAGGCCGAGAACCAGACGCTGGCCTCGATCACCTTCCAGAACTATTTCCGCCTGTACGGCAAGCTCGCCGGCATGACCGGCACGGCCGACACCGAAGCCTACGAGTTCCAGGAAATCTATGGTCTGGAGACCATGATCATTCCGCCGAACCGCGTGAGCAAGCGCGACGACCAGCTCGACCGGGTCTACAAGACCACGCGCGAGAAATACGAAGCGGCCATCCAGGACATCCGCGAGTGCTACGAGCGCGGCCAGCCGGTGCTGGTGGGCACCTCGTCCATCGAGAACTCCGAAATCATCGACGGCCTGCTGACCCAGGCCGGCCTGCCGCACCAGGTGCTGAACGCCAAGCAGCACGCCCGCGAGGCCGACATCGTGGCGCAGGCCGGCCGCACGAAGATGATCACCATCGCGACCAACATGGCCGGCCGCGGCACCGACATCGTGCTGGGCGGCAATATCGAGAAGATGATCGAGGCCATCGAGAACGACGAAGGCCGCGACGAAGCCACCAAGAAGGCCGACATCGAGCACGTGCGCGCCGAATGGACCAAGGACCACGAGTTCGTGAAGTCGCTCGGCGGCCTGCGCATCATCGCGACCGAACGCCATGAATCGCGCCGCATCGACAACCAGCTGCGCGGCCGTTCGGGCCGCCAGGGCGACCCGGGCTCCTCGCGCTTCTACCTGAGCCTGGACGATCCGCTGATGCGCATCTTCGCGGGCGACCGCGTCAAGGCGATCATGGACCGCCTGAAGATGCCCGATGGCGAAGCCATCGAGGCCGGCATCGTCACGCGCAGCATCGAGAGCGCGCAGCGCAAGGTCGAGGCGCGCAACTTCGACATCCGCAAGCAGCTGCTCGAGTACGACGACGTGTCGAACGACCAGCGCAAGGTGATCTACCAGCAGCGCAACGACATCCTCGACGCGGGCGACCTCACGGCGCAGATCGCCGGCCTGCGCGAAGGCTGCTTCACCGACCTCGTGCGCCAGTACGTGCCGAGCGAATCGGTCGAGGAGCAGTGGGACCTGGAAGGCCTCGAGAAGACGCTCTTCGCCGAGTGGGGCATCGACATGCCGCTCAAGAAGGAAGTCGAGGCCTCGGAAGCCATCGCCGACGAGGACATCGTCGAGAAGGTGCTCAAGCACGCCAACGAGACCTTCGACGCGAAGGTGGCGCTGATCGGCCAGGAGAACTTCACCCAGTTCGAACGCATGGTGCTGCTGCAGAGCATCGACACGCACTGGCGCGAGCACCTGGCCTCGCTCGACTACCTGCGCCAGGGCATCCACCTGCGCGGCTATGCGCAGAAGCAGCCCAAGCAGGAATACAAGCGCGAAGCCTTCGAGCTCTTCGGCCAGCTGCTCGACTCGGTCAAGAACGAAGTCACGCGCCAGCTGATGACGGTGCGCGTGCAATCGGGCGAGCAGCTCGAGGAAGCCGCCGAGGCGCTCGAGAGCCGCGGCGAGAACGTCACCAACATCACCTACACCGCGCCAACGGAAACGGGCGAGGTCGAGGTGCGCGTCGACGAGGAAAGCCAGCGCCGCGCGGCGGCCGCGGGTGCGGGCGCCCTGAGCGCCGAGGCCCTGGCCTTCGCCCGCGTCGGACGCAACGACCCGTGCCCCTGCGGCAGCGGCAAGAAGTACAAGCAATGCCACGGCAAGCTGACCTGACCAGACCCGGAACCTAAGAAGAGACATCCCATGCCCGTGAACCTGTCTGCTCCCGATCCCGCCGCGCTGTTCGCGGTGCCTGGTGTCCGCATCGGCGTGGCCGAAGCGGGCGTGCGCAAGGCCAATCGCAAGGACCTGACCGTCGTGCTGATCGACGAAGGCTCCGCCGTCGGCGGCGTGTTCACCCAGAACCGTTTCTGCGCCGCGCCGGTGCAGGTCTGCCGCGAGCACCTGGCCGCGAACCACGGCATCCGCGCGATGGTGATCAACACCGGCAACGCGAACGCCGGCACGGGCGAAGACGGGCTGATGCGCACGCGCTCCACCTGCATCGCGCTGGCGCGCAAGCTGGAAATCTCGCCCGAGCAGATCCTGCCGTTCTCCACCGGCGTGATCATGGAGCCGCTGCCTGTCGATCGCATCGAAGCCGGCCTGCCGGCCGCGCTGGCCGATGCTTCCGCGGACCACTGGGCGCGCGCGGCCGAGGGCATCATGACCACCGACACCATCCCGAAGGCCTTCAGCCAGCGGGCCCAGGTCGGCGGCGCGACGGTCACCATCACCGGCATCAGCAAGGGCGCCGGCATGATCCGCCCGAACATGGCGACCATGCTCGGCTTCATGGCGACCGACGCGAAGATCGATCCCTCGCTCATCCAGCCGCTGGCCAAGGTGCTGGCGGATGCCTCGTTCAACCGCGTGACCATCGACGGCGACACCTCCACGAACGACTCGTTCGTGGTCATCGCGACGCAGAAGGCGGCCAACGCCGCCATCACCTCGCTCGACTCGGCCGACGGCAAGGCGCTGGTGGCCGCCATGCAGGACGTGGCGCGTCAGTTGGCGCAGGCCATCGTGCGCGACGGCGAAGGCGCGACCAAGTTCATCACCGTGCAAGTCGATGGCGGCCGCAACGCCGCGGAGTGCAGGCAGGTGGCCTACGCCGTGGCGCATTCGCCGCTGGTCAAGACGGCCTTCTACGCCAGCGACCCGAACCTGGGCCGCATCCTGGCGGCTGTCGGCTATGCGGGCATCGACGACCTCGACCAGACGGGCATCGACCTGTTCCTCGACGACGTGCACGTGGCGGTCAAGGGCGGGCGCAATCCGTCGTACCGCGAGGAAGACGGCCAGCGCGTGATGAAGCAGAGCGAGATCACGGTGCGCATCGGCCTGGGCCGCGGCGACGCCAGCGAAACCGTGTGGACCTGCGACTTCAGCCACGAATACGTGACCATCAACGCCGACTACCGGTCATGAACGAGCAGTTCCAGAGGCTGATCGAGCGCGCCGAACAGCTGATCAACCGCATCGAATCGATCCTGCCGCAACCGCTGGCGGAGCCGGCCGACTGGAACGCATCCATCGCCTGGCGCTATCGCCGCCGCAGCTCGGGCCACGGCGTGCTCGAGCCGGTGAAGCACGTGGCCGCGATGTCGCTCGATTCGCTCAAGGAAATCGACGTCCAGAAGGAAAAGATCGCGCGCAACACGCAGCAGTTCGTCGAAGGCAAGCCCGCCAACAACGTGCTGCTGACGGGCGCGCGCGGCACCGGCAAGTCGTCGCTCATCCGTGCCTGCCTGCAGGCCTATGCGCCGCAGGGGTTGCGCCTGATCGAGGTCGACAAGGCCGAGCTGACCGACCTGCCGGATATCGTCGAGGTGGTCTCGCAGCGGCCAGAGAAATTCATCGTGTTCAGCGACGACCTGAGCTTCGACGAGGGCGAGCCGGGCTACAAGGCGCTGAAGTCGATCCTCGACGGCTCGATCGCGGCGTCGACGCCCAACGTGCTGATCTACGCGACCAGCAACCGGCGCCACCTGCTGCCCGAGTACATGAAGGACAACCTCTCGTACACCCACACGGAAGACGGCGAAGTCCATCCGGGCGAGGTGATCGAGGAAAAGATCTCGCTGTCGGAGCGCTTCGGCCTCTGGGTGAGCTTCTATCCCTTCAGCCAGAACGAGTACCTGACGATCGTGGGCCAGTGGCTCTCGTCGTTCGGCGTGGACGAGGCCGCCATTGCCGCGGCGCGGCCCGAGGCGCTGGTCTGGGCGCTGGAGCGCGGTTCGCGCAGCGGACGCGTGGCCTACCAGTTCGCGCGGGACTACGCGGGTCGGAGCAACGCGTGAGCGAGCCGCGCAAGCACACGGAGGTCGCCGTCGGCGTGCTGATCCGCCTGTCGGACGACGCACTGCTGCTCTCGACCCGGCCCGAAGGCAAGGCCTACGCGGGCTACTGGGAATTTCCCGGCGGCAAGATCGAGGCGGGCGAAACGGTCGAACAGGCGCTGCGGCGCGAGCTGCAGGAAGAGCTCGGCATCACCATCGGCGGCGCCGAGGTCTGGAAGATCACCGAGCACGACTATCCGCATGCGCTGGTGCGCCTGCACTGGTGCAAGGTGACGGCCTGGACCGGTGAATTCGAGATGCGCGAAGGCCAGCAGATGGCCTGGCAGCAGTTGCCGCTGGACGTGACGCCGGTGTTGCCGGGCGCGCTGCCCGTGCTGCAGTGGCTGTCCGAGGAGCGTGGGCTGCCGTTCGCGCCGCAGCCGGCCGCCGCGCCGGCCGACTGATTGATGCACCCCAAGTACCGTCCGGATATCGACGGGCTGCGCGCGATCGCGGTGGCCTCCGTGGTCGTGTACCACGCCTTCCCCAAGGCGCTGATGGGCGGCTTCATCGGGGTCGACATCTTCTTCGTGATCTCGGGCTTCCTGATCACGACCATCATTCTCCAGAGCCTGGCGGCGGGTGATTTCAGCTACCGCGACTTCTACGAGCGGCGCATCCGGCGGATCTTCCCGGCGCTGATCGTGGTGCTGCTGGCGACGCTGTGCGCCGGCTGGTACCTGCTGCTGTCCGACGAGTTTGCCGAGCTCGGCAAGCAGACGGTGGGCGGCTCGGCGTTCGTGGCCAACCTGGTGTTCTGGAGCGAGTCGGGCTACTTCGACACGGCCGCCGAGACCAAGCCGCTGCTGCACCTGTGGTCGCTGGGCATCGAGGAGCAGTTCTACATTTTCTGGCCGCTGCTGCTGGGGCTGGCATGGCGCAAGCGCTGGCCGATCGTGCGCGTGGTGCTGGCGGTGGCGGCGGTGTCGCTGCTGGTCAACGTGACCACGGTCCATCCGCTGCCGGCGGCGTCGTTCTACTCGCCGGCTTCCCGTTTCTGGGAGCTCATGGTGGGCGGCATCCTGGCCTGCATGCGGCTGAAGCCGCCTGCGCCGAATGCCTGGCGCAGCCATGCGCAGTCGGTGCTGGGCGTGGGGCTGATCGTGCTCGGGCTGGTCATGATCCGCAGCAACAAGTCGTTCCCGGGCTGGTGGGCGCTGCTGCCCACGCTGGGCGCGGTGAGCTGCATCGCAGCCGGGCCGAACGGCGTGCTGAACAAGTACCTGCTGTCGAACCGGGTGATGGTGTGGATCGGCCTCATCAGCTATCCGCTGTACCTGTGGCACTGGCCGCTGCTCGCGTTCGTGCGCATCGTGGAGGCCGATCCGCTGCATCCGTCGCCGGTGTATCGCGCCGGTGCGATGGTGGCGAGCGTGCTGCTGGCCTGGGGCACCTACCGTTTCATCGAACGCTTCGCCAGGAATCGCCCCGGCCCCGGCACCATCAAGGTGCTGGGTGCGGGCATGGTGCTGGTGGCAGCGGCAGGCGTCGCGATCTTCCTGGGCGTGCCCGGGCCGCGCAATGACAGCGAAAGGCTGCAGATCGTCGCCAATGCCACGCTGGACGCCGACTACTACGCGGGCTTCAAGCTCGACCAGATCGGCGAGCAGCTGGTCTACAAGACCGGCAACGGACCGAAGCGCGTGCTGTTCGTGGGCGACAGCCACGTGCAGCAGTACGCGCCGCGGGTGATGGAGCTGTCGCGCACGCTGGCGATGCCGGACAAGTCGGCTTGGTTCGTCACCCAGGGGGCGTGCCCGGCGGTGCCCGGCGTTCAGGCCGACAAGAACATCGGCTGCGCCGAGCGGCGCGACGCCATGCTGGCCTATGCGATGGGCCCCGAGGTCGACTCGGTGGTCATCGGCGGCTGTTGGAACTGCTACTTCGTCGGCCACGGCGCGCTGGAATACTATTTCCGCGATGCCGACAACAAGGTCCATCCGTTCCAGGGCGGCGACGGCATCGAACGCTCCCTCGCGTCGCTGGAAGCCACGCTGCGAGAGCTGGCGCGGCACAAGAAGGTGTACCTGCTGCTCGACAACCCGGGCGGCGAGGAGTTCACGCCCAAGCGCCTGATCGAAGGCAGCCGCCTGACGCGCATGGAGGCGATGAGCTCCACGCCGACGGCCCCGTTGCCGGCCGACCAGAAGCAGCTCAACGACCGGCTGCGTGCGATTGCCGAAGCAAGCGGCGCGGAGCCCATCGACGCGATGGCGGTGCTTTGCAAGAACGACCAGTGCCTGCGCACGATGCCCGACGGATCGCCCGCCTACAAGGACGCCGATCACCTTCGGCCGCGCTACACCCGTGAAGAGGCGAGCTATTTCGACCGCACCGTCCGCACCGCGCCGGCCGCGGCCGCAGCGCAGCCGCGTTGAGCGAGGCGCCGCGCACGATGCACCCCAAGTACCGCCCTGACATTGACGGCCTGCGTGCCATCGCGGTCGGCTCGGTGCTGGTCTATCACGCGTTCCCGAGCCTGCTGCCGGGCGGCTTCATCGGGGTCGACATCTTCTTCGTGATCTCGGGTTTCCTGATCACGACCATCCTTCTGCAGAGCCTGGCGGCGGGCGACTTCAGCTACCGCGACTTCTATGCGCGGCGCATCCGGCGCATCTTTCCAGCGCTGGTGCTCGTGCTGCTCGCCACGCTGGCGTTCGGCTGGTATGTGCTGCTGCCGGGCGAGTTCTCGCAGCTGGGCAAGCAGACCACCGGCGGCGCGGCCTTCTTTGCCAACCTTGTGTTCCTCGGCGAGGCGGGCTACTTCGACGCGTCGGCGGAGACCAAGCCGCTGCTGCACCTGTGGTCGCTGGGCATCGAGGAGCAGTTCTACATCTTCTGGCCCCTGCTGCTGGGGCTGGCCTGGCGAAAGCGCTGGCCGATCCTGAAGGTGACGCTGGCGGTGGCCGTGGTTTCGTTCCTGGTCAACGTGCTCACGGTGCAGCCGCACCGCGCGGCCGCCTTCTACTCGCCGCTCTCGCGGGCCTGGGAGCTGATGGCCGGCGGCCTGCTGGCGGCCATGCGGCTGCGGCCGGCCGTGGCTTCGGACAGTTCACGCACCGCGATGCTGCGGCATGCGCAGTCCGTCGTCGGCATCGGGCTGATCGCCTGGGGACTCTTCGCGGTTCACAGCACGAGGGCGTTTCCGGGCTGGTGGGCCCTGGTGCCGGTGCTCGGTGCGGTCAGCTGCATTGCGGCGGGCCCGGGCGGCGTGCTGAACCGCTACCTGCTGTCGAACAGGCTCATGGTGTGGATCGGCCTGATCAGCTACCCGCTGTACCTGTGGCACTGGCCGCTGCTCTCTTATGCGCGCATCGTCGCGGGCGGGGAGCCGTCGCTGCAGGTGCGCATCGCGATGGTGGCAGCCGCGATCGTGCTGGCCTGGGCCACGTATCGTTTCGTCGAGCGCTTCGTCAAGCTGCATCTCTCGCAAGCCATGCTGCGCGGATTGGCGGGCGGCGGCGCGGCGCTGGCGCTGGCCGGCGTGCTGGTCTTCACAGGCACGCCGCTTCCTCGCCACGACAGCCCGGCCCTGCAGGCCGTGGCCGACGCGGTGCAGGAAGACAACTATTACGAGGGCCTGCAGGAGACAGCGCTGGGCGGGCAGTTCGTCTACAAGGCCGGCAGCGGCAGGCACAACGTATTGCTGATCGGCGACAGCCACATCGAGCAGTACGCACCCCGCGCGCTGGAGTTGGCCCGCACGCAGCCCGACCTGGCGCGCACGGCGTACTTCGCGACCCAGGGGGCTTGCCCTCCGGTGCCCGGCATGTTCAGCAGCGCCGACATGGCCTGCGACCAGCGTCGCAAGGCGGTGCTGGATCTGGCGCTGAAGCCCGAGGTCGATTCCGTGGTGATCGGCGCGTGCTGGAGCTGCTATTTCACCGGCACCGGCCCGATGGCGAACTACTTCGTGGACGACAGGCAGGCCGTGCACCCGTTCCTCAACGGAGACGGCGTCGAGCTGGCGTTGAAGTCGCTGGGCGACGTTCTTAAGCGGCTGTCGGCGCTGAAGCCGGTGTATCTGGTGCTCGGGAATCCGGTCGGTATGGATTTCGATCCGCTCCGGCAGATCGAGGGCAGCCGGCTCGGTGACCTGAGGGCCTCCAGCGGACTCAAGGCGCCGATGCCGCACGACCAGGCACTGTTCAATGCGCGGCTGAAGCAGGTCGCGCAAGCCAGCGGTGCGCGGGTCATCGAGCCGTTTGCCAGCCTGTGCGCGGGCGAAGAGTGCATCCGCAGCATGCCGGACGATGGTTCGCCGGCCTACAAGGACATCGGCCACCTTCGGCCGAGGTATGCGCGCAGCTTTGCGACGTACATCGACCCGGCGCTGCTGGACGAGGGCGGCGCCGCAAAGTAGCTTTTGCCGGGGTTACTGGATCTTCGGGTCGCCGAAGGGTTCTTCGTCCGGCGGCGCCTCGGCCGGCATCCGGAATTCCTCGCTGGCCCACGCACCCAGGTCGATGCCCTTGCAGCGTGCGCTGCAGAAGGGCCGGTAGGCGTTGCTGGGGGCGTAGATGCTGTCGCCGCCGCACGTGGGACAGCGGACGATCCGCTCGCCTTTGTCGTTCACCGCGGTCATGCGCAGAGGGTCAGCTCGAAAGGCGCGTCGTCCGAGCTTTGATGCAGGCGGTCGTCCTTGTCGTGGCGCATGAGGCGCACCGACACCATGAGGCGATTGCCGCTGATTTCAGGAATGAGGCCCAGCTTGGGGTCGATGCGCAGGCGCAGCAGCTGGAAGCTGCGGCCCTGGGGCAGGTTCTGCTGGAACTGGCCGTTGGTGGCGATCACCTTGTACGGCACGTCGGCGTCGCGCAGCAGCTTGAGCAGCAGGTAGATCGACGAGGCCAGCGGCGAGAGCGTGTTCGACCAGCGTTCGAGGTCGGCGCGGCGGCTGGCCGGCGGGCGATGCTGCCAGGCGTAGTAGGCGGGCAGGTCGAATTCGCAGGTGCCGCCCGGAATGCCGGCGCGGCTGCGGATGCTCATGAGCCACTCGTTTTCCGTCAACGCCTGCCCGGCCTTGCCGGCCACGCCGTTGAGGGCGCTGAAGTTGCGCTCGAGCTGGCCGATGACCTGGTCGAGCACCGTCTCGGCAATGGCCGGGTTGCCGCGGTAGCTGTTGAAGACGGTCTTGTGCTTGTCGAGGTCGCGCAGGACATCGGCCTTGAGGTCGGCCCGCGCGGCGACGTCCATGATCTCGAAGATCGTGATCAGGGCGTAGTGGTGGGACAGCGGCGATTCAGCGGGTACCAGCTCGCCCAGGCGGCGAAACAGGTGCTCCAGCCGCAGGTAGGTGCGGATGCGCTCGTTGAAGGGGTACTCGTAAAGGATCACGCGTATCGTTTTTTCACGTCAGGTTCGAGCTCATTGCGACTTGGCTGCCGGCGGCGGAAACACTTGTCGCACAGCCTCCAGCATACGCTGACCGAAAAGAATGTATCCGCGGGTCGAGACATGGGTTTCGTTGGCGGGGAAAAGGTCCATGACCTTGAAGCGGTTCTGCTCCGCGAGCGCGAACAGGTCCGGCCCGATATTTTGCGGGTTGAACGCGGCCCTGAACTCGTCGGCATGGTTTTGTTGCAAATACACCGTGCTCTTGTTCGGGACCACCATCCAGACGACCTTGTAGGGCGCGGCGGTGGTCTCGAAGCTCTTCATGAACCGGGCCGACTTGACCGACAGCGCCGGGTTGACGCGGTCTTCGGCGGTCATGAGCAGCTTGTCGCAGGCGTGGTGGCTGAACTGCTTGCAGCCGTCGGGCACGACGCGCGCGTCGATCAGCGGGCCCCAGCGCTCGGGCGTGTTGGTCCAGCTGTCGGAGGCCAGGATGGCCTTGGTGTTGTGGTACGTGTACCAGCCGCTGAGCAGTTCGGCGTCCCAGTTGAGCTGGAAGCCGGGCGCTGGCTTGGCCGGGTTTTCGAAGGGGGGCGGCGTCGGCTTGAAGGCATGCTTCATGGTTGCGCAGGACTCGGACTTCTGGATGCGGTCCTCGAGCAGCCGCTCGATGCTCTCGATGATCACGACCTTGCCCTTGAAGCCGGACTTTTCGAGCCAGCTCGAGAAGTCGCCGCACACCACGCCGCCGAGGTTGTCCCAGTGCGTGGTGGTCATCTTGTAGCCCGCGCCCACCAGCGCCGATTGCCAGGCGTAGCGCACCGAGAAGCTGTCGCCGATCACGAGGATGTCGGCCTCGTTGATCGGCCAGGTCTTGACGTCGGCGTCCGGAATGGGCGGCGGCGGCTCGTGCCAGCCGAATTCGCGCTCGGAGATGCGCCCGATGCGCGTCAGGTCGCCATAGGGAATGGGCGTGAAGAGGCTGGTCAGCAGCAGGGCGCAGCACACCAGGTAGCCCGCGGCGAAGATGCGAAGCCAAACCTTGGCCGATTTCGTGTCTTCCATGTCAGAACTGGAAATAGAGGAACGGGCTGTAGCTGCCGAACTTCGACAGGCACAAGCCAAAGAGATAGACGCAGCCCAGGCCCGTGACCCAGGTCGCCAGCAGCTGCAGGCGCGGGCGGCCGGCCAGGCCGGCGACACTCGGGATCCAGCGGTCGAGCGTGATCGTGGGCGGCAGCGCCAGGCAGATCACCAGGCCGGCCAGGATGGTCTGGAAGAACTCCGGCTTGCGGAACGGTACCTTGAACTCGCTGAATGCCGAGACGGGGGCGCCGTGCATGCCCAGCATGCCCTTGTAGATCTCGATGGCGGCCGACATGCTGTCGGCGCGGAACACGACCCAGGCGATCATGACGCAGACGAAGGTGATGAACCATCCGGCCACGCGGCCGTACCACGTGGTCCTGGTGTTGCCGCGGCGCACCTTGGCATTCCAGAAATGGTTGACCATGAGATAGGCACCGTGCAGCGCGCCCCAGATCACGAAAGTCCACGCCGCGCCGTGCCACAGGCCGCCCAGCAGCATCGTCAGGAACAGGTTGATGTAGCGGCGCGCCGGTCCCTTGCGGTTGCCGCCCAGCGGCACGTAGAGGTAGTCGCGCAGGAAGGTCGACAGCGAGATGTGCCAGCGGCGCCAGAACTCGATCATGTTGGTCGACTTGTACGGCGAGCGGAAGTTGAGCGGCAGCTGCACGCCCACGCACAGCGACAGGCCCACTGCCATGTCCGAATAGCCGGAGAAGTCGAAGTAGATCTGCAGCGTATAGGCCAGCACGCCGAACCAGGCCGTGTACAGCGAAGGCGCCACGCCTTCGTGCACGCCCTTGAACATCATGTCCGCGTACTGCCCCAACGGGTCGGCGATCAGCATCTTCTTGGACAGGCCGAAGACGAAGATGCCCAGCCCGAGCGCCAGGTTGCGGGCGTTGATCCTGTAGGTGGCCGGGTTGTTGAACTGCGGCATCATCTGCGCGTGATGCAGCACGGGGCCCGCGATCAGGTGCGGGAAATAGGTCACGAACAGGACGTAGTGGATGAAGCTGCGCTCGTGCACCTTGCCTTGCCAGCAGTCGACCAGGAACGCGATCTGCGTGAAGGTATAGAACGAGATGCCGATCGGCAGCACGATGTGCACCAGGTCGATCTGCGAGAAGCCCGCAGCGGCCAGGCCGGCGTCGATGTTCTCCAGGAAGAAGTTGGCGTACTTGAAGATCGCCAGCACACCCAGGTTGACCACCAGCGCGATGATCAGCAGGGCCTTGCGGTGCTTGTCTTCCCGCCCCGGAGACGGGGTCAGCCGCAGTCCGAACCAGTAGTTGATGCAGATCGACCCCAGCAGCAGCGGAAGCGCCTTGACGCTCCACCAGCCGTAGAAGAAAAGCGAGGCCAGTGCCAGGAAACCCGCCGCCGACCGGGGACTGCGCGCGCCGATCAGGAAGAAGCCGATCAGGACCAGCGGGAAAAATACAAAGATGAAAGGGTACGAATTGAAAAGCATCGTGAGGGGCGCTTAGGCGTGCGCCGTTTGACGTGATCGTCGTGTAGCCGTCGCGGCGTCAATCGTTAATTATCGCGTGCCCGTCCGAACCCACCGTTCCCAGAGACCCCGCACCTGCGCACCGAGTTCCTCCAGGGTCAGGTCGTCGTTGTAGATGACGGCGTCCGCGGCGGCCCGGCGTGCCTTGCGCGGGGCTTGCTGGGCGATCACGGCCCTGGTCGCCTCGGGTGTCCAGCCCGAGCGGGCAATCACCCGCTCCAGCTGTGTTTGTTCGCGGGCGTCGACCACCAGCACCCGGTCTACCATGGCGCGCCAGCGGCCGGACTCGACCAGCAGCGGAACGTCGAAGACGACGACGGCATCCGGGCCGGCCGCCGCGGCCTGGCGCCGGGTTTCCGCGCCGATCAGCGGGTGCAGGATGGATTCGAGCCGGGTCTTGGCGCCCGCGTCCGCGAACACGATCTGGCGCATGGCGGCCCGGTCCATGCCGCCGTCGGGTGCGATCACGCCGGGGCCGAATGCAGCTTCCAGCGCCGGCATGGCGATGCCGCCCGACTGCGCGATCGAGCGCGCGATGGCGTCGGTGTCGACCAGGACCGCGCCCTGCGCGACCAGCAGCGCGGCGACCGTGCTCTTGCCGCTGCCGATGCCACCTGTCAGCCCGATGCGCCGCACCATGAGCTTGCCGCTCAATGCGCCAGCGCGCCCAGCGGGAACGCAAACGGAATCCACTGCTTCACGAGCTCCGGGCCCGCCACCAGGCAGACCAGGCCCGCGCCGGCCAGGAACGGGCCGAAGGCGATGGGGATGTCCTTGTGCGCGAGCTTGCCTGCGAAGCGCAGTGTCAGCCCGATCACGGCGCCCACCAGCGACGAGACGAGGATGATCGCGATGAGATAGTCGGCACCCAGCCAAGCACCCAGCGCGGCGAGCAGTTTGAAGTCGCCATAGCCCATGCCTTCCTTGCCCGTGATCAGGCGAAAGCCATGGTACACAAGCCAAAGGCTCAGGTAGCCGAACACCGCGCCCCAGACGGCGGCGTTGAGCGAGACGCCGGTCCAGCCCATGGCCGCGCCGACGAGGCCGAGCCACAGCAACGGGTAGTTGATCGAATCGGGCAGGAACTGGGTGTCGAAGTCGATCAGGAACTGGCAGACCAGCAGTGCCCCGAACGCAGCCCACAGGACGCCGGCGGGGGTGATGCCGAAGCGATGGGCGCACAGGGCAAAGAGCCCGGCGGTTACCAGCTCGACCAGCGGGTAGCGCGGGCTGATCCTGGTCTTGCAGGAGCCGCAGCGGCCGCGCAGCAGCACATAGCTCAGCACGGGGATGTTCTGGTACCAGCGGATCTCATGGCCGCAGTTCCCGCAGCGCGATGCCGGGCGCATGAGGTTGAAGGGGGGCAGCGCCTCGATGGCCGTCGCCGCCTTGTCGGCCGCCGCCTCGAGCCCCGCCGGAGGCACGGCCTTCGGCCCGAAGGCCAGCGACCAGAGCGAGGGCATGTCCCTGGACGACATCAGGTTGGCCACGGCCTCGGACAGCCATTCCCGGTACATCATCACCGGAACGCGGTAGATGACGACGTTGAGAAAGCTGCCGATCAATAGCCCCAGGACACCGGCCAGAACGGTGTCGATCTCCCGCGAAACGAGCATCAGACGACCTGGCCGAGCTTGAAGATGGGCAGGTACATCGAGACCACGATGCCGCCGATGATGGTGCCCAGGAACACGATGATGATGGGCTCCATCAGGCTCGAGAGGCCCGCGACCATGTCGTCCACTTCCGATTCATAGAAGTCGGCCGCCTTGCCCAGCATGTGGTCGATGGAGCCGGATTCCTCGCCGATCGCGGTCATCTGGATGACCATCGAGGGGAACAGGTTGGCGTTGGTCATGGCCGCCGTGAGGCTGGTGCCGGTCGAGACTTCCTGCTGGATCTTGGCCGTGGCGTCCCCGTAGACGGTATTGCCCGAGGCTCCGCCCACGGAGTCCAGCGCTTCGACCAGCGGCACGCCGGCGGCGAACATCGTTGCCAGCGTGCGGGTCCAGCGCGCCACGCAGGATTTTTCGATCAGCGCGCCGAAGATCGGCACCCTCAGCAGCGCCCGGTCCATGACTCTCTGCACGCGTTCGTTGCGCTTCCAGGCCTGCAGAAAGAAATAGATGCCTCCGCCGAGCCCCCCGAAGATCAGCCACCAGTACGAAACGAAGAACTCGCTCATCGCCATCACGAACAGCGTGGGTGCCGGCAAGTCGGCGCCGAACGAGGTGAACACCTGCTTGAACGCCGGAATCACGAAGATCATGATGATGGCCACCACCACGAAAGCCACCACGACCACCGAAGTCGGGTACATCAATGCCGACTTGATCTTGGACTTGATCGCCTCGGTCTTTTCCATGTACGTGGCCAGCCGGTCCAGCAGGTCTTCCAGGATACCGGCGGCCTCGCCGGCCTCCACCAGGTTGCAGTACAGGTTGTCGAAGTACTTCGGAAACTTGCGGAACGCCGCCGAAAGGGACGTACCCGTTTCCACGTCGCTGCGGATGTCGTTCAGTAGCTTGGCCACGCTCGCGTTCGCGTTGCCGCGCCCAACGATGTCGAAGGACTGCATCAGCGGCACGCCGGCTTTCATCATCGTTGCCAGCTGGCGCGTGAAGATGGCAATGTCCTTGGGCTTGATCTTCTTGCCCGAGCGCATCCGCCGCTTCTTGATCTTCGAAGCCAGCACGCCCTGGCGGCGCAGCGCGGCCTGCACCTGGTTTTCGCCGGCGGCCCGGAGTTCGCCACGCACCAGCTTGCCGTTGCGGTCCTTGCCTTCCCACTCGAAGACAAATTCCTTGTGTGTGGGCTGGGAGCGGGAGGATGCCACTGTTGCCATTCGATCTCCGGATTTCAGTGTGTGCGTTATTCGTTGGTGCAGGCCACGACTTCTTCGAGCGAAGTCAGGCCCTGCATGACCTTGCGCAGGCCGGACTGGCGCAGCGAGCGCACGCCTTCCCTCTCGGACTGCTGTGCGATGTCGAGTGCGCTGCCGTCGCGCAGGATGATTTCCTGGATCGCTTCCGAGATCGGCATCACCTGGTAGATGCCGACGCGGCCCTTGTAGCCGCCGCTGCATGCCGAGCAGCCGACCGGGCGGTAAGGCTTCCAGCTGCCGTCCAGTTGTTCTTCCTGGAATCCCGCGTCGAGGAGGGCTTCGCGCGGTACGTCCGCGGGCGCGCGGCAGACGGTGCACAGCCGCCGCGCAAGGCGCTGCGCGGTGATCAGGATCACGCTCGATGCGATGTTGAACGGCGCGATGCCCATGTTGCGCATGCGCGTGAGCGTGGTCGGCGCGTCGTTGGTGTGCAGCGTCGAGAGCACCAGGTGGCCCGTCTGCGCCGCCTTGATCGAAATATCCGCTGTCTCGAGGTCGCGGATTTCGCCGACCATGATGATGTCCGGATCCTGCCGCAGGAACGCGCGCAGCGCGGCGGCGAAAGTCAGCCCCGCGCGCTCGTTGACGTTGACCTGGTTGACGCCAGGCAGGTTGATTTCCGACGGGTCTTCCGCCGTTGCGATGTTCACGCCCGGCTGGTTCAGCAGGTTCAGGCAGGTGTAGAGCGACACCGTCTTGCCCGAACCCGTCGGGCCGGTCACCAGCACCATGCCGTAGGGGCGGCCGATGGCATGCAGAAGCCGCGCCTTCTCGTCGGCGTCGTAGCCCAGCGCATCGATGCCCAGGCGCGCGCTGCTGGGGTCGAGGATACGAACCACGATCTTCTCGCCGAACAGCGTGGGCAGCGTGCTCACGCGAAAGTCGATCACGCGGTCGGGGCCGATCTTGAGCTTCATGCGGCCGTCCTGCGGCACGCGCTTCTCGGAGATGTCGAGCCGCGAAATCACCTTGATGCGGGAGGCGAGCTTGTCCTTGATGACGGTCGGCGGGCTGGCGACCTCGCGCAGTTCGCCGTCGACGCGGAAACGCACACGGTAGTTGTGCTCGTAGGGCTCGAAATGGATGTCCGATGCCCGCATGCTGACGGCGTCGAGCAGCATCTTGTGGAGGAAACGCACCACCGGCGCGTCTTCGACTTCGGCGATCGCCTGGTCATTGGCGTCGCCCGAGGTGTCGGGCGTGACCTCGTCGAATTCGAACTCGCTGCCGACGATGCTGTTGATGGTCTCCGCCGCGCTCACGGCGGCGGCTTCGATCATGCGCGACAGCTTGTCGTATTCCGCGATGACCCAGTCGACGCCCATCTGCGACGCGAACTTGATCTTCTCCGCCGCCTGCTGGTCCGACGGGTCTGCCGTGGCAACGATCAGCCGGTTGTTGCGCTTGCTGAGAACGACGATGCGGTAGGCGTGGCAGAGCTTCGGGTCGAGCAGGTCCTTGGGCAGGCGCTGGTGGTCGATGGCGTCGAGGTCGAGCAGCGGGGCACCGAATGCGCTGGAAAGGGTATGGGCAAGATCCGCGGCCGACACGGCGCCAGTGCCGGTCAGTTCCGCGATGAAGCTGGTGCGGCCGCTCAGCGACTTCTGATAAATGTCTTCCGCCGTCTTGGCGGCCAGCTTGCCGGCCGAAATCAGCGCGCGCGCGAGCCCAGGAAGCGCTATCTGCGCGGATTCTTTGACTGGAAGTTCGGCAGCGGCCATTCAGCGAATGCAAAAGATGTGAAAAAGTGCTTCACGATCATCGCTGAACACTCCTGTGCTGTAAATCGCTACACAGCAACAGGCATGGCCATTTATTTATGCCAGCCAAAGGCTGGTCGGGGTGAGAGGATTCGAACCTCCGGCCTCTACGTCCCGAACGTAGCGCTCTACCAGGCTAAGCTACACCCCGATGGTTGCAAGAAAAAGAGAAGTCGTTCCTAGATGCCAACTCAGGTGAGGTGTTCAGGCACGTCGCTCAAGCAACTGAGCCGCCAATTGTAGCAAACCTGAAGCGTGCAAATTGGACGGAAAGCCATTCAATGCATGAATTGCGCGTTGAGCTTCTGCGGCAGCGGCTTCGCGGGAAGCATCCAGTGCCCCGGTTTCGCGAACGATCTCGACCACCTTGCCCAGCTGGGCGGTGTCTCCGGCCTCGATGGCGGCGCGCACGAGCTGGCTCTGCGCAGGCGTTCCGCGCTGCATCGCAAAGATGAGCGGCAGCGTGGTCTTGCCTTCGCGCAGGTCGTCGCCGACGTTCTTTCCTGTCTCGTTGGCGTCGCCTGCATAGTCCAGCACGTCGTCGATCACCTGGAATGCGGTGCCCAGCGCTTGCCCATAAGTGGCGCAGGCTTCCTCGACCTCGGGCGTGGCGCCGGCCAGGACGGCCGCGAGCCGGGTGCTGGCTTCGAAAAGCTTGGCGGTCTTGGAGCGGATCACGCGCAGGTAGGCTGCTTCGTCCAGCGACGCGTCGTGCATGTTCATCAACTGCAGCACTTCGCCTTCGGCGATCACGTTGGTTGCCTCGGCCAGGATCTGCATCACCCGCATGTTGTCGGCGTCCAACATCATCTGGAAGGCGCGCGAGTAGAGGAAGTCGCCGACCAGCACGCTGGCCGGATTGCCGAACGATTCGTTGGCCGTTGCGCGGCCACGGCGCAGCGTCGATTCGTCGACCACGTCGTCGTGCAGCAGCGTCGCGGTATGGATGAACTCCACCACTGCCGCCAGATTGAAGCGCTGCTCGCCGGTGTAGCCCAGCGCGCCCGACATCAGCAGCAGAAGCGCTGGCCTCAGGCGCTTGCCGCCCGCGGAGATGATGTACTTGGAGACTTGGCTGACCAGCGGCACGCCCGTGTCGAGGCGGCGGGCGATGACACGATCGACTTCGACCATGTCGCCGGCAATCAGGTCCAGCACGGTGGCGGTGGGGGAGGTGTCGGCGGCGGGAACTGGCAAAGCGGGGGCGCGGAGCGCTGCTGAAAGTAAGGGCGGCCCAGGGGCCGGGACGCGCAAATTATAGGGAGCCGTTACCTTCCGCAGGGAGCGTGCCCGGGCCGGGGTGGTTGGCGGACACGAACCGCGCTATAATCTTGGGCTCTGCGGAATTCGCCGCGGGGACTCAATTTCTAAGAGGTTTACATGTACGCGGTCATAAAAACCGGCGGCAAGCAGTATCGCGTTGCTTCCGGCGAAAAAATTAAAGTAGAACAGATTGCTGCGGACGTAGGCCAGGAAATCGTGATCGACCAGGTTCTGGCTGTCGGAAACGGCGCTGAAATCAAGGTTGGCACGCCCCTGGTGTCCGGCGCAACGGTGACAGTCACGGTACTGTCGCACGGCAAGCACGACAAGGTTCGCATCTTCAAGATGCGCCGTCGCAAGCATTATCAGAAACGTCAAGGCCATCGCCAGCAGTTCACCGAACTGCAAATCGGCGCGATCGCCGGCTAAGGAGAAGATTCCATGGCACAGAAAAAAGGCGGCGGCTCAACGCGAAACGGGCGCGATTCCAAGCCCAAGATGCTCGGCGTGAAGGCCTTCGGCGGCGAACTGATCAGCGCAGGCTCGATCATCGTGCGCCAGCGCGGCACCCAGTTCCACCCCGGCGTGAACGTCGGCGTGGGCAAGGACCACACGCTCTTCGCCCTGGTCGACGGCCACGTGTCGTTCGGTCAAAAGGGTGCACTGAACAAGCACACGGTCAACGTGACGCCGGCGGCGTAAGCCTCGAGTCACTCCGATCAGCCCGAGGCCCCGCATTGCCGGGGCTTCTTCATTTGTAAACTGGACATCCCATGAAGTTCGTCGACGAAGCCTTCATCGACATCGCCGCGGGCGATGGCGGCAACGGCTGCGTGTCGTTCCGTCATGAGAAATACAAAGAGTTCGGCGGCCCCAACGGCGGCGACGGAGGCCGTGGCGGCCACGTCTTCGCGGTGGCCGACTCGAATCTGAATACTCTTGTCGATTTCCGCTATTCCCGCCGCCACGAGGCCAAGCGCGGAGAGCACGGCATGGGCTCCGACATGTTCGGCGCCGCTGGCGACGACATCACGCTCAGGATGCCGGTCGGCACGATCATCTCCGACGCCGAAACCGGCGAGGTGCTGTTCGAACTCCTGAACGAAGGTGAAGTCATCACCATCGCCAAGGGTGGCGACGGTGGCTTCGGCAACATGCGCTTCAAGAGCGCCATCAACCGCGCCCCGCGCCAGAAGACGCCCGGCTGGCCCGGCGAGAAGCGCAGCCTCAAGCTCGAACTCAAGGTCCTGGCCGACGTGGGCCTGCTCGGCATGCCGAATGCCGGCAAGTCGACACTGATCAGCGCCATCTCCAATGCCCGTCCTCGCATCGCGGACTACCCCTTCACCACGCTGCACCCGAACCTCGGCGTCGTGCGCGTCGGCCCGGAGCAGAGCTTTGTGGTGGCCGACCTGCCCGGACTGATCGAGGGTGCTTCCGAAGGCGCCGGCCTCGGCCATCTTTTCCTGCGCCACCTGCAGCGCACCCGCCTGCTGCTGCACGTGATCGACATGGCGCCGTTCGACGACAGCATCGACCCGGTGGCGCAAGCCAAGGCCATCGTCGGCGAACTGAAGAAATACGACGCGGCGCTCTACGAGAAGCCGCGCTGGCTGGTGCTCAACAAGCTCGACATGGTGCCCGCCGACGAGCGTGCCGCGCGCGTCAAGGACTTCGTCAAGCGCCTGCGCTTCAAGGGGCCGGTGTTCGAGATCTCGGCGCTCACGCGCGAAGGCTGCGAGCACCTGGTGCAGGCGATCTACCAGCAGGTCAAGGCGCAGCAGGCGGCCGAGCATGCGCCGGTCGAAGTCGATCCGCGCTTCATTCCGCTGCCGCCCGAAGGCGCCTGACCAGCGGCGCAGCATCGAAAGATGCTGCAAATCAGATAGCAATCAACGCAGCATTCACGACCGCTACAGCCGAAATGACTTCGAATTCTGGATCCACCGCCTTGCGGGATGCCCGCCGTATCGTCGTGAAGGTGGGCTCCAGCCTCGTGACCAACGAAGGGCGCGGTCTCGACGAAGCGGCCATCGGCGAATGGTGCCGCCAGTTGGCGGAACTCGTGCGTGACGGCCGCGAGGTCGTCATGGTGTCCAGCGGCGCCATTGCCGAAGGCATGAAGCGGCTCGGCTGGCGCACCCGCCCGCACGAGATCCATGAGTTGCAGGCGGCGGCGGCGGTAGGGCAGATGGGCCTGGCCCAGATGTACGAGACCAAGCTGCGCGAAAACCAGATCGGCAGCGCCCAGGTGCTGCTGACGCATGCCGACCTTGCCGACCGCGAGCGCTACCTCAACGCGCGTTCCACCCTCGTCACGCTGCTGCGGCTGGGCGTGGTCCCGGTCATCAACGAGAACGACACCGTCGTCAACGACGAGATCAAGTTCGGCGACAACGACACGCTCGGCGCGCTCGTGGCCAATCTCGTGGAGGCCGACGCGCTGGTCATCCTCACGGACCAGAAGGGCCTCTACACGGCCGATCCGCGCAAGGACCCTGAAGCGAAGTTTGTGCACGAAGCCGCGGCGGGCGATCCGGCGCTCGAGGCCATGGCCGGCGGTGCGGGGTCGAGCATCGGCAAGGGCGGGATGATCACCAAGATCCTCGCGGCCAAGCGCGCCGCGGGCTCCGGCGCCTCCACGGTCATCGCCTGGGGGCGGGAAGCCGATGCGCTGCTGCGCCTGGCGAAGGGCGAATCCATCGGCACGCTGCTGGTGGCGCAGACCGCCAAGCACCAGGCCCGCAAGCGCTGGATGGCCGATCATCTGCAGCTGCGCGGCGCCGTGGTCGTCGACCCAGGCGCGGCGGCCAAGGTCCGGGCCGAGGGCAAGAGCCTGCTGCCGATCGGCATGACTGGCGTGTCGGGCGAGTTCTCGCGCGGCGACGTGATCGCGGTGCGCGATACCGAAGGCGTTGAACTGGCCCGGGGGCTGGCCAACTATTCGAGCGTGGAAGCGCGGCTGCTCTGCCGCAAGCCCTCGTCCGAGTTCGAGCGACTGCTGGGCTATGTGGCGGAGCCTGAAATGGTCCACCGCGACAACATGGTGTTGATGCCCGGCTGAGGCTGGAAATTGAAACGGGGCCCAAGGCCCCGTTTGTTTTTCTGGCTTACTGAACTTCCCGGACCGGATTCCGGATGTTCTGGACCATTTCCCCGACCGATGCGCGCGGGGCATTGCCGCGGCACAGTGCCTGGCCGGCCAGCGCCTTGGTGTAGCTGGAGTTCAGGTCGTAGAAGCGCTTCCACTCGGGCTTCTCGTTCTCGTGCCAGCTGCCTTCGTTGTAGCGGGCGTAGCTCTTCATCTCCGACGTCGCGCAGCGCACGCCTTCGTAGAAGGCATTGACGGCGCCGCCGGAGCGGTTGTGGGCCACCACCACGTAGCGCACGATGCCGTCGTCGGTGATGGCGATCGTGTTCGGGTCGATGCCGAACTGCAGGCTCATGTACGGCGGCATCGAGATCGGCAGCAGGCGGCTTTCGCTGAACGCCGGGGGCGGCGGAACGGCGGTTTCGGCCCACTCCTTGTCCGTCTCGGTGCGCTTGGGCGGCGGCGGCATGCCGGCCTGGGCCCAGTCGGCGTTGTCGGTGTCGTGGTTGCCCGAAGCGCAGCCGGCGAGGACGCCGAAGCAGGCGAGCAGGAGGGCGCGTTCAGCGTTGCGTCGGAAGGAAGGGCGCTTTGTGATTGGCAGAAGGGTCATCGCTCACTGAAGGAATGTCTGGATGCGGATCGAAGCTGCCGCCCGGCGGCAGGTCCAGTCCGGGCGGCGCCCCGGCGTCCAGCGAGTGGCGCTCGAATTCTCGGGCGCGCACGTTGCTGCGCAGGAAGCGGTTGCGGAAATCCTGCCGTGGCAGGTAGCGAGCAAGCTCGGTGAGCGCCATCTCGTAGACGCCGCGCTTGAACTCGACGACAACGTCGAGCGGCACCCAGTAGTCATGCCAGCGCCAGGCGTCGAATTCGGGATGGTCGGTTGCACGCAGATTGAGATCCCAATCGTGGCCGACGAGTTGCAGCAAATACCAGATTTGTTTCTGGCCCTTGTAGTGGCCCCGTGCGTCACGGCGGATGAACCGATCCGGCACCTCGTAGCGCAACCAGTCGCGGGTACGGGCCACGATGCGCACATGCTCCGGGTGGAGCCCCACTTCCTCATGCAGTTCCCGGAACATGGCTTGCTCGGGACTTTCGCCGCGGTCTATGCCGCCTTGCGGAAACTGCCAGGAATGCGTGCGTATGCGTTTGCCCCAGAAAACCTGGTTTCTCTGGTTGAGCAGGATGATGCCGACGTTGGGCCTGAAGCCGTCCCGGTCGAGCATAATCAAACCCCAATTTTTGAACTGAGTCGATTATGCATGCCGGGGTGCCCTCGGCAAGCTGCGATGCAGGCTCTCAGGGTCTCTCCGGGGGAGCAGTTCCCCACTTCCATTTCGTTTCCATCACCGCGATCCCGATGAAAGCTTCCCGATTTTTTGTCTCCACCCTCAAGGAAGCGCCCGCTGACGCAGAGGTCGCGAGCCACCGGCTCATGATGCGCGCCGGCATGATCAAGAAGCTCGGCACGGGCATCTACACCTACATGCCCATGGGTCTGCGCGTGATCCGCAAGGTCGAGGCGATCGTGCGCGAGGAAATGAATCGCGCCGGCGCCGTCGAGATGACGATGCCGGTGGTGCAGCCGGCCGAGTTCTGGCAGGAGACCGGCCGCTTCGAGAAGATGGGCCCCGAGCTGCTGCGCATCAAGGACCGGCATGACCGCGACTTCGTGATCCAGCCGACCAGCGAAGAAGTGGTCACCGACATTGCCCGCCAGGAAATCCGCAGCTACAAGCAGCTGCCGAAGAATTTCTACCAGATCCAGACCAAGTTCCGTGACGAGCGCCGCCCGCGCTTCGGCCTGATGCGTGGGCGCGAGTTCATCATGAAGGACGCCTACAGCTTCGACCGCGACCTCGACGCCGCCAAGGCCAGCTACCAGGTCATGGCGCAGGCCTACCGCAACATCTTCGACCGCTTCGGCCTGCGTTACCGCGCCGTGGCGGCCGACAGCGGCGCCATCGGCGGCGACCTGAGCGAAGAATTCCAGGTGATCGCCGCAACGGGCGAGGACGCCATCGTCTACTGCCCCGACAGCGACTACGCCGCCAACATGGAAAAGGCCGAGGCGCTCGCCCCGGCCGGCCCGCGTCCCGCTGCCGCCAAGGCGCTCGAGAAGACGCCGACTCCCGGCAAGAGCACCTGCGCCGACGTGGCCGAACTGCTGGGCGTGCCGCTTTCCACCACCATCAAGTCGCTGGTGCTGGCCACCGACATCGTGGACGAGGCCGGCAACCCCAAGGGCTCGCAGGTCTGGCTGCTGCTGCTGCGCGGCGACCACGACATGAACGAGATCAAGGTCGGCAAGCTGCCCGGCCTGAACCAGGGCTTCCGCTTCGCGACACTCGCCGAAATCGACGAGCACTTCGGCTGCAAGCCCGGCTACCTGGGCCCGCTGAACCTCAAGAAGCCCGTCAAGCTCGTGGCCGACCGCGAAGCCGCCGTCATGGCCGACTGGATCACCGGCGCGAACGAAGTCGATTTCCACATGACCGGCGTCAACTGGGGCCGCGACCTGCCCGAGCCCGACCTGGTGGCCGACATTCGCAACGTGGTCGCCGGCGACGCCTCGCCCGACGGCAAGGGCGTGCTGGCCATCGAGCGCGGCATCGAAGTGGGCCATGTGTTCGTGCTGGGCACCAAGTACAGCAAGGACATGAACGCCACCTACCTCGACGAAGGCGGCAAGCCGCAATTCCTCGAGATGGGCTGCTACGGCATCGGCATTACCCGCCTGCCGGCCGCCGCCATCGAACAGAACCATGACGAGCGCGGCATCATTTGGCCCGACGCGCTGGCACCGTTCACCGTGGTGGTCTGCCCGATCGGCATGGACCGCAGCCCCGAGGTCAAGGTGGCGGCCGAAGCGCTCTACGAAGAACTGCTCGCCAAGGGCATCGACGTGCTGCTCGACGACCGCGGCGAGCGCCCCGGCGCGATGTTCGCCGACTGGGAACTCATCGGCGTGCCGCACCGCGTCGTCATCTCCGACCGCGGCCTGAAGGAAGGCCAGCTCGAATACCAGGGTCGGCGCGACACCGCGGCCACCAAGGTGCCTGTGGCCGGCATCGCCGAATTCATCAGCGGCAAGCTCGCGAAATGAGCCTGGAGGGCGGCCTCTCGCGACGCCATTGCCTGGGCGGCGCCATGACGGCGGGCGCCCTCACGATGTTGTCGCTGCCCCGGACCGCCCAGGCCGGCGCGCAGATCGAGGAGCCGCTGATCGACTCGGTGCGCACCGCGCTGAGTTCGGCCATCCACAACAAGGCGCCGCCGGTGCCCGAGTTCCCGAACACCGAAGCCCGGCTGGTCTACCTGCGCTGGCTCGGCGAGATGAGCGAGCGGCTCAAGAAGAAGATCCCCGACTGGCCGTCGCGCAAGGAATTCCTGCAGACCGCCTGGTACGAGTCCAAGCGCTCGGGCCTCGAGGTGAGCCTGGTGCTGGGGCTCGTGCAGGTCGAGAGCAATTTCCGCAAGTTTGCGGTGTCGAGCGCCGGCGCGCGCGGCTACATGCAGGTGATGCCCTTCTGGACGCGCGTGATCGGCGACTCCGACCCCGGCAAGCTGTTCCACATGCAGACCAACCTGCGTTTCGGCTGCGTCATCCTGCGCCACTATCTCGACCGCGAGAACGGCGACCTGTTCATGACGCTCGGACGCTACAACGGCAGCCGCGGCAAGTCGCCTTACCCGAATGCGGTGTTCGCCAACCAGCGGCTCTGGGCTTTCAACGACAGGGACCGCGAGCGCGACCGCTCGGCCGCCTGACGCAGCCGGACGCCACCGGATCTTCAGGCCGCCGGCGCCTTGGCGGTGCCCGAGCCCTTGGTGACCATCACCTGGTCGATGCGGTAGCTGTCGACGTCCATCACCTCGAAGGTGTAGCCGCCCCAGGTGACGTTGTCGGTGCGCTTGGGGACGCGGCGCAGCATCACCATCAGGAAGCCCGCGAGCGTCTCGTATTCCTCCGAATGCGGCAGCTCGTCGATGTGCAGCGCGCGCTGCACGTCCTGGATGGGCGTGATGCCGTCGATGAGCCACGAGTTCTCGTCGCGCTGCACGATCTGCTCTTCGTCGGGCATCGACACCAGGTCGCCCATCACCGTGCTCATCACGTCGTTGAGCGTGATCACGCCCACCACCAGGCTGTATTCGTTGACGATGATCGCGAAGTCTTCGTGCGCCTGCTGGAACTGCTCGAGCACCTCGGTCAGCGACAGCCGGTCGGGAATGACGAGTGCCTTGTGCAGCGGCAGGCCCTGGTCGAAGGCCAGCGGCTGGCCGCTGAGCACGCGCTGGAACATGTCCTTGGCGTCCACGTAGCCCAGCACGTGGTCGATGTCGCCGTCGCACACCGGGTAGGCCGAGAACGGCTCGGCCACGATGCGCGCGCGCAGCACCGTCTCGGGGTCGTCGTGCAGGAACCACGCGATGTTGTCGCGCACCGTCATCACGCTGCTGACGAGGCGCGTCTCCAGCTCGAACACGTTGGCGATCACCTGCTGTTCGCGCACCGCGAGCACGCCGGCCCGCGCGCCGGCTTCGGTCATCGCGAGGATGTCGGCCGAGGTGATCTTGTCGTCTCGCGCCATCGGCATGCCGAGCGCCTTGAACAGCAGGTCGGTGCAGCGCGTGAAGAACCACACCAGCGGCTTGAAGGTGGTGATCAGCAGCAGCATCGGCCCGACCATGCGCACCGCCAGCTTCTCGGGGTTGCTCATGCCCAGCCGCTTGGGGAACAGGTCGGCGAACACCAGGAACACCGCGATGACGATCACGAAGGAGCACAGGAACGCCACGTTGCCCGCGGCTTCCACGCTCAGCCATTTCTCGAAGAAGACGGCGAAATAGGGGCTGAGCGACCCTTCGCCCACCACGCCGCCGAGGATGGCCACGGCGTTCAGGCCGATCTGCACCACGGTGAAATAGTGGCCCGGCTGCTCCTGCACCCGCAGCACCTTCTCGGCCCGGGGGTCGCCCTCGTCGGCCATCTGGCGCAGTCGCAGGCGGCGCGAGGCTGCGAGGGTGATCTCTGCAAGGGAGAAGAACGCGCTCAGCGCGATCAGCAGGACGATGATGAGCAGGCTTTGGGTCAGGGTCATGGTGGCACGGCGAAGAATGCCATGGTGCCATGACTGAGGGTCTGTTCCAGCGACACCGCGGAACCGGCTTTGCCCGGCCGCTGGTGGCGCCCCCGGCGAGGGGGTTGGCGCAGCGACACGAAGTGCGCGAAGCCTGGGGGAGCGCCTATATCCCGCCGTGCGGATGGGTCGGGTCGACCCAGAGTACCGACTCGGGCTTCTCGACGGGTTCGATGTCGAGATTCACCGCCACCGCCTCGCCATCGCTGCGGCACAGCACGCATTCCAGCGTCTCGGTGGCGCTGGCGTTGATTTCCTGGTGCGGTACGTAGGGCGGCACGTAGATGAAGTCGCCCGGCCCGGCTTCGGCCGTGAACTCGAGCTTCTCGCCCCAGCGCATGCGGGCCCGGCCGCGCACGACGTAGATCACCGATTCGAGATGCCCGTGATGATGCGCCCCGGTCTTGGCGTCGGCATGGATGGTCACGGTGCCGGCCCAGAGTTTCTGCGCGCCGACGCGGGCGAAATTGATGGCCGCCGCCCGGTTCATGCCGGGCGTCTGGGCGGTGTTCACGTCGAGCTGGTTGGCGGCGATGACGCGCACGCCGTCATGCTTCCAGGCCGGTTCGCCCTCGTGGGAATGACCATGTGAATGGCCGTGCGAGTGGCCGTGATCGTGGCTCATCGCGGAGCCGCCGGATCAGGCCGAAGCGCCGCCGCCGATGACCTGCTGCAGCTCGCCGGACTCGTACATCTCCATCATGATGTCCGAGCCGCCGATGAATTCGCCCTTCACGTAGAGCTGCGGGATGGTGGGCCAGTTGCTGTATTCCTTGATGCCCTGGCGGATGCCGTCGTCTTCGAGCACGTTGACGGTCTTGAGCGCCTTGGTGTCGACGCCGACCGCCTTGAGGATCTGGATCGCGCGGCCCGAGAAGCCGCACATCGGGAAGCTGGCGTTGCCCTTCATGAAGAGCACGAGTTCGTTGGTTTTGACGAGATCGTCGATACGTTGCTGGGCGTCGGACATGGGGACTCCTGAAAAGTGGGCTGAAGGGATTATTTCACCGTGCGCCAGATTCCGCCGGAGCAGCGCTGGATGCCGGCGAGGTCGTCGCGGCTTTGCACTTCGGCGAAACCGCGTTCGGCGAGCAGTTGGCGCACCGCGGCGGCCTGGTCGTGGCCGTGTTCGAGCAAGAGCCAGCCGCCTTCCGCGAGGTGCGCGGGGGCGTGCCGGACGATCTGGCGGATGTCGTCGAGCCCGTCGGCACCCGCGACCAGCGCGGAGACGGGCTCGTGCCGCAGGGCGGGCAGGTGCGGGTCGTTGGCGGCGATGTACGGCGGGTTGCTGGCGATGACCGCGTAGCCGGTCTCGGCGCCGTCGAGCCAGTTCGCCAAGGCGAAGCGCACCGGCAGGCCCAGGCGCCGGGCGTTGGCCTGCGCGACCGCCAGCGCGTCGGCGCTGGCATCGACCGCGTCGACCCGCGCGTCGGTGCGCGCGTGCTGGAGGGCCAGCGCGATCGCGCCGCTGCCCGTGCCCAGGTCGAGCACGCGCGGCGCAGCATGGCCTTCGAGGCACTGCAAGGCCCATTCGACCAGCGTCTCGGTGTCGGGCCGCGGCACCAGCACCCGTGCATCGACCCGCAGGTCGAGCCCGTGGAATTCCTTCTCGCCGAGCAGATACGCCACCGGCTCGCCCGCGAGGCGGCGCGACAGTTGCGCGGAGAGCGCGGACCACGCGGTGTCCGGCATCGCGTCGGTGTCGTGCGCCAGCAGCCATGCGCGGTCGTGCGGCGCGCGGCCGAGCGCATGCAGCAGCAGCAACTGCGCGTCGAGCCGGTCGATGCCCAGCGCGATGCCGGCGGCCAGCGCCTGCGCCACGGTGGACGGCTTGGGGTCGTCGGTGGCCATCACGCCGGCAGGCTCGATTCCAGCTCGGCCAGCTGCTCGGCTTCGCGCGCGGCGCGCAGGGCGTCGAGCACGTCGCCGAGGTCGCCTTCCATGATGGCCAGCAGCTTGTAGAGCGTGAGGTTGATGCGGTGGTCGGTGAGCCGGCCCTGGGGAAAGTTGTAGGTGCGGATGCGGTCCGAGCGGTCGCCGCTGCCGATCAGCCCCTTGCGCATGGCGGCGTCCTTGGCGGCGCGCTCGCTGCGCTCCTTCTCCTGGATGCGCGCCGACAGCACCTGCAGCGCCTTGGCCTTGTTGCGGTGCTGGCTGCGGTCGTCCTGGCATTCGGCCACGATGCCGGTCGGGATGTGCGTGATGCGCACGGCCGAATCGGTCTTGTTGATGTGCTGCCCGCCCGCGCCGCTCGCGCGGTAGGTGTCGATGCGGAGGTCGGCCGGGTTGATCTGCACGGCCACGGTTTCGTCGGGCTCCGCCAGCACGGCCACCGTGCAGGCGCTGGTGTGGATGCGGCCCTGCGTCTCGGTGGCCGGCACGCGCTGCACGCGATGGCCGCCCGACTCGAAGCGCAGGTGGCCGAACACGTCGTCGCCGGAGATGCGCACCACCACTTCCTTGTAGCCGCCGAGTTCGCTCTCGCTCTCGCTCACGATCTCGCAGCGCCAGCCGGCACGTTCGCAGTAGCGCGTGTACATGCGCAGCAGGTCGCCCGCGAACAGCGCCGATTCGTCGCCGCCCGTGCCCGCGCGGATTTCGAGGAATGCGTTGCGCGCGTCGTCCGGGTCCTTGGGCAGCAGCAGGCGCTGCAGCTCTTCCTCGAGCTGCACCAGTTCGGCTTCGGCGCCGGCGATTTCCTCGCGCGCCATCTCGGCCATGTCGGGGTCGTCGAGCATTTCCCTGGCGCCGGCGATGTCGGCCTCGCGCTGCTTGTGGCGCTCGTAGCGGCCGGCGATCTGGGTGACTTCGGCATGCTCGCGCGAGATGGTGCGGTACTGCGCCATGTCGCTCATGATGTCTTCGCGCGAGAGCAGGAAGTCGAGTTCGCCGAGGCGCTGTGCGTAGCGTTCGAGTTGATGGCGCAGAAAGGATTTCACGGCGGAAGGGGCTCGAAAAATGGGAGGAAGCCGCAATGCAGCGGCAGGCGCAATGAAGGCTGCGGCCGGCCAGGAGAAGGCCGTGGCCGGGCCGCTGGCGAGCGTCGCTAACGCTCTTTGCGCAGGAAAAGGCGCGAGATGGTCTGCGCGGTCTGCTCGCGCGAGGTGGCGTCGCCCGCGTGCAGTTCGGCCAGCGCGCCGTGCATCATCTTCTGCGTGAGACCGCGCGACATGGCCTCGAGCACGGCCTCGACCGATTCGCCCTTGGCCAGCAGCTTGCGGGCGCGCGCCATCTCGGCGGCACGCCATTCGTCGGCCTGCGCGTTGAGCTGCTGGATCAGCGGCACGGTGCCGCGCTGGCCCAGCCAGTGCATGAAGCTCTGCACGCCGGCGTCGATGATGACTTCGGCCTGCGCCACGGCGGCCTGGCGGTTGGCGTGGCCCTGCTGCACCACCTGCGCGAGGTCGTCGACGGTGTAGAGGTAGACGTCTTCGAGCGCCTTCACTTCGGGCTCGATGTCGCGCGGCACGGCCAGGTCGACCATGAACATCGGGCGGTGCTTGCGTGCCTTGAGCGCGCGCTCCACGGCACCCAGGCCGATGATCGGCAGCGTGCTCGCGGTGCAGCTCACGACGATGTCGAACTCCGCCAGACGCGCGGGCAGGTCGGCCAGCCGCAGGGCTTCGCCGCCGAAGCGCGAGGCCAGCTTCTCGCCGCGCTCCAGCGTGCGGTTGGCGATGCCGATCGACTTGGGCTCCTTGGCCGCGAAGTGCGTGGCCGCGAGGTCGATCATTTCGCCGGCGCCGACGAACAGCACGCGCGTCTTGCGCAGGTCTTCGAAGAGCTGGCCGGCCAGGCGCACGGCCGCGGCGGCCATGCTGATGGAGTGCGCGCCGATCTCGGTGGCGGTGCGCACTTCCTTGGCCACGGCAAAGGAGCGCTGGAACAGCTGGTTGAGCGTGCTGCCGAGTGCGCCGGCGGTTTCGGCCGCGCGCACGGCGTCTTTCATCTGGCCGAGGATCTGGGCCTCGCCCAGCACCATCGAATCGAGCCCGCTGGCCACGCGGAAGGCGTGGCGCGCGGCTTCGTCGTCATGCAGGGTGTAGGCGTGCGAGCGAAGCAGGGCGGGTGCCACGCCGCCGCTCTGGGCCAGCCAGCCGAAAGTGTGGTCGAGTGCGGCGTGCTCGGACGCGCAATAGATCTCGGTGCGGTTGCACGTGGAGATGATCGCGGCCTCGACCTGGGGGTGGCGGCCGGCGCCGAAAGAACTGCGCAGGCTCTGCAGCGTGGGGGCGATCTGGTCGAGCGCAAACGCAAAACGACCGCGCAGATCGAGCGGCGCGGTCGTGTGGTTCAAGCCAAGAGCCCAGACAGACATGCCGTGATTATAAAATCAGCAACCGCGCCGGGCTTGCGCAGGGACAAATGGCTTTCCCTATGACAGCCATAAGCCCCGCCGCATGACCTCCCGCACGCATGCGGCCCCCCGATGGACCTGTCCGACCTCCTCGATCACCTGCTGAATTTCGTCGCACCGGCCGCCTTCATGGCGCTGGTGCTGGTGTTCGCCGGCCGCTACCTGGGCGGCAGGCGTGCCGGCGTACCGCGCTGGTGGGCGCAACTGGTGCTTGTTTTCGCGGCCGGTGTCGCGGTGCTGGCGGCCGGCCTGGCGGTGTTCGGGCGCGACGGGATGATGGCGACGTACGCCGCGCTCGTGGTGGTCTGCGGCACCGTGCAATGGCTGGCGATGCGCGGCTGGCGCCGCTGAAAACCGCTCAGGCCGGGTCCAGCCGGCGGATCATGTAGACCGACCGGCCGGGGTAGGTGGCCAGCCGGGCCTGCTGCTCGGCGCCATCGGGCTGCGTTGCCGCATAGCCCTGGCGCTCCCAGAAACCGACCGAAGACTGCACCGACACCAGCGTCGAATGCCGCCATCCGGCCTGCGCCGCATGCGCCCAGGCATGGCGCACCAGCCGCGGGCCGAGGCCCAGCCCCGCGGCGTCGGGGTGCACCGCCAGGTCGTGCAGGTACAGCGAATCGGCCTGTGCGGCTACTTCGAACTCGCCGTGCAGCGGCGTCAGCTTGCCGGCCACGGACGGATAGCCCGCCAGATAGGCCCGCACGCCGCCGCCATGCTCGGCGACCCAGCCCGTATGGGGTGCGGCCGCGAGCCGGCGCGCGATCAGCTCGCCGTCTTCCACGAAGCCCGCGCCGTAGCAGGCGAGCTGGATCGCCAGCACGGCGTCGAGGTCGGCGGCGCGCATGGCGCGCACGAAGGCGGCGTCCGGCACCATCAGGCCAGCAGCAGTTTGTCGTCGTCCAGCTTCTCGCCGCGGGTCTGCTCGAACATGCGCAGCAGGTCGGGCACGTCGAGGCCGGCGCGCTGTGGGCCGGCCACATCGAGGATCACCTGGCCCTCGTGCAGCATCACCGTGCGCGAGCCGTAGTCCAGCGCCTGGCGCATGCTGTGCGTCACCATCATCGCGGTGAGCTGGCCGGCCTCGACGATCTTGGCGGTCAGCTCCAGCACGAAGGCGGCGGTCTTGGGATCGAGCGCGGCGGTGTGCTCGTCGAGCAGCAGGATGCGCGAGGGCTTGAGCGAGGCCATCAGCAGGCTCACCGCCTGCCGCTGGCCGCCCGACAGCAGCCCGATGCGGTCGGCCAGGCGGTTCTCCAGCCCCAGCTTCAGAATGGACAGCTTCTCGCGGAACAGCTCGCGCAGGTTGCGGTTGAGCGCGAAGCCGAAAGCCCGCCGCTCGCCGCGCTTCCAGGCCAGCGCCATGTTCTCCTCGATGGTCAGCGCCTCGCAGGTGCCGGCCATCGGATCCTGGAACACGCGGGCCACCATGCCCGAGCGCTGCCAGGCGTTCATGCGGGTCACGTCTTTTCCGTCGATCTCGATGCTGCCCTTGTCGACGATCAGGTCGCCGCTCACCGCATTGAGAAAGGTCGACTTGCCCGCGCCGTTCGAGCCGATCACGGTGACGAACTGGCCGGTGGGAATCTCCAGGCCGAGCCCGCGCAGCACGCGGTTCTCGATCGGGGTGCCCGGGTTGAAGGTCATCTCGAGTTGTTGGGTGCGCAGCATCAGTTCTTCCCCTTGAAAAGCGCGCGCAGCTTGCGCTTGTAGGCCGGCACCAGCAGCGCGAACGCCACCAGCACGGCGGTGACCAGGTTCAGGTCTTGCGCCTGCAGGCCCATGAAGTCGGTGTTCAGCGCCATCGCGATGAAGAAGCGGTAGAGCAGTGCGCCCAGCACGCAGGCCAGGGTGGTGATGACCATGCTGCGCGCCGGCAGCAGCGTCTCGCCGATGATCACCGCGGCCAGGCCGATCACGATCGTGCCCACGCCCATGGAGATGTCCGCCGTGCCCTGGCTCTGCGCGAACAGCGCGCCGGCCAGCGCCACCAGCGCGTTCGACAGCGCCAGGCCGGCCATGGTGTGGAAGTCGGTCGAAATGCCCTGGGCCCGCGCCATGCGCGCGTTGCCGCCGGTGGCGCGCATCGCCAGGCCGGCTTCCGAGGCGAAGAACATGTCGACCAGGATCTTGGCGACGATCACGATGAGAAGCAGCAACAGCGGCTTGGCCCACTGCTCGGGCATGCCGCCGAAGTCGACCATGCTGAACACCGTGGGTTCGGTGATGAGCGCCACGTTGGGCTTGCCCATCACGCGCAGGTTGATGGAGTACAGCGCGATCATCACCAGGATGCTCGCGAGCAATTGCATGATCTTCAGCTTCACGTTGAGCCAGGCCGTGACCCAGCCCGCGGCGGCGCCGGCCACGCAGGCCACCGCGGTGGCGGCCGCAGGGTTCCAGCCAGCGACGATCAGCGTCGCGGCCACGGCGGCGCCCAGCGGGAAGCTGCCGTCCACCGTGAGGTCGGGAAAATTGATGATGCGAAACGACATGAAGACGCCCAGCGCGACCAGTCCGAATATCAGACCGATCTCGATGGCGCCCAGCGAGGCGATGAGGGACATGTGGGGAGGCTTCCGGCAGGCGGCGAGGCAACAACGGGCCCGCTCCGGTGGATGAGACCGGGGCGCGGGCCCGTCGAAGGGCTTACTTGGTGCTCACGACCTTCGCCGTCTTCAGCAGCTCGTCGGACAGCGTCACGCCCTGCAGCTTGGCCGCGCCGGGGTTCACCACCAGCTCGAAGTTGGTGCTGGTCTGCGAGGCGATGGTGCCGGGCTTCTCGCCCTTGAGGATGCGCACCACGATCTTGCCGGTCTGGCGGCCGATGTCGCTGTAGTTCAGGCCCAGTGCGGCCACGGCGCCGCGCTCCACGGTGGCCGTGTCGGCCGCAACCACCGGCAGCTTGGCCTGCTGGGCCACCTTCACGATGCCTTCGAAGGCCGAGACCACGTTGTTGTCGGTCGGCGTGTAGATGACGTCGGCCTTGCCGACCAGGCTCTGGGCGGCGGTCGGCACGTCCACCGTGCGGGCGGCGGCGGCCTCGACCACCGTCATGCCGGCGGCCGAGGCGGCCTTCTTGAGCGATTCGACGATGGCCACCGAGTTGGCTTCACCGGGGCTGTAGATCACGCCGATGCGCTTGGCGTTCGGCACCACCTGCTTGATGAGGCCAACATGCTTTTCCAGCGGCGACAGGTCGGACACGCCCGTCACGTTGGTGCCGCTGGCCTCCCAGTTCTTCACCAGCTTGGCCGCCACCGGGTCGGTGATGGCCGAGTACACGACCGGAATGGTCTTGGTCGAAGCGACCACGGCCTGCGCCGACGGGGTGGCGATGGCGACGATCACGTCGGGCGCGTCGCCCACGTACTTGCGGGCGATCTGGGCGGCGGTGCCCACGTTGCCTTGCGCGCTTTGATAGGTGAACTTGAGGTTCTTGCCCTCTTCGTAGCCCGAAGCCTTGAGCTCTGCCTTCACGCCGTCGCGCACGGCGTCCAGCGCCGGATGCTCCACGATGGCCGTCACGGCCACCGACTTGGTGTCGGCCGCGAACGAAGGCGCGGCGGCCAGCATGCCGAGGGCCAGGGCCGTTGCGCTGAAGGGTGTGCGAAGCGAAGCGTTTTTCACGTAGGGGTCTCCGGAGGGGAAATGGATACGTCTGAGTGCGCCGCCGGCGGGGCCGGGGCAGTAAATCCAGCTGGCCGGGAATGCGTGCAGCAATCCCGGCGCTCGGAGTCTAGATCGTACTTTGCACAATTAAGGTGCATGAAAGGTCCGGACTTACCCCGCTTTGCACCATAAAATTGCATCCGCAACGGATCAATGGAAATGAAATTGCACGAAGTCGAACTCGACCGGATCGACCGGCGGATTCTCGAACACCTCCAGACGAACGGCCGCGCGTCGAACCTGGAGCTGGCGGAGGTGGCCAATCTTTCGCCCGCCCAGTGCCTGCGGCGCCATCGGCGGCTCGAGGAACTGGGGCTGGTCCACGGCTACGCGGCGCGGCTGAATGCGCGCCGGGTCGGGCTGGGCGTGATCGCCTTCATCCACGTGACCATGGCGCGCGGCCATGTCGACGAACTGCCCAAGTTCCAGGACCTGATCGCCGACATGAAGCAGATCCTGGAGTGCTATTCGGTGACGGGCGACTTCGACTACGTGCTCAAGGTCGTCGCGCAGGACCTGGAGTCGCTCTCGCAGTTCCTGATGCACACGCTGATGCACATGCCCGGGGTGTCGGCGGTGCGTTCGAGCGTGTGCCTCAACGAGATCAAGTTCACCACCGCGCTGCCTCTGGAGTGAGGACGTCGCGGCGCTTCGCTCAGCTCTGCACGCCGGGGATCGGCGAGGCGGGCGATGAAGGCACGACGGGCGCCGGTGCCTCTGGCGCGGCCGCCATCACCATCGTCGGCACCGCCAGCGGCAGCGAGGCCTTCTTCAGCTCGTCCAGGATCACGAACAGCAGGTCGCTGCGCACCCCGCCCGCCAGCCGGGGGCTCGCCACGTAGGCGATGGCCTGGAAGATCAGCAGCCCGTTCTCTATGCCTTCGAGCGTGAGCGAGGGCGCCGGCGTTTCCAGCACGCCCTCATGCGCCTTGCAGGCCGCCAGGATCAGCTCGCGCACGCGCTGCGCGTCGGTGGTCAGCGGCATCGGCAGGCGGATCAGCACGCGGCCCTCGGCGTTGGCCAGGGTCATGTTGCGCACGGTCTTTGTGATGAACTCCGAGTTCGGCACGATCAGCGTGGAGCGGTCGCCCAGCTGGATTTCGGTGGCGCGCACGTTGATGCGCCGCACATCGCCCTCGGCCGTGCCCAGCACCACCCAGTCGCCCACCTTCACCGGCTGCTCCGCCAGCAGGATCAGCCCCGAGATGAAGTTCTGCACGATCGCCTGCAGGCCGAAGCCGATACCCACCGACAGCGCGCTCGCCACCCACGCGATGCGCTCGATGCCGATGCCCAGCGCCGACAGCGTGAACGCGATCACCATGATGCCGCCGACGTAGCCCAGCAGCGTGGTGATGGAGCTCTGCATGCCCGGCTCGAACTGCGTGTTCGGCAGGTAGCTGCGCGTGAGCCAGCGCTTGAACACCCGCAGCATGATGAAGCCCACCACCGCCACCGTCAGCGCGCTGAGGATCGCGCCCGGCACCAGCTGGAACTCGCCCACCTTCACGCCGGAGCCGAGCTTGCCGCCGCGCTGGAATACCTCGCCCGGCGAGGTGCCCAGCGGCGCGGCCAGTGCGATCAGCATGTACACGAACAATGCGACGCGGCTGATGCCCGACAGCACCGTTGCAGCCTGGTCCAGCGTCTGCGGCGCGAGGCCGAAGCTCTTCTGCAGCTTCTGGCCGAAGGCGCTGCGCGACGACGCGATGGCCATGAACACGTCGTCGGCGAACTTGAACAGCACGTAGAAAGCCGCCGCCACGATGCCGGTCCAGGTGAGCTGAGAGGCCAGGAAGCTGCCCAGCGCCACGTAGCCCAGGCCCACCAGCACCCAGATGGCGATCATCAGCGCGCCGATCAGCGCCACCAGCAGGCCGACCCACATCGGCCGCTCGGGCAGGCCGGCTGCGGGGGCGTCCGCGCGCAGGGCCTTCAGCCGGTAGATCACCGTGCCGACCAGCGCGGTGAGGATCAGCGCCGTGAGCACGTGCGTGGCTACCACGGCGGCAAAGCTGGCGTCGACCAGCGCGTTGACTTCGGCCGGCGTCCAGGCCAGTGCCGCCACCAGCGCCACCAGCCAGGGCAGCGCCGCGAGCTTGCTGGCCGTGGCGTCGGGAATCGGCGGCAGCCGCCATGACGGCCGGGCCGTGGCCAGAAGGGCGCGGCCCAGGCCGATGACGAAAGCCATGAAGGTCAGCGCCTGCGCCGAGGACTGCAGCGCCTTGCGCGCCAGCGGATCCCATGTGGCGTGCGCCTTGAGCACCTCCACGAAGCCATGCGCCGCCACGGCCACCAGCAGCACATGGCTCCCCACGATCCCGATCACCAGCAGCGAGCGCCGCAGCCGGCCGGCAGGCAGCATCCGGGTCGCGAGCCGGGTGAGCAGGCGCTCGGCGGCCCAGACGCCCAGCCATGCCAACAGCAATGCACCGATGAGTGTCGCGATCACCAGCGTGAGCGACGCGGGCGCCAGTGCCTGGTCGAAACCCGCGCTGAGCGCCGAGCCCATGGTCCGCAGCCGTTCCAGGTCGTCGGGCCAGGCGTCCTGCAGGTCGGTCCAGAAGCGTCCGGTGAGCGGGGAGGCGGCGCGCTCGGTGAGCTGAGCCTCGAACAGTTCACGGCGCTGCGTGACGAGGTCGGTGCCGCGCTGGCGCACGTCGACCGACAGCAGCCGCGCGAGCCGGATGTCGGCGTCCAGCGCGTTGCGCTCCTTGGTCAGGCGCGCACGCTGGCGGGTGATGTCGGGGTCTTCGGTGGCGCCGGCCCCGGGCGGGTTGCCGAGCTCGCCGAGGCGGGCGTTCAGGTCGGCCAGCTCGCCGGTGCGCGCGGCGACGAACTTGTCGGCCTGCGTGCCGATGTCGTTGATCTGCGTGAGCAGCTTGCGCGCGTCATCGTCGGTTTCGGCGGCGGCGCTGAGCTTGTTGAACTGGGCGCGAAGTTCGGCGACCGTGGGCGTCGGAGCGACGGCTGTGGCGGTGCCGCTGTTGTTGCTGCTGTCGGGCTGCGCCATTGCGCCGCCGCACATCAGCAGCGCGGCGAGGCAGAAGGTCGCGAAACGTAGGGTCCAACTCATGGCCGCATCATAGAAGCCGCCATTGCGTAAGAACCGGTAAGAAATGCAGCCTCAGCCGGCCGGAGGAAAGAGGTCGACCCGGTCGGTGATGATGCCGTCGGTGCCGAGGTCGATCAGCCGCTTCGCGGCCCACTCGTCGTTCACCGTGTAGCTCAGCGCGCGCATGCCGGCGCCGTGCACCTGCGCGACCACGCCGGCGTCCCACAGCGCGTGGTTGCAGACGATGGCCACGCAGCCGAGCTGCCGGGCGGCTTCGAGCCAGCCCTTCCAGAGCGAGTCGAGCAGCAGGCCGCGCGGCAGCTCGGGCTGGGCCGCTTGCGCGCCTTTCAGCGAATCGACCTGGAATGAGGTGAGCAGCGGCGGCACGGCCGCGCCCTGCCACAGGCGGGCGGCTTCGCGCGCCACCACCTCGCCGGTCTCGCGCTCGACGCCCGGCGTGGGCTTGATCTCGATGTTCAGCAGGTGGCCGTTGGCCAGGCAGAAGCGCGCGATGTTCTGCAGCGTGGGCAGTGGCTCGCCGGCATGGCCGCGCGAATGCCAGCCGCCGGCGTCGAGCTGCGACAGCGCGCTCCAGGGCTGCTCGCCGCCGATGCCGCGGCCGCTGGTGGTGCGCTCGAGCTTGGCGTCGTGCATCAGGAACGGCACGCCGTCGGCGCTGAGCTTGGCGTCGCACTCGAACATGCGATAGCCGTGGGCCGCGCCCAGCCTGAAGGCGGCCAGCGTGTTTTCAGGCGCCAGCTTGCCGGCGCCGCGATGCGCGACCCAGCGGGGGTAGGGCCAGGGCTTCAGCTCGCTCATCGTTCAATCCACGCGCTTGCCGGAGCCGGCGTCGAACCAGTGCAGCTTTTCTTCGCGCGCGGCGATCTTCACCGTGTCGCCGGCCACCGGCGGGCGGTCGCCTTCGTCGGTGCGCATGATGATCTGCTCGTCGCCGATGCGGCCGTACACCAGGCGCTCGGCGCCCAGCAGCTCGACCTGCTCGACCTGCACCGACCAGCCGCTTTCGTCGAGCTTCATGTGTTCGGGTCGGATGCCCAGGATCTGGCCCGGGCGCACGCCCGGCGCGTGCTTGAGCAGGTTCATGGGCGGCGAGCCTATGAAGCTCGCCACGAAGGTGGTGGCTGGGCGGTTGTACACCTCCTCGGGCGTCGCGAACTGGTCCATCACGCCGCCGTTCATCACGATGATGCGCTGCGCCAGCGTCATGGCCTCGACCTGGTCGTGCGTGACGAACAGCGAGGTGATGCCGAGCTCGCGGTGCAGCTTCTGGATTTCGAGGCGGGTCTGCGCGCGCAGCTTGGCGTCGAGGTTGGACAGCGGCTCGTCGAACAGGAACACCTGCGGCTGGCGCACGATGGCGCGGCCCATGGCCACGCGCTGGCGCTGGCCGCCGGAGAGTTCGCGCGGCTTGCGCTCCAGCAGGTGGCCCAGCTCGAGGATCTTCGCGGCCTTGTCCACGCGCGCCTTGATCTCGGGCACCGGCACCTTGAGGATCTTCAGGCCGTAGGCCATGTTGGCGAACACCGTCATGTGCGGGTAGAGCGCGTAGTTCTGGAACACCATCGCGATGTCGCGCTCGGACGGCTCGAGGTTGTTCACCACGCGGTTGCCGATGGAGATTTCGCCGGCCGAGATTTCCTCGAGGCCGGCCACCATGCGCAGCAGCGTCGACTTGCCGCAGCCCGAGGGGCCGACGATGACGATGAATTCGTGGTCGGCGATCTCGGCGCTCACGCCGTGGATGACCTGGTTGGCTTTCGGCCCGTGGCCGTAGCGCTTGATGACGTTGCGTAGAGAGAGAGCAGCCATGTTTCGTTCGTTCTGCGTTTATTTGTCGGTATCTACCAGGCCCTTGACGAACCACTTCTGCATCAGCACCACCACGATGCCCGGCGGCAGCATGGCGAGCACGGCGGTGGCCATGACCACGTTCCAGTCCACGGGCGATTCGCCGTTGCCGGTCATGGCCTTGATGCCGACCACGATCGGGTACATGTTCTCGCTGGTCGCGGCGATCAGCGGCCAGAGGTACTGGTTCCAGCCGTAGATGAACTGGATCACGAACAGCGCCGCGATGCTGGTCTTCGACAGCGGCAGCAGGATGTCCTTGAAGAAGCGCATGGCCCCGGCGCCGTCCACCCGGGCGGCTTCCACCAGCTCGTCGGGCACCGTCAGGAAGAACTGGCGGAACAGGAAGGTGGCCGTGGCCGAGGCGATCAGCGGCACCGAGAGCCCGGCGAAGGTGTTGATCATGCCGAGGCTGGCGACCACCTGGTAGGTCGGGCCGATGCGCACTTCGACCGGCAGCATCAGCGTGATGAAGATCAGCCAGAAGCACAGGCTGCGCAGCGGGAAGCGGAAGTACACCACCGCGAAGGCCGACAGCAGCGAGATGCTGATCTTGCCGAAGGTGATGATGAAGGTGATGACCGAGCTGACCCAGATCATGCGGGCCACCGACACGTTGGTGCTGGTGCGCCCGCCGCCGGTCAGCGCGGCCTTGTAGGTTTCCCAGAAGTTGGCGCCGGGCAGGATCGGCATCGGCGCCTGCATGATTTCCTGCGGCGTGTGCGTGGAGGCGACGAAGGCCAGGTAGATCGGGAAGACCACCAGCAGCACGCCGAAGATCATGATCGCGTGCGCGAGGATGCCGAGGGAGGGGCGGCGCTCAACCATGGCGGGCCTCCGTGGTGGTGGGATCGAGTTGCATGAGGGGGGAGGTCATCAGTACTGGACCTTCTTTTCGACGTAGCGGAACTGCAGCACCGTGAGGCAGATGACGATGGCCATCAGCACGACCGACTGCGCGGCCGCGCCGCCGAAGTCCATGCCGCGGAAGCCGTCGAAGTACACGCGGTAGACCAGCGTGGCGGTGTCCTTGCCGGGGCCGCCCTGCGTGGTGGCGTCGATGATCGCGAAGGTGTCGAAGAAGGCGTACACCATGTTGATCACCAGCAGGAAGAAGGTGGTGGGGGTGAGCAGGGGGAACTGGATCGTCCAGAAGCGGCGCATCGGGCGCGCGCCGTCGATGGCCGCGGCCTCGATCAGCGACTTAGGGATCGATTGCAGGCCCGCCAGGAAGAACAGGAAGTTGTACGAGATCTGCTTCCAGACCGCCGCCATCACGACCAGCGCCATCGCGTCGCCGCCGTTGAGCAGGTGGTTCCAGCTGAAGCCCATCTTCTTGAGCCAGTACGCGACGATGCCGATCGACGACGAGAACATGAACGACCAGAGCAGCCCGGTGACCACCGGCGCCACCGCGTACGGCAGGATCAGCACGCTGCGGTAGAAGCGCGAGCCGCGCACCACGCGGTCGGCAAAGACGGCCAGCACCAGCGCGATGGACAGGCCGAGCACCGTCACCAGCGTCGAGAAGATCAGCGTGGTCTGGAACGACGCCATGTAGGTGCTGTCGTTCCACAGCGCCACGAAATTGTCGAATCCGACCCATGTGACCGAATTGCCGAAGGCATCCTGCTGCTGCAGCGACTGCACCAGCGCCTGGCCGGCGGGCCAGAAAAAGAAGACGCCGACGATGATCAGCTGCGGGGCGAGCAAAGCCCAGGGCAGCCAGCTCGAGCGGAAGAGGACGCGTTTTTCCATGGGAGAGGGCGTTCAGGTCACAGACACACTAAATAAGCAAACAGCCAGCACTGCACGGGGGCAGGCTGGCTTGCGATGTTAAAACGAACCGAAACGAACATTCGTTCGCGCCGATTCGCCGGGTGCAGAGCTTACTTGTTTGCGGCCTGGAATTTCACCAAAAGTTCGTTTCCGCGCTTGACGGCGCTGTCCAGGGCTTCCTTCGGCGTCTTTTTACCGGTCCAGATCAGCTCGGTTTCCTCGTCTTCGATGGCGCGGATCTGGGGCAGGTTGCCCAGGCGCACGCCACGCGACTTGTCGGTCGTCTTCTTGATCATCTGGTTCACGGCCACGTCGGTGCCCGGGTTTTCCTTGTAGAAGCCGGTCTTCTCGGTCAGCTCATAGGAAGCCATGGTGATCGGCAGGTAGCCGGTGCGCATGTGGCTCTCGGACTGGACCTTGGGGCTCGACAGGAAGGTGAAGAACGCGGCCACGCCCTTGTAGTTGGCGGCCGGCTTGCCCGACATCACCCACAGGCTGGCACCACCGACGATGGTGTTCTGGGGCGCGCCCTGCACGTCCGGGTAGTACGGCAGCGCCGACTCGGCGAACTTGAACTTGGCGTCGCGCTTCACGCTGGCGTAGCTGCCCGACGAGCCGATGAACATGGCGCATTCACCCGAGGTGAACGAGGTGATGGGCTTGCTGGCGCGGCCCTTGTAGACGAACAGGCCCTGCTTGGCCATGTTGGACAGGTTCTCGAAGTGGCGAACGTGCAGCGGCGAGTTGAATTCCAGGCGCGCGTCGAGGCCGCCGAAGCCGTTGTTCTTGGTGGCGTACGAGGTGTTGTGCCAGGCCGAGAAGCTCTCGAGCTGGGCCCAGCTCATCCAAGAGGTGGTGAACGGGCACTGGTTGCCGCTGGCCTTGAGCTTGGCGGCGGCCGCAACGACCTCAGGCCAGGTGGCGGGGGCCTTTTCAGGGTCCAGGCCGGCGGTCTTGAAGGCGTCCTTGTTGTAATAGAACACCGTCGTCGAGCTGTTGAACGGGAACGACAGCATCTGGCCGTTGGGGGCCGTGTAGTAGCCGGCCACGGCGGGGATGTAGGCCTTGGGGTCGAACTTCTGGCCGCCTTCCTTCATGACGTCGGCCACGGGCTTGATGGCGCCCTTGGAGTACATCATGGTGGCGGTGCCCACTTCGAACACCTGGAGGATGTCGGGCGCGTTGCCCGAGCGGAAGGCGGCGATGCCGGCGGCCATGGACTGGTCGTATTCGCCCTTGTAGGTGGGAACGACCTTGTAGTCCTTCTGGCTCTCGTTGAACTGCTTGGCCAGGTCGTTGACCCAGTCGTTCAGGGCGCCATCCATCGAATGCCACCACTGGATTTCAGTCTGGGCCTGGGCGAGAACTGGCATCACCAGCGAGGTGGCCAGCGCCGAAGCGATGGCGAGCGTCTTGAAGCGCATGAAGAAAACTCCTGAGGGTTTGAGAAACCCGCGATATTAGGTTACGAATATGAACGTTTCGCGGCGATTGTTTTCGCATGAACGCGATTTCACTCAAACCGGGGAAACCCTTTTGACCATCCGCGCTCCTGTTTGGTGCATCGGCTTGCTGCGCTGCACCATGCTAGCCTTCGGGAATGAGCAAAACCTCTCTCGACAAAAGCAAGATCAAGTTCCTTCTTCTTGAGGGCATTCATCCTTCGGCCATCGAGGTGATCCGCGAGGCCGGCTACAGTCAGATCGAGACCCTGCCCAAGGCCCTGCAGGGCGAAGAGCTCAAGGCCAAGCTGGCCGACGTGCACTTCCTGGGCATCCGGTCGCAAAGCCAGCTCACGGCCGACGTGCTGTCGGCCGCGCCTAAGCTGGTGGCGGTGGGCTGCTTCTGCATCGGCACCAACCAGGTCGACCTGGACGCCGCCCGCGAGCGCGGCGTGGCGGTTTTCAACGCTCCCTACTCCAACACCCGCTCGGTGGCCGAACTGGTGCTGGCCGAGGCCATCCTGCTGCTGCGCGGCATCCCGGAGAAAAACGCCCTGGCGCACCGCGGCGGCTGGCTCAAGTCGGCCGTCAATTCGCACGAAATCCGCGGCAAGACGCTGGGCATCGTGGGCTACGGCTCCATCGGCACCCAGCTTTCCGTGCTGGCCGAAGCGCTGGGCATGCATGTGGCCTTCTACGACGTGGTCAGCAAGCTGCCGCTGGGCAATGCCCGCCAGGTGCCCAAGCTGCACGACCTGCTGGCCCAGAGCGACATCGTGACCATGCACGTGCCCGAGCTGCCGTCCACCAAGTGGATGATCGGCGAGGCCGAAATCGCCGCCATGAAGCCGGGCGGCATCCTGATCAACGCCGCGCGCGGCACCGTCGTCGAGATCGACGCCCTGGCCGCCGCCATCAAGGCCAGGAAGCTCTGGGGCGCCGCCATCGACGTGTTCCCGGTCGAGCCGGGCAGCAACAAGGACGAGTTCGTGTCCCCGCTGCGCGGCCTGGACAACGTGATCCTGACCCCGCACATCGGCGGCTCGACCATGGAGGCGCAGGCCAACATCGGCGGGGAAGTGGCGGAGAAGCTGGTCAAGTACAGCGACAACGGCACCTCGATCTCGTCGGTCAACTTCCCCGAGGTGGCGCTGCCCGCGCACCCCGGCAAGCACCGCCTGCTGCACATCCACCGGAACGTGCCGGGCGTGCTGTCGGAGATCAACAAGATCTTCTCGGACAACAACATCAACATCGCCTCGCAGTACCTGCAGACCAACGAGAAGGTCGGCTACGTGGTGATGGACATCGACGCCGCCTCGTCCGACCTGGCGCTGGAGAAGCTGGCCAAGGTGAACGGCACCATCCGCAGCCGCGTGCTGTTCTGAGCTTTTCCGGGGTGCCGGGACGCGGCACCGCCGCGCTTAGCACAAGGGCGTAGCGGGCGCCACGAGGCAAGACCCCAGTCGCTGCCCTAAAATCTCCGGCCCGGCTGAGTGGGCGCGCAGCGCCTGGCCGAGGCGCCACCCCGATGAATGCTCCGACCGCGTTGAATACGCTGTTGTCACAGGCCGCAGAGCCTGTGCGACTGCGCGAGATCCCGTACAACTACACCAGTTTCTCCGACCGCGAGATCGTGATTCGCCTGCTGGGCGAACGCGGCTGGGACCTGCTCCAGAACCTGCGCGCCGAGCGCCGCACCGGCCGATCGGCGCGCATGCTCTACGAGGTGCTGGGCGACATCTGGGTCGTGCAGCGCAACCCCTATCTCGTCGACGACCTGCTCGACAACCCGCGCCGGCGCGGCCAACTGGTCGATGCCCTCAGGCACCGCCTGGCCGAAGTGCAGAAGCGACGCACCCCCGACAGCGACCTGCCGCGCGACCAGCTCGTGGGCGAGCTCACCGGCCTGGTGGGCGACGCCGTGGCTGCCTTCGACACCAAGTTCCGCGACGTCGCCGCCCTGCGCCGCAAGGCCACGCGCGTGCTGCGCCGGCTCACGGCCAAGGACAACATCAAGTTCGACGGGCTGTCGCGCGTGTCGCATGTGACGGACGCCACCGACTGGCGCGTGGAGTACCCCTTCGTGGTGCTGTGCCCCGACACCGAGGCCGAGATGGCGCTGCTGGTCAAGGGCTGCATCGAGCTGGGCCTGACCATCATTCCGCGCGGGGGCGGCACCGGCTACACCGGCGGCGCCATTCCGCTGACCTGGAAGAGCGTGGTCATCAACACCGAGAAGCTCGAGGCGATGACCGAGGTCGAGCATGTCTCGCTGCCCGGCCTGGATGCGTCCGTGCCGACCATCTGGACCGAGGCCGGCGTGGTCACGCAGCGCGTGGCCGACGCGGCCGAGCGCGCGGGCTTCGTGTTCGCGGTCGACCCGACCTCTGCCGAAGCCTCCTGCGTGGGCGGCAACGTGGCCATGAACGCGGGCGGCAAGAAGGCCGTGCTCTGGGGTACGGCGCTCGACAACCTCGCCTCGTGGCGCATGGTCACGCCGCAGGCCGAATGGCTCGAAGTCACGCGCTTCGGCCACAACCTCGGCAAGATCCACGACGCCGAGAGCGCCGTGTTCGAGCTGCAGTACTACGCGGCCGACGGCAAGACCAAGCTGCGCACCGAGCGCCTGGACATCCCGGGCCGCACCTTCCGCAAGGAAGGCCTCGGCAAGGACGTGACCGACAAGTTCCTGTCGGGCCTGCCGGGCATCCAGAAAGAGGGCTGCGACGGCCTCATCACCAGCTGCCGCTGGGTGGTGCACCGCATGCCGGCGCACACCCGCACCGTCTGCCTGGAGTTCTTCGGCAACGCCAAGGACGCGGTGCCCAGCATCGTCGAGATCAAGGACTTCATGTTCGCCGAGCAGAAGCGCTCCGGCGTGCTGCTGGCCGGCCTGGAGCACCTGGACGACCGCTACCTGAAGGCGGTGGGCTACGCCACCAAGTCGAAGAAGCACGGCGGCCTTCCCAAGATGGTGCTGTTCGGCGACATCGCCGGTGACGACGCCGATGCGGTGGCCCGCGTCACCTCGGAAGTGGTGCGCATCGCCAATTCGCGCAGCGGCGAAGGCTTCATCGCCATCAGCCCCGAGGCGCGCAAGAAGTTCTGGCTCGACCGCAAGCGCACGGCCGCCATCAGCAAGCACACCAACGCCTTCAAGATCAACGAAGACGTGGTGATCCCGCTGCCGCGCATGGCCGAGTACAGCGACGGCATCGAGCGCATCAACATCGAGCTGTCGCTGCAGAACAAGCTGGCGCTGACCGACGAGCTGGAGGCCTTTCTCACGCGGGGCAACCTGCCGCTGGGCAAGACCGACGACGCGCACGAGATTCCCGCGGCCGAACTGCTCGAGGACCGCGTGGCGCAGGCCGTGGCGCTGGTGCAAGAGGTGCGGGCGCTGTGGGCCGGCTGGCTGCGCGATGTCGATGCGCAGTTCACGCAGCTGCAGGACCACACCCTGCGCGCGAGCTGGAAGACGCAGCTGCGCCAGCCGCTGCAGGAGATTTTCTCGGGCGCCGAATTCGCGCCGATCCTGGCCGAATGCACGGCCATCCACAAGCGCGTGCTCAAGGGCCGCGTGTGGGTCGCGCTGCACATGCACGCGGGCGACGGCAACGTGCACACCAACATTCCCGTCAACAGCGACAACTACGAGATGCTGCAGACCGCGCACGCCGCGGTGGTGCGCATCATGGCGCTGGCGCGCAGCCTCGACGGCGTGATCTCGGGCGAGCACGGCATCGGCATCACCAAGCTTGAATTCCTGAGCGACGAGGAACTGCGCCCGTTCACTGAGTACAAGGCCAAGGTCGATCCCGAAGGCCGCTTCAACAAGGGCAAGCTGCTGCGCGCGCCCGCCGGCCAGGTCGAGACGCTGCATGCCGACCTGACCAACGCCTACACGCCGAGCTTCGGCCTCATGGGCCACGAGTCGCTGATCATGCAGCAGAGCGACATCGGCGCCATTGCCGACAGCGTGAAGGACTGCCTGCGCTGCGGCAAGTGCAAGCCGGTGTGCGCCACGCACGTGCCGCGCGCCAACCTGCTCTACAGCCCGCGCAACAAGATCCTCGCCACCTCGCTGCTGGTGGAGGCCTTCCTTTACGAAGAGCAGACGCGGCGCGGCGTGAGCATCAAGCACTGGGAAGAGTTCGAGGACGTGGCCGACCACTGCACCGTGTGCCACAAGTGCCTCACGCCGTGCCCGGTGAAGATCGACTTCGGCGACGTGTCGATGAACATGCGCAACCTGCTGCGCAAGATGGGCCAGAAGAGCTTCCGCCCCGGCAACGCGGCCGCGATGTTCTTCCTCAACGCGACCAACCCGCAGACCATCAAGACGATGCGCGCGGGCATGGTGGGCGTGGGCTTCAAGGCGCAGCGCCTGGCCAACGACCTGCTGCGCGGCCTCGCGAAGAAGCAGACCGCCGCGCCCCCGGCGTCGCTGGGCGCGGCGCCCATCAAAGAGCAGGTGATCCACTTCATCAACAAGAAGATGCCGGGCGGCCTGCCCAAGCAGACGGCGCGCGCGCTGCTCGACATCGAGGATGCCGACTACGTGCCGATCATCCGCAACCCGAAGGCCACCACCTCGGAGACCGAGGCGGTCTTCTACTTCCCGGGGTGCGGTTCGGAGCGGCTGTTCTCGCAGGTGGGGCTGGCCACGCAGGCCATGCTGTGGCATGTGGGCGTGCAGACCGTGCTGCCGCCGGGCTACCTGTGCTGCGGATATCCGCAGCGCGGCAGCGGCCAGTTCGACAAGGCCGAGAAGATGATCACGGACAACCGCGTGCTCTTCCACCGCGTGGCCAACACGCTCAACTACCTCGACATCAAGACGGTGGTGGTGAGCTGCGGCACTTGCTACGACCAGCTGCAGGGCTACCAGTTCGACAAGATCTTCCCGGGCTGCCGCATCATCGACATCCACGAGTACCTGCTCGAAAAGGGCATCACGCTGGCCGATGCCGGCGGTGGCGGCTACCTGTACCACGACCCCTGCCATTCGCCGATGAAGCAGCAGGACCCGATGAAGACCGTGAAGGCGCTGGTCGGCGACAACGTGCTCAAGAACGACCGCTGCTGCGGCGAGTCGGGCACGCTGGGCGTTTCGCGGCCCGACATCTCCACGCAGATCCGCTTCCGCAAGGAAGAAGAGCTGAAGAAGGGCGAGGCCGCGCTGCGCGACAGCGGCAAGGTCGGCGCACAGGACAACGTGAAGATCCTCACCAGCTGCCCGAGCTGCCTGCAGGGCCTCTCGCGCTACGGCAACGACCTGAACAACGGCCTGCTCGAAGCCGACTACATCGTGGTCGAGATGGCCAACAAGATCCTCGGCGCCGACTGGATGCCCACCTACGTGGCGGCCGCCAACCAGGGCGGCATCGAGCGGGTGCTGGTATGACGGGGGCGGCGCGGCAAGGCTGCGTGCTCTGCGAAGGCCCGGGCGGGCGCCTCGTGTTCGAGGGCGCGAAGCTGCGCGTCATCCATGCGGAGGAGGCGGGCTTCCCGGCCTTCTATCGCGTGGTCTGGCGCGACCATGCGGCGGAGTTCTCCGACCTGGACGCAGCCGATCGCGTGCTGTGCATGGAGGCGGTGGCCGTGGTCGAGCAATGCATGCGCGAGCGGCTCAAGCCCGCCAAGATGAACATCGCCGCGCTCGGCAACATGGTGCCGCATCTGCATTGGCACGTGATCGCGCGCTTTGCCGGCGACAGCCATTTCCCCGGCTCCGTGTGGGCTCCGGCGCAGCGCGAGCGCAATGCGGCACACGAGGCGGAGATCGCCTCGCAGCTGCAGGCCCTGGAGGCTGCGATGATCGAGCGACTGGGCACAAGGAATTTCTGATGGCAGGCTTGAAACCGGGCGCACCGACGCCGCAATCGATCACCGTTCACGGCCAGTCGCGCGTGCTCGAGGTGGGCTTCTCGGACGGCGCGAGCTTTCGCATTCCCTTCGAGCTGATGCGCATCTACTCGCCTTCGGCCGAAGTGCAGGGCCATGGCCCGGGCCAGGAAATACTGCAGACCGGCAAGCGCGACGTGGAGCTGGTCGACCTCGAAGCCGTGGGCAACTATGCCGTGCAGCCGACCTTCAGCGACGGCCACAACACTGGCATCTACTCGTGGGACCTGCTCTACGAACTGGGCGCGAAGCAGGCCGAGCTGTGGGCCACTTACGAGCAGAGGCTGGCCGCTGCAGGCGTCGATCGCGACGCGCCGATGATCGAGCAGGGCGGGCACGGCTGCAGCAGCCACTGAGCTGGAGCCATGGCCCTACGCCCGTAAAGGGCGGGCGGAAAAAGCAACAAATGTCCGCCGTGCGTGCGGGGTCGTCGGCTTGATGTGAAGGCTTCCGGCCTAACATCGGTTGCATGAGCACCACACACTTCGGCTTCGAAACAGTCGACGAAAGCGAGAAGGCGAAACGCGTACGCGGCGTCTTCGACTCGGTCGCCTCGCGCTACGACGTCATGAACGACCTGATGTCCGCGGGCCTGCACCGTGCATGGAAGGCCTACACCGTGATGGTCGCGAACGTGGGCGAAGGCTCGCGTGTCCTCGACATCGCGGGCGGCACCGGCGACCTCGCCCTGGCCTTCGCCAAGAAGGTCGGCGCCACCGGCGAGGTGGTCCACACCGACATCAACGAAGCCATGCTGCGCACCGGCCGCGACCGATTGCTCGACGCCGGCGTGTCGTTGCCCACGATGGTCTGCGACGCCGAGAAGCTGCCTTTCCCCGACAACCACTTCGACGTGGTCACCGTGGCCTTCGGCCTGCGCAACATGACCCACAAGGACATCGCGCTGAAAGAGATGAACCGCGTGCTCAAGCCGCGCGGCAAGCTGCTCGTGCTGGAGTTCTCGAAGGTCGCCAAGCCGCTGGCCAAGGCCTACGACTGGTACTCCTTCAACGTGCTGCCGCGCCTGGGCAAGCTCGTGGCCGGCGACGACGCGAGCTATCGCTACCTGGCCGAATCCATCCGGATGCACCCCTCGCAAGAGGAGCTCAAGACCCTCATGAAAGAGGGCGGTTTCGGACATGTGGACTATCACAACATGACTGGTGGCATCGCCGCCCTCCATGTTGGAATCAAATGTTGATGAGGCGAATCTTTCGCTCAAGAGGAGACGACATGAAGAGTTTGGGTACTTTGTTCTTGGCGGTCGCGATGGTGCTGGGCAGTGTCCAGGCCGAAGCGGCCCGCATGGGTGGCGGCAAGTCGGTGGGACGCCAGTCGTCCAACGTGACGCAGCGCCAGGCCACTCCGCCGGCAGCGCCCGGCGCGCCCGCGCAGCAAGGCGCGTCCAACGCGGCAGCGGCCAAGCCCGGTGCCGCCGCTCCCGCGGCCGCCGCACCGAAGCGCCCCTGGGGTGCGATGCTCGGCGGCCTCGCGGCCGGCCTGGGCCTCGCATGGCTCGCAAATTCGCTCGGCCTCGGCGCGGGCTTCGGCAACATCCTGTTGATCGGCCTGCTCGTGCTGGCCGGCGTGGTGGCGTGGCGCATGATCAAGGCACGCTCGCAGCAAGCCTCGGGCGCCAGCCGCCAGGGCGGTTTCGCGTTCCAGGGCGCGGGCGCCAGCCCGAGCAATGCCAGCGCACCGGTGCAGTACAGCCCGGCCAACGTGGGCAACGACGCATCGGCACGCCCATGGGAGCGCAATGCGACCGCATTCGACGCGACGCCCGCCGCAGGCCACGGCAGCAGCCTTTCCGCAGCGGGTGCGGCGGCCGGCGGCAGCATGATCGGCTCGGCACTGGGTGGTTCGCAGTCGTGGGGCATTCCCGCCGGCTTCGACGTCGAGGGCTTCCTCGGCGCCGCCAAGCGCAACTTCGTGACGCTGCAGGACGCATGGGATCGCGCCGACGTGTCGATGCTGCGTTCCATGATGACTGACAGCATGGTCGACGAGATCCGCTCGCAGCTGGCCGACCGCGCCAGCCACACCGGCGGCGCGTCGAACAAGACCGAAGTCGTGATGCTCGACGCCAAGCTGCTCGGCATCGAGGAGCTGCCCGACGCCTACATGGCGAGCGTGGAGTTCTCCGGCATGATCCGCGAAGACGCCTCGGCGGGCCCCGGCCCGTTCCGCGAAGTCTGGAACATGACCAAGCCCATCAGCGGCACCAGCGGCTGGTTGGTTGCCGGCGTGCAGGCCCTGCAGTAAAAACCGGGCCGCGGCCGGCGCCCGGCCGCGGTACAGACCGGATAATGGGGACTATGGCCACACCATCGTCCCCTTTTTCTTTTCTCGGCGACCTCTTCAATCGCATCGGCGAGCGCCTCCAGCCGCCGGACTGGGCAGTCCACGAGATCCAGCACCGCGCGGTCCTGTTCCTGAACCACGTGCTGCAGCAGGAGCCTGAAGCCCAGCAGCGGCTTCTGCGCCAGCAGGGGCGGGTGGTGCGCTTCCAGTGGCGCTTCGTGACCATGGAACTGGTGGCCACGCCGGCCGGCCTGATCGACCTGGCCCCGGCAGGCTCGGTGCCCGAGCTCACGCTCACCGTCACCGAAGATTCCCCCTTCGACATCGCCCGCGCCACGCTGCGCGGCGACAAGCCCTCCGTGCAGATCATCGGTGACGTGCAGCTGGCCGCAGAGGTCAACTGGCTGGTCGATCACGTGCGCTGGGACATCGAGGACGACCTTGCCCGCGTGATCGGCGACGTGCCCGCGCACACGCTCGGCAACGCCGTGCGGCGCGTGGTGGGCGCGTTGCGCCAGTTCGTCGGCGACCGCACGGCGCGCGCCGGCGCTTCGACGACCGGCTCGGCGAGCAACGCCGAATGAGGCGCTTCTATCGCGGCTTGTTCATCGTCTGGGTCGCGCTGCGGTACGGCCTCGACGAGCTCGTGCTCACGAGCTTCCAGAAGCCCTGGCTGCGCGTGGTCGCGCGCGTCGTGTCCGTTGGCCGCAACCTCGACGCGCCGCGCGGCCAGCGGCTGCGCGAGGCGCTCGAAAGGCTCGGCCCCATCTTCGTGAAGTTCGGCCAGGTGCTGTCGACCCGGCGCGACCTGCTGCCGCCCGACATCGCCGACGAACTGGCCTTCCTGCAGGACCGCGTGCCGCCGTTCCCCTCGGCGGTGGCGATCGCCACCATCGAGCGCGCGTTCCGCCGTCCGGTGGGCGACGTGTTCGTGCAGTTCGACGAGACACCCATCGCCAGCGCATCGATCGCCCAGGTGCACTTCGCGACCATCCGCACCAACGAGGGCGAACTGCGCGAGGTCGCGGTCAAGGTGCTGCGCCCCAACATGCGCGGCGTGATCGAGAAAGACCTGGCGCTCATGGCCATGATGGCCGGCTGGGTCGAGGGCCTCTCGGCCGATGGCAAGCGGCTGAAGCCGCGCGAGGTGGTCGGCGAGTTCGACAAATACCTGCACGACGAACTCGACCTGGTGCGCGAGGCCGCCAACGCGGCCCAGCTGCGCCGCAACATGTCAGAGCTCGACCTGGTGCTGATCCCCGAGATGTTCTGGGACTTCTGCCACCCTGAGGTCATCGTGATGGAGCGCATGAAGGGCGTGCCGATTGCGCAGATGGACCGCCTGCGCGCGGCCGGCGTCGACATTCCCAAGCTGGCGCGCGACGGCGTCACGATCTTCTTCACCCAGGTGTTCCGCGACGGCTTCTTCCATGCCGACATGCACCCCGGCAACATCCAGGTGAGCCTGGAGCCCGAGACCTTCGGGCGCTACATCTCGCTGGACTTCGGGATCATCGGCACGCTGACCGAGTCGGACAAGGAATACCTGGCGCAGAACTTCGTGGCCTTCTTCCGGCGCGACTACAAGCGCGTGGCCGAATTGCACCTCGAAAGCGGCTGGGTGCCGGTGGGCACCCGCATCGACGAGCTGGAGGCGGCCATCCGCACCGTCTGCGAGCCGTACTTCGACCGGCCGCTGAAGGAAATCTCGCTGGGCATGGTGCTGATGCGCCTGTTCCAGACCTCGCGCCGCTTCCACGTCGAGATCCAGCCGCAGCTGGTGCTGCTGCAGAAGACGCTGCTCAACATCGAGGGCCTGGGCCGCAACATCGACCCCGAGCTCGACCTCTGGGCCACCGCCAAGCCTTTCCTCGAGAAGTGGATGGTCGACCAGATCGGCCCCAAGAAACTGTTCCAGCAGCTCCGGGCCGAAGCGCCCCGGTACGCCAAATTGCTGCCCCAATTGCCGCGGCTGCTGCACGATTTCCTCGAAAATCGGCCCGCCGACAACCGCCGCGAGCTGCTCGAACTGCTGGCCGAGCAGAAGCGCACGAATCGGTTGTTACAAACCATCGTCTACGGTGGCATAGGTTTTGTATTGGGGTTGCTCGCCATGCAGTTGCTGGTGCGCGTGCGTCTGTTCTAGAGGAGTTTCCGTCGTGCTGCTGACGTTGGTCATCGTCTATCTGCTTGTCACCATCGCGATCGGCCTCTACGCCGCCAAGCGGGTGAAGAACACCACCGACTTCGCCATTGCCGGACGGCACCTGCCGCTTTTCATGATCGTCACGACCACGTTCGCCACGTGGTTCGGCTCCGAAACGGTGCTCGGCATCCCGGCCAAGTTCATCGAAGGCGGGCTCAATGGCGTGGTCGAGGACCCCTTCGGCGCGGGCACCTGCCTGATCCTGGTGGGCCTGTTCTTCGCGGGCAAGCTCTACCGCATGACCCTGCTGACCATCAGCGACTACTACCGCGAGCGCTACGGCCGCGGCGTGGAAGTGGCGTGTTCGCTGATCATCATGCTGAGCTACCTGGGCTGGGTGTCGGCGCAGGTCACGGCGCTGGGGCTGGTGTTCAACCTGCTGTCGGCCGGCGTCATCAGCATCCCGATGGGCATGGTGATCGGCGTGATCTCGATCCTGGCCTATACGCTGTTCGGCGGCATGTGGTCGGTGGCCGTGACCGACTTCATCCAGATGATCATCCTGGTGGCCGGCCTGGCGGTGATCGCCATGTTCGCGGGCTCCATGGCCGGCGGCGCCGACAAGGTGGTGGCCTTCGCGGTCAGCAAGGACCTGTTCAAGTTCTGGCCCGAGCCCAGCTGGCACGACATGGTGTTCTTCTTCGCGGCCGCCATCACCATGATGCTCGGCTCCATTCCGCAGCAGGACGTGTTCCAGCGCGTGATGTCGGCCAACAGCGTGAAGGCGGCCACGCGCGGCCCGGTCATCGGCGGCCTGGCGTACATCCTGTTCGCCTTCGTGCCGATGTTCCTGGTGGCCAGCGCGCTGCTGATCATGCCGGAGCAGACCGCCACGCTGCTGAAGGAAGATCCGCAGAAGGTGCTGCCCACGCTGGTGCTGCAGAAGATGCCGTTCGTGATGCAGGTGCTGTTCTTCGGCGCGCTGCTGTCGGCCATCAAGTCGACCGCCTCGGCCACCTTGCTGGCGCCCAGCGTCACTTTCACCGAGAACATCTGGCGCCAGTTCCGCCCGGCCGGCACCGACCGCCAGAACCTCATGACGATGCGCATCACGGTGCTGCTGTTCAGCGCCGCGGTGCTGGCCTACGCCATCCGCATGCAGGGCACGCCGATCTACGAGCTGGTGTCGGGCGCCTACCAGGTGCCGCTGGTGGGGGCCTTCGTGCCGCTGGTCTGCGGCCTCTACTGGCGCCGCGCCACCACGCAGGGCGCCATCGCCTCCATTGCGCTGGGCATCGGCGTGTGGCTGCTGTTCCTGGCCGTGCCGGCCTGGGGCGCGGTGTTCCCGGCGCAACTGGCTGGCGTGCTGTGCTCGTTCGCGGGCATGGTGGCCGGCTCGCTGCTGCCGCAATGGGTAGTGGACACTCACACGCCGCATCGGCCTTTGGCCACGGAACCGGCCTGAGACTGAGGCCCGGCGCCCATGCCGGGCCCTGTTCGGCGGGGGCGCCCCTATAATCGAGGGCTTTGCGAGCGGCAGCTGCGCCGCTTTTTCCCCACCCGATTTCCCATGCCCATCTACGCCTACAAGTGCAGTGCCTGCGGCTTTGCCAAAGACGCTTTGCAGAAGATGTCCGACGCGCCCCTGAAGGTGTGCCCGGCGTGCGGCGCGAGCGCGTTCGAGAAACAGGTCACCGCCGCCGGCTTCCAGCTCAAGGGCTCGGGCTGGTACGTGACCGACTTCCGCGATGGCGGCGGCAAGAAGTCCGAGCCCGCCACGGCGCCCGCCTCGGGCGACGGCGCCAAGCCCGCCGATTCCGCGCCGGCCGCGTCCTCGCCCACCGCCGCCCCGAGCCCCGCTCCGGCGGCCCCGGCGCCCGCGCCGGCCCCCGCAAGCAGCGACTGATCGGCCGCCATGCTCGCCTTGCGCAAATGGTTGTTCTCCGGCTTGCTGGTGATCGTTCCGCTGTTCATCACCCTGGCGGTGCTGAAGTGGATCATCGACACGCTGGACCAGACGCTCTGGGTGCTGCCCGGCGCCTGGCAGCGCTGGCTGTACGAAAACAACATCCGCGGGCTGGGCGTGCTGCTCACGCTGGCCATCCTGCTGGTGGTCGGTGCCATTGCGAGCAACTTCGTGGGCAAGCGCCTGCTGGGCTGGGGCGATGCAGTGGTGCGCCGCATTCCGGTCGTGCGTTCCATCTATTCCAGCGTCAAGCAGGTCTCGGACACGCTGTTCTCCGAAAACGGCAATGCGTTCCGCACGGCAGTGCTGATCCAGTGGCCGCGCGAAAACGTCTGGACCATCGCCTTCGTGACCGGCGCGCCGGGCAACGAGGTGGCCACGCACCTGGGCAACGAAGACTTCCTCAGCGTCTACGTGCCCACCACGCCCAACCCCACGGGCGGCTACTTCGTGATGCTCAAGCGCAGCGACTGCATCGAACTCAGGATGAGCGTGGACGAAGCGCTCAAGTACATCGTCTCGATGGGGGTGGTCGTTCCCGGCGGCCCCGCCGTGCTGGCGACCAAGCCATCCAACTCATAAAAACGAACGCGCCGCCAAGGCGCCGGAAGTCCTCTCTATGGCCATGCGTACTCACTATTGCGGTCTCGTGACCGAAGCCCTGATGGGCCAAACCGTTACCCTGTGCGGCTGGGTCAACCGTCGCCGCGACCACGGCGGCGTGATCTTCGTCGACGTGCGCGACCGCGAAGGTTATGTGCAGGTGGTGTGCGACCCCGATCGCGCCTCCACCTTCGCCGTGGCCGAGAACCTGCGCAACGAGTTCTGCGTGCAGATCACCGGCCTGGTGCGCGCGCGCCCCGAGGGCACGACCAACGACCAGCTCAAGAGCGGCAAGATCGAAGTGCTGTGCCACGAACTGAAGGTGCTGAACCCCTCGGTCACGCCCCCGTTCCTGCTGGACGACGACAACCTGTCGGAAACCACCCGCCTCACGCACCGCGTGCTCGACCTGCGCCGCCCGGCCATGCAGCGCAACATGATGCTGCGCTACAAGGTGACGATGGAGACCCGCAAGTTCCTCGACGCCAACGGCTTCATCGACATCGAGACGCCGATGCTCGGCAAGTCCACGCCCGAAGGCGCGCGCGACTACCTCGTGCCCAGCCGCGTGCATGACGGCAGCTTCTTCGCGCTGCCGCAGTCGCCCCAGCTGTTCAAGCAGCTGCTGATGGTGGCCGGCTACGACCGCTACTACCAGATCGTGAAGTGCTTCCGCGACGAAGACCTGCGCGCCGACCGCCAGCCCGAATTCACGCAGATCGACATCGAGACCTCCTTCCTCGCCGAAGAAGAGATCCGCGAGATGTTCGAAGGCATGATCCGCAACGTGTTCCGCAACGCGGCGGGCATCGACCTGCCGGTGTTCCCGACCATGACGTACGCGGACGCGATGTTCAAGTACGGCTCCGACAAGCCCGACCTGCGCGTGAAGCTCGAATTCACCGAACTCACCGAGCTGATGAAGCGCGTGGAATTCAAGGTGTTCTCCAACGCCGCCACCATGGCCGGCGGCCGCGTGGTCGCGCTGCGCGTGCCCGGCGGCGGCGCCGAGGGCGGCCTGTCGCGCGGCGAGATCGACGCCTACCAGGAATTCGTCAAGATCTACGGCGCCAAGGGCCTGGCCTACATCAAGGTCAACGACGCCGCCGCCGGCCGCGAAGGCCTGCAAAGCCCCATCGTCAAGAACCTCGACGACAACGCGCTGGCCGAGATCATCGCCCGCACGGGTGCGCGCAACGGCGACATCCTGTTCTTCGGCGCCGACAAGGAAAAGATCGTCAACGACGCCATCGGCGCGCTGCGCATCAAGATCGGCCACAGCGCCTTCGGCAAGAAGAGCGGCCTGTTCGACGACCGCTGGGCACCGCTGTGGGTGGTCGACTTCCCGATGTTCGAGTTCGACGAGGAAGGCCAGCGCTGGAGCGCCGTGCACCATCCGTTCACCGCGCCGAAGGACGGCCATGAAGACCTCATGGACACCGCCCCCGAGAAGTGCATCGCCAAGGCCTACGACATGGTGCTCAACGGCATCGAGATGGGCGGCGGTTCGGTGCGTATCCACCGCGAGGAAGTGCAGAGCAAGGTGTTCCGCGCGCTGAAGATCAGCGCCGAGGACGCGCAGCTCAAGTTCGGCTTCCTGCTGGACGCGCTGCAGTACGGCGCCCCGCCGCACGGCGGCATCGCCATCGGCCTGGACCGCCTGGTCATGCTGATGACCGGCGCCGAGTCGATCCGCGACGTGATCGCCTTCCCCAAGACCCAGCGCGCACAGGACCTGCTGACGCAGGCGCCGAGCCCGGTCGACGAGAAGCAGCTGCGCGAGCTGCACATCAAGCTGCGCAACGCCCCCCAAGCTGCCTGATGCAGCCATGACGACCAGCCCCCGGCCCTGGAAGATCCCGGAGTCGGTGCTGGTCGTGATCCACACGCCGGCGCTCGATGTGCTGCTGATCCGGCGCGCGGACGCCGAAACCGACTTCTGGCAGTCGGTCACGGGCAGCAAGGACTTGGCCGACGAGCCGCTGGCGCTCACCGCGGCGCGCGAGGTGGCCGAGGAAACCGGCATCCAGTGCGGCGAAGGCACGGCGCTGGCCTCGCAGCTGGTCGACTGGCAGCTGCGCAACGTCTATGAGATCTATCCGCGCTGGCGCGCCCGCTACGCGCCCGGCGTGACCCACAACACCGAGCATCTGTTCGGCCTCTGCGTGCCGGAGCGCGTGGTGCCGGTGCTGGAACCCCGCGAGCACACCGCGTGGCAATGGCTGCCCTACCACCAAGCCGCGGACGCCTGTTTTTCCCCGTCGAACGCCGAAGCCATTCTGTTGCTGCCAGAATTTGCGCGATGAACCAGCCGGCAGCACCAGCAGCACCAGCGCAAAGCCTCCGGGTCGCGACCTACAACATCCACAAGGGTGTGCAGGGCATCGGACCGGCGCGCAGGCTCGAAATCCACAACCTGGGACATGCCATCGAGCAGCTCGACGCCGACATCATCTGCCTGCAGGAAGTGCGCAAGATGAACCGGCAGGCCGCCGCCCGCTTCGCGCACTGGCCGGAACTGCCGCAGGCCGATTTCCTCGCGCCCGAGGGCTACACCGCCGTCTACGAGACCAACGCCGTCACCCGCCACGGCGAGCACGGCAATGCGCTGCTCACGCGCTGGCCGGTGCTGCGCACCAGCCACCAGGACATTTCCGACCATCGCTTCGAGCAGCGCGGCCTGCTGCACGTGGTGATCGACGTTGAGGGCCGGCGGGTGCACGCCATCGTGGTGCACCTGGGGCTCATCAAGGGCAGCCGGGTGCGGCAGGTCGCCCGTTTGCGCGAATTCATCGACCGCGAGGTACCGCCCGACGAGGCCGTGGTGGTGGCGGGCGACTTCAACGACTGGGGCGCGCGCATGCGCTACGCCATGAACGCCATGGGCCTGCGCGACACCAGCGACCTGCGCGGTCCGCGCACGCTCACCTATCCCTCGCGCCTGCCGGTGGCCCAACTCGACTTCGTCTACGGACGCAGGCTGGAGCCGCTGGCCTGCACGGTGCCGCGCGGTCCCATCTGGGCACGCATGTCCGACCACCTGCCGCTGGTGGCCGATTTCACGCTCCTTAATTGATAGCATCGCTCCAAGAAGGGACGGGCGTTGCGGCCCTGAATCTCTGGAGCCATTCACTGGTACGATCCCCGCCATGCTGAGGAAAACCGACGTCGAACCCCTTCCCGATCGAAAAGACGACGACGAGGGTACGCCCGTCTCCGTCAAGATCCGCGAGCGCATCACCGCCGCGCGCAAGCGCTTCAATGCCAACGACAACATCGCCGAGTTCATCCAGCCCGGCGAACTCGAAGCGTTGCTCGACGAGGTCGAGGTCAAGATGAAGGGCGTGCTCCAGAGCCTGGTCATCGATGTCGAGAACGACCACAACACCGACAACACCGCGCGCCGCGTCGCCAAGATGTATGTCAACGAGGTGTTCCGCGGCCGCTACGTGGCGCCGCCCTCGCTCACCGAATTCCCCAACGCCGAGCACCTGAACGAGCTGATGATCGTCGGCCCGATCACCGTGCGCAGCGCCTGCTCGCATCACTTCTGCCCGATCATCGGCAAGCTCTGGATCGGCGTGATGCCCAACGAGCACACCAACGTGATCGGCCTGTCGAAGTACGCGCGACTCGCCGAATGGGTCATGGGCCGTCCCCAGATCCAGGAAGAAGCCGTGGTGCAGCTGGCCGACCTGATCCAGGAAAAGACCCAGCCGGACGGCCTGGCCCTCGTCATGGAAGCGGAGCATTTCTGCATGGCCTGGCGCGGCGTCAAGGAAATGGACAGCAAGATGATCAACTCCGTGATGCGCGGCGTGTTCCTCAAGGACCCGAGCCTGCGCCGCGAATTCCTTTCTCTCCTTCCCCGAAAGAGCTGAGCCATGCTGGTCCGACTTCTCTACGCCAGCCGCGCCGTCGACACCAGCCCCCAGGCCATCGAGTCGATCCTTGCGCAATCGCGCACGCACAACACCACCTGCGGCATCACCGGCATCCTCTGCTATGGCGCGGGCACCTTCCTGCAGGCCATCGAGGGCGGGCGCATGGCCATCAGCGAGCTGTATGGCCACATCCAGCGCGATGCGCGCCATAAAGACGTGGTGCTGCTGCACTACGAGGAAATCTCCGAGCGCCGCTTCGGCGGCTGGACGATGGGGCAGGTCAACCTCTCGAAGCTCAATGCCTCGACGCTGCTGAAGTACTCCGAGAAACCCGAACTCAACCCCTACGCGGTTTCGGGCAAGGTCTCGCTGGCGCTGCTCGAAGAACTGATGGCCACCGCCGCCATCGTCGGCCGCCACTGATCCAGGGGTGCCGCTCTCCGCATTCGCGCTGATCCTGCTGGCCGGGATCATCCATGCCGGCTGGAACATCGTCGCCAAGAAGGCGAACGGCGATTCGCGCTTCAGCTTCCAGACCAGCGTGTTCAACATGCTCATCTGGGCGCCCGTGGGCATCACGCTCGGCTGGAACGTGGTGCCCGGCTGGGGCATGGCCGAGTGGGGCTTCGTCGTGCTCAGCGGCGTGCTGCACATCTTCTATTTCGTCGTGCTGCTGCGCGGCTACCGCAAGTCGGACCTGACGGTGGTGTATCCGCTGGCGCGCGGCTCCGGGCCGCTGCTGTCGTCGCTGGTGGCGGTGCTCTTTCTTGGCGAGAAGATCAGCCTCCTGGGCGTGGCTGGCATCGCGGGCGTGGTGCTCGGCGTCTTCCTGGTGGCGGGCGGTCCGAAGCTGTGGCGCAAGGCGCATGACCCGGTGCAGCGCGAGCGTGTCCACAAGGGCATTCGCTACGGCGTGCTGACGGGCGGCTTCATCGCGGCCTACACGGTGGCCGACAGCTACGCGGTCAAGTTCCTCGCCATGTCGCCGATCCTGCTGGACTACTTCGGCAACCTCGTGCGCATCGTGCTCCTGCTGCCGGTGGCGCTGAAGGACCCGGCCACGACCGCGCGCATGTGGCGCTCGCAATGGAAATATGCGCTGCTGGTGGCGGCGTTCAGTCCGGTGTCGTATGTGCTGGTGCTCTACGCCGTGCAGCAGGCGCCGATCTCGCACGTCGCGCCGGCGCGCGAGGTGTCGATGCTGTTCGCGGCGCTGATCGGCGGGCACCTGCTGCGCGAAGGCGACCGGCTGCTGCGGCTGCTGGGCGCGATGTTCATCGCCGCCGGCGTGGTGGCCCTCGCACTGGGCTGAGGCGGCGATGCTGTTCGGCTGCGATTTCTCCAGCGCGCCGTCCTCGCGCAAGCCCATCGTCGTTGCCATCGGCGAACTGCAAAAGGACGGCGTCGTGGTGCTCGACGGCCCGCGGCGCTTCGCCTCGCTCGACGCGTGGGGCGATTGGCTGCGCGGCACGCCCGCGTGGGTCGGCGGTTTCGACTTTCCGTTCAGCCTGCCGCGCGAACTGGTCGAGCACCTGGGCTGGCCGCTGCAATGGGAGCCGCTGATGCTGCACTACGCCGGCCTGAGCCGCGCGCAGATCCGCGACACCTTCGCGGCTTTCTGCGCGTCCCGCCCCGTCGGCGGCAAGTTCGCGCACCGCGCGGCCGACCTGCCCGCGGGATCGAGCCCGTCCATGAAGTGGGTCAACCCGCCGGTCGCGTACATGCTGCATGCGGGCGTCCCGCGGCTCCTGGCATCGGGCGCGCGGATTCCCGGGCTCCATCCGGGCACCAATGAAGACCGCATCGCGCTCGAGGCCTATCCGGGGCTGCTCGCGCGCGAACTGATCGGCCGGCGCAGCTACAAGAGCGACGACCAGCGCAAGCAGACCCCGGAGCGCCTTGCCGCGCGCACCGACCTGTTGGCCGCGCTCGAAGCCGGTACTTCGCGGCTCGGCCTGCGGCTCGGGGTCACGGCCTCGCAGCGCGCCGAACTGCTGGCCGATGCGCGCGGCGACGACATCGACGCCGTGCTGTGCCTCCTGCAGGCCGCATGGGGCCGGCAGCGCGCCGGCAGCGAGGGGCCAGGCTACGGCCTGCCGCAGGGCTTCGATGCGCTTGAAGGATGGATCGTCTCCGCCTGAGCCTTGTTGTCCTACATGGCTTCGGGCTTCCCGCCACGTTCGGGGTCGCGGGCCAGCGCCTAGATTGAAGTCAGTGGGTCATATCGGCCCACGGTATTTCACCCACCCTCGAAGGAAGGAAGCGACATGAACAAGGACCAAGTGGCAGGACGCGTCGAAGAAGCCAAGGGCAAGATCAAGGAAGCTGCCGGCAAGGTCGTCGGCAATGAAAAGCTGCAGGGCGAAGGCCTTGCCGACCAGGCAGCCGGCAAGGTGCAGAAGACCTACGGCGACGCAAAGGAAAAGACCAAGGACGCGATCAAGTCGGGCGCAGACAAGCTCTGACTTGACGCACGGGGCTGCGCGTCTGGTGCGCGCGGCCCTTTTTCTTTGCAGAGAGCGAACGGAGGAAATCGAATGAACAAGCATCCCAAATCTACCGCCATGCCGCATTCGCGCGCGTGGCTTGCCGTGTTGCTGGCGGGCGCCGCGCTGACGCTGGCCGCCTGCGACAAGTCTGACAACCGCACCGCTGGCGAAAAGCTCGACAGCGCCGTCGCCAAGACCGAGCAGGCCGCCGATACCGCCGCGGCCAAGACCGGCGAGGCCGTGCGCGAAGCCAAGGCAAAGGTCGACGCGTCCGGCACGACCGCGGAGGTCAAGCAGGGCATGTCCAACGTGACCGAAGCCGCCAAGGAAGCGGGTGCCGCCGTGAGCGCGAAGGTCGACGATGCCGCCATCACCGCCTCGGTATCCGCCGGGCTGGCGAAGGATCCGGACCTCAGCGCCATCAAGATCAATGTCGACACCAAGGCCGGTGCCGTGAGCCTGAAGGGCCCGGCGCCCACCGCCGCCGCGAAGGCACGCGCCGAGGAAATCGCCAAGGGCGTGCAGGGCGTGACGTCCGTGGACAACCAGCTCGAAGTGAAGAGCTGATTCGCGCCTGGCTGAAAGCGAGCCGCAAACAAAAAAGAGCCCGGATGTTCCGGGCTCTTTCTTTTTGCAAGGCCCCTTTTCAGAGGCCCGGGGGATCAGGTGGGCTCAGTGCCCGAGCCAGTCCTTCAGCTCGTCTGCATGCTCTTCTTCGTCGGCGAGGATGTCCTCGAGCATGCGGCGGGTGGTCGGGTCCTTGTCGCCGATCAGCACGATCATCTGGCGATACGACTCGACCGCGATGCGCTCGGCAATCAGGTTGGCGCGCACCATGGACTGCAGGTCGGTGGATTCGTCGTAGGCCGCGTGGCTGCGCTCGAGCAGATGATTGGGTGCGAAATCGGGCTCGCCGCCCAATTGCACGATGCGCTCTGCAATACGGTCGGCATGGCCGGATTCTTCGTTCGCATGCACGAGGAACTCGTCGGCGATAGCCGGCGACTCGACGCCGTTGGCGGTGAAGTAGTGGCGCTTGTAGCGCAGCACGCACACCAGTTCGGTGGCAAGCGCGTCGTTCAGCAGCTTGACCACGTCGTCGCGCCAGGGCCCGTAGCTGGGCGTGACGGCGCCATCGTCCAGGCTCTTGCGCGCGGCGTCGAGGCCGCTCTGGTCGAGCACCAGGTGCTTGTGTTCCGAGGCCTTGTCGGATGAGGAAACATCGGCTTTCATGGAGGGTCCTTTCGTGGGGGGCTTGTGTTCTTCTGCATCAACGTGTTGACGACGTCAGCCACGTCGGATGTCTTCAGTACCGCAGCCAGCACTGCCGTGACGGAGAGCAGGCGCCACGGCCTCACCAGCACCAGCGCCGCACCGGTGGCCGCGGCAATGGCCATCAGCTTGGCGGGCTGCTTGCGGGCGTAGTGCTCGAGCACCGGGCGGGCCAGCTGGCCTGCCGCATGGGCCGGGTGGCGGCGCCACCAGCGCTGCAGGATGCTGCGGCCCAGCGGAAGCCAGACGCCGCCGAAGCTCGGCGGGCGATCCGCGCGGCCTGCCTGCGCGGCATCGTGGTGTTCGTATTCCAGGTCGTCGTCGGGCGCGCTGGAAGGCGCGTGGTTCAGAAACGCGTCGTGCGCGTCATTGCCGCCGCCGTTGAGCTGGCGCACCAGCGCTCGGCGCGAGAGTGCCAGGCGTTGCTGCGGCGTCAGGGGTGTGCGTTCAGCGCTGGCCATGATGGGCTCCGGCGTCATGCAAGGCCTGGAGGTCGGCCTCGAGTTGCGAGCGCAGGTCGTCGAAACCGTGGCTCTGGTTGGGGCGCGTGGCGTACCACGCGCAGAACGCGGCAATCACGACTGCCACGGCCGGCACGGCGACCAGCACCCAGTGAAAGCTGCCGTGCAGCACGCCCAGCAGCACGGCCACGCCGATCAGCCCGAGGGCCAGCATGGCGCTGGCCGCGGCCAGCACCCCCGCGACGATGCGGGCGACGAGGCCGCGCCCCGCCTGCGCAGTTTCCTGGCGGACGAGGGCGGCGTAGTTGGCGAGGTGTTCAGCGACGAGTTCCGGATGCCCGAGCACCGTGGAAAAAATCGGATGAAGCATGGTGCCGGGAATCGGTGGAACGAGCGGTCAGCGGATCAGTAGTCGTCCCGGCTGCGGCGGCTGGCCAGCACGATGAGCGCGGTGATGGCGGCGCCGGCGGCTGCGGCGATCAGCACCGAGCGCACGGGCTGGTCGGAGATGTAGCGGCCGGTGACGTCGGCGGCCTGCTCGATGCGGCGCTGGGCGCGTGCGCTGGTGGTCGATGCGGCATCGAGGCCGCGCTGGACCGCCTGCTGCACGCGGGCTGCGAGCTGCTCGACGGCCGGTTCGGCGTCGCGGCGCAGTTCGCGGACCTTTTCGCCCGCCGCATTCACCGCATTCTGTGCATACGCGCGGGTCGTTTCGACTGCTTCATTGGCGGTCTGGCGGGCGTCGTCGGCGAGCTGCGAGGGAGTCTTGGTCGTGTTCATGTGAAAGTCCTTTCCGGGAAGATGAAATGCGGGAGCCTGTTGATCGTAACTACGCTACTTGCGACGGAGCAAGCCGCCCAGGAAGCTGGCGATGGCCAGGATGGCAAAGATCACGAACAGGATCTTGGCGATGCCGACCGCGCTGGCGGCAATGCCGCCGAACCCGAAGAGGGCGGCGATGAGCGCGATGACCAGAAACACCACGGCGTAATGCAGCATGTGGAACTCCTTCGAGGCTTCCCTCGTTGTTTTGAAAAACGGCTCATCCGGGGCTTCCAGACAGGGGAGTCAGGACGCTTCGAATGGCACAGGAGCAACCTTAAGTGCCCCCCCGGCCCGGACCTGTCAGCGGTCGGGGGCGGGGTGCGTAGGAGATGGCCGAGTAGGCGGTGGGGCCGATGGCGGCGCCAGCTTCAGGCGGGGCGCACCACCGGCAGCATGGCGCTCAGGCGCGTGCCCCTGCCGGGTGTCGAGGAGACCGTCAGCTTGCCGCGGGCGGCCTCCACGCGATGCCGCATGCCCGCGAGGCCGTGCGTCGACGGGCGCAAACGCAGGGTGTCGAAGCCCTTGCCGTTGTCCGCCACTTCCACGATCACGTGGTTCTCGTAGTTCTTCAGGACGATGGTGGCCTCGCTGGCCTCCGCGTACTTGCCGATGTTGGTGAGGCTTTCCTGCACCATGCGGTAGATGGTGAGCTGGCGCGATTCGTCCATGACCACGGGCTCCAGCGCCATCTCGATCTGCAGGCCCGAGCGCTCGGCGAATTCGCGCCCGAGGATCTCCAGCGACGCGACCAGCCCGAGGTTGGACAGCGACGAGGGCCGCAGGTCCTCGATGATGCGGCGCTTGAGCGCGATGCCGCTGTTGAGCAGCTCGGTCAGATGCTGCAGCCGCTGGATGGCGTCGGGCGCATCCGCCAGCCGCGACTTCAGGCGCGCCACGTCCAGCTTCGCGGCCGTGAGCAGCGAGCCCAGCTCGTCGTGCAGTTCGCGCGCAAGGTAGCCGCGTTCGGTTTCGCGCACGTCCTGCAGGTGGGTGGCCAGTTCGGCCAGGGAGGCGGTGCGTTCCCGCACCTCGTCTTCCAGCGCGTTGCGCTCGCGCTGAAGGGTTTCCTGCTGCCGCTCGCCGATGGAGCGCAGCGCGTGCGTCTGCCGCAGGTACAGGAAGAAGGCGATCAGCGCGGCCAGCGCCACGATGGCGGTGCCGATGCGGGCCAGCTGCAGCGACTTGAGCACCTGTGCCTGGCTCTGGTGCAGCGTGTCGTTGCTGATCCTGACCAGCTCGCCCGCCGTGGCACGGATCGAATCCATCTCCTCGCGGCCCACGTCGGTGGTGATGACGAACTTCCAGGCGTCTTCCTTGCCGTCCTGGCGCAGGCGCACGCTCATGTCCATTTCCGCCACCTTGCGCAGCACGTGCTTGGAAAGCTCCGTCAGCTGGTTGAGTTCGGCCGGCCGCCCGGCATAGAGCCGGCGCAGCGTCGCGAGGTTGCCGTCGACTTCCTTGACCGCGGTGTCGTAGGGTTGCCTGTAGTTCGTCTCGCCGGTCAGCAGGTAACCTCGCTGGCCGGTCTCGGCGTCCAGCATGTTCTGCAGGATCTGGTTGAGCGTGCCGCGCACCTGCTGCGCCTCCTCGATGTCGGCAAGGGCGCGGCTGGACTGCCGGTAGCCGGCCTCGTTGATACCGACGAGGGCCAGCGCGGCAAGCGCCGCGAGCAGCAGGCTCACGGCCATTTTTGGAGGGGCTAACCAGTGCATGAAACTTTCAAGGCTGCTTACTACGCAAGTTCGTGAATAATTGACTAACAATCAGGGACGCGGAATGTTGCGGCCCGCATGCGCGCAACACAACGACGAAAGTAACAGATGATCAAAATCGGAATTGTGGACGACCACGCCATCGTGCGATCCGGCCTCCGGCAGTTCTTCTCCGAACACGTGGACCTGCGCGTGGCGGGTGAGGCGGCCAGCGGGCGTGAAGCCATCGAACTGGTACGCACCACGGAACTGGACGTGCTGGTCATGGACCTTTCGATGCCGGGGCAAAGCGGGATCGACGCGCTCGCCATGATCCGCGCCAAGGCGCCGGACGTGGGCATCCTGATCCTGAGCGGCTACCCCGAGGAGCACTACGCGATGAACCTGATCCGTCAGGGCGCGAGCGGCTACCTCAACAAGGAGTGCGATCCCATCGAGATCGTCAACGCCATCCGCACCATTTCCCTGGGCCGGCGCTACATCACGCCCGCCGTGGCCGAACTGCTGGCCCGCCAGCTCGACCGCAAGGACGACGCCGCGCCGCACGAGCAGCTCTCGGAGCGCGAATTCCAGGTGTTCCTGAAGCTGGCCAAGGGCGAGACCGCCGGCGACATCGCCAAGACGCTGTCCCTGTCCGTGAAGACGGTCAGCACCTACCGCACCCGCCTGATGGAGAAGATGAACCTCTCCTCCAACAGCGACCTGACCTACTACGCGCTGAAGAACAAGCTGATCGATTGAGGCCGGCAGGGGTGCGGGGATGGCGCCCGGCGCGGCGCTTTCAGCCCGCGGCACGCAATGCGTTCGCCTGCACGAGGCAGAAGTCGACCAGCGCGTCGATCTCGTTCGACTTGTCGAATACCGCGTCGACCCCGAACTCGGCGCAGCGCCGGCGGATGTCCGGCGTGGCGTAGTTGCTGAGCACCACCACCTTCTGGGCCGGGCTGCGTGCCTGGCAGGCCTGAAGCACGCCCAGGCCGCTGCCTTGCTTGAGGAACAGGTCGACGATGGCGAGGTCCCACTCGCCGGCGTGGTCCCGCAGCCATTCGCGCGCGCCGCTCTCCGTCTCGGCAAAGCCGACGACGGTGGCGCAGGTGAGCTCTTCCAGAGTGCCAATAAGGTTTTCACGGATCGTTAGGTTGTCTTCAACGACGTAAGTCTGCAATCTGGGATCCATGCCGAACCGCGCTTCCTCTTACGTTGGCAGGAGCATTCGAAGCGCCCCCGCCTGCGGGAATGCCTGCAGCGGGACACTGAGGCTTTCTCGTGGCGCATCATGCAAGCTTCGGGGGCCGGGTGTTGTAGGCGGGTTCCGACTATGCATCCGCAAAGCATCGCCGTAGGCCATGCCGCACGGTTTCTGCGGTCTCCTGCCGACCCTGGACGGGCCGCGCCCAAGGTATCCCACTGAACATGGCAACGAACATCTTCCGCTCCCGGCCCCTTTGGCAGAAGTCACTGGCTTTTCTCGTGCTGCTGCTTGCCGTGCTGGTGATCGTGCTGGCGTTCTTCCCCTGGGACGTGCTGCGCGGGCCGGTCAACCGCTACGTGAGCGAGAAGACCGGCCGCAAGTTCGAGATCACGCGCCGGCTCGACGTGAACCTCGGGCTGCGGCAGGCGACCGTCAAGTTCGACGGCATCGAATTCGCCAATCCGCCATGGGCCCGCGACCCCTATCTGGTGAAGGCGGACAGGGCCGAGTTCGACATCCGCATCTGGCCGCTGCTGGCCAGCAAGGTGAACATTCCGCGCCTTGCGCTGTTCTCGCCCACGGTCGGCCTGCAGATGGAGCAGGACGGCCGCCGCACCTGGGCGCTGGGCAAGGACACCTCCGACTCCGGCACGGTGCCCAGCATCGGCCTGGTGCAGATCGACAGCGGGGCGGTCGATTTCCTCGCCAAGCACCTGGGCGTCGACCTGCACGCCGACCTGAGCTATGACACCAGCCGCGGCGAGATGCCGCTCAGCTACCGCATCAAGGGCCGCTACAAGGGCCAGCCGCTGACGGCCAACGGCCGCACCGGCAATGTGCTGCAGATCAACGCCGCCGGCGCGCCGCCGTTCCCGATGGAAATCAACGCGGCGGCCGGCCAGACTCAACTGAAGGCCGCCGGTACCGTGGCCGAGCTGTCGGGGCTCGACGGCATCGACGCCAAGTTCGAGCTCAAGGGCCAGACCCTGGGCGCGCTGTTCCCGCTCCTGGGCATCGCGCTGCCGCAGACCTCGCCCTACGCGCTGAGCGGCGACCTGAGCAAGCGCGGCACGCTCTGGGGCGTGGCCGGCCTCAAGGGCAAGCTGGGCCTCTCCGACATCGCCGGCGACATGCGTTTCGAGCAGTCCGGCAAGCTGCCGTATCTGTCGGGTGAACTGCGCTCGCGCGTGATGGACATGGACGACCTCGGCCCGCTGATCGGCCTGCCGCCCACGGCGCGCACCGCGAACACGGTGGAAGGCGTGGCTCCGCCGCCGACCGTGACGCAGGTCAAGCGGGCCGGCGGCAAGGTGCTGCCGACGGCGCCCCTGGATTTCGAGCGCCTGCGCGCGATGAATGCCGACGTGAAATACACCGCCGACCGCATCCAGAACGTGCGCGAAATCCCGCTCGACCGCGGCAGCGTGCAGGTCAAGCTGGACAGCGGCGTGCTCACGCTCGATCCGCTCGACCTGGGCGTGGCCGGCGGCAAGCTGGGCGGGGCGATCCGCATCGACGCATCGAAGAATCCCGCCGACATCCGCGCGTCGCTGGACGTGCGCGCCATGCAGCTGGCCCGCCTGTTCCCCAAGCTGGAAACCACCGGCAACAGCGTGGGGCGGCTGGACGGGCGCGTGAACCTGTCGGGCTCGGGCAGTACTGTGGCCAACTGGCTGGGCGGCGTCTCCGGCGACGTGGCGGTGATTTCAGGACGTGGCCAGTTCGGCAACCTGCTGCCGGTGTTCGCGACGCTGGTGGGCGGCGACATCATCAAGTTCCTGCTGCGCGGCGACCGCAACGTCGAACTGCGCTGCGCGGCGCTGGCATTCGACGTCGACAAGGGGGTGATGACCGGACGCACGCTGGTGGTGGACACCACCAACGCGGTGTTCACGGCCACCGGGCAGGCCAATCTCGCGACCGAGGGGCTGGACTTCGTGATCCGTCCGGAGCCGAAGAGCAAGAACATCCTGTCGATCCGCACGCCGCTGGTGGTGAACGGTACTTTCGGGTCGCCCAAGGGCGGCCTGCAGGTGGCGCCGCTGGCCGAGCGCGGGCTGGCCGCGCTGGCGCTGGGGGCCATCAACCCGCTGCTGGCGCTGGCCGCGACCATCGAGACCGGTCCGGGCGAGAACGCCGACTGCCAGGGTGTGCTGGGCGATGCGAACCGCCCGACGGCGGGTGCGGCCGCCAACGGCGCCGCGAGGGCCAAGGCTGCCAAGGAGCCTGTGAAACAGCCTGCGAAACAGCCCTGATCGAATCCTAGGCGGGTGCGAGAGAGGGGCGTTGCCCGCAGACGCTGCACTGCGGGTCGCGTGCGACCCGCAAGGTATCGAAGCTGGTGCTGCGCCCGTCGAACATCAGCAGCTTGCCCGCCAATGACGGACCGATGCCGGCGAGCAGCTTGAGCGACTCGCTGGCCTGCAGCGTGCCGATCGTGCCGACCACCGGGCCGAATACGCCAAGCACCGCGCAGCGCGTTTCTTCGAAAGTCGCATCGGGCGGGAACAGGCAGGCGTAGCAGGGGGAGGCAGCGTCGCGCGTGTCGTAGACGCTCAATTGCCCGTCGAAGCGGATCGCCGCGCCTGCCACCAGCGGCCTGGCATGGGCCACGCAGGCACGGTTGACGGCCTGCCGGGTGGCGAAGTTGTCGCAGCAGTCGACCACCACGTCGGCCTGGCTGACCAGGCGGGACAGCAATGCCTCGTCGGCGCGCACGGCGTGCGTCTCGATGGAAATACCCGGGTTGATGTCGCGCATGGCCTGCGCGGCGGACTCCACCTTGGACAACCCGACACGCCCATGCGTGTGGGCCACCTGGCGCTGGAGATTGGTGAGATCGACTTCGTCGTCGTCGACCAGCACGATGCGGCCGACCCCTGCCGCGGCAAGGTAGAGCGCCACCGGCGAGCCCAGCCCGCCGGCGCCGATCATGAGAACCCGCCCGGCACTGACGCGCTCTTGGCCGTCGATGCCGAATTCCTCGAGAAGGATGTGGCGCGAATAGCGCAGCAGCTGGCTATCTTCCATGCGCCACCAGGCTCAGTTTTCCTTTTTTTCTTCCTTGTTGTCGACGATGACCTGCGTCTTGCTCACGAGCACCGGCTGGCCCTTCAGGCGATTGAGCGCCTGCACCAGCGGGAAGTCCTTGTCGGTGCCGAACTCGGGCACCTTGCGGTCCTGCGGCGGCTTCTTGGCTTCTTCCTCGAGGCGCTTGCGCGCTTCGTCGCGGGCCTTTTCGCGTTCCGGGTCCTTGACTTCGGGGCCCTGGCCGCTGGCCAGATGCTTCTCGAGGTCGGCCTCGCGCATGCGCAGGGCGGCGAAGGGGCTGCCCTCGGCGCTTTCGTCGACAAGCACGTTGGGCACGATGCCCTTGGCCTGGATCGAGGTGCCGCTCGGCGTGTAGTAGCGCGCCGTGGTGATCTTCAGCCCGGTGTCCGGGCCGAGCGGGCGAACCGTCTGCACCGAGCCCTTGCCGAAGGTCTGGCTGCCCATGATGGTGGCGCGCTTGTGGTCCTGCAGCGCGCCGGCAACGATTTCGCTGGCCGAGGCCGAGCCTTCGTTCACCAGCACCACCAGCGGCACGGTCTTCAGCGCCGCGGGCAGGCTGCGCAGCGGATCGCTGCCCGAACGGCGCTGGTAGAACTCCGGCGCCGCCTTGTAGATCGACTTGCTCTCGGCCAGTTGGCCGTCGGTGGTGACGACCGTGACGTTCTCGGGCAGGAATGCCGAGGACACCGCCACCGCCGCGTCGAGCAGGCCGCCCGGGTCGTTGCGCAGGTCGAGCACCAGGCCCTTGAGGTTCGGGTCTTCCTTGTACATCTCGTCGATCTTCTTGACGAAGTCGTCGACGGTGCGCTCCTGGAACTGCGACAGGCGGATCCAGCCATAGCCGGGTTCGATGATCTTGCCGCGCACCGACTGCGTGCGGATTTCCTCGCGCGTGATCGTGACCGGGAAGGTGCGGCTCTCGTCCTTGCGGAAGATGGTAAGCAGCACCTTGGTGTTGGCTTCGCCGCGCATGCGCTTGACCGCCTCGTTCAGCGACAGGCCGCGCACGGCGGTGTCGTCGATCTTGGTGATCAGGTCGTTGGGCTTGAGGCCGGCGCGGAAGGCCGGGGAGCCCTCGATGGGCGAGACGACCTTGATCAGGCCGTCTTCCTGCGAAATCTCGATGCCCACGCCGACGAACCGGCCGGTCGTGCCTTCCCTGAATTCCTTGAAGGACTTCTTGTCGAAGTACTGGGAATGCGGGTCGAGCCCGGCGACCATGCCGGAAATGGCGTCGGAGATGAGCTTTTTCTCGTCGACCGGTTCGACGTAGTCGCTCTTGACCATGCCGAAGACGGCAGCGAGCTGCTGCAATTCCTCGAGCGGCAGTGGCGCAAGCGAACCGCGTGCGACTGTCTGCAACGAGACGGTGGTCAGGACGCCTGCAACGGCGCCGGCGGCGACCCAGCCGGTGATCTTCAGTTTCTGGCCCATCATGAGTGGTTGTCCTTGTCGGCGGCTGTCGAACCAATATACACAGCTTGGAAGCAAATTGCCTGCCGGGGTTCCACGAATGGGCCGGCGGGAGAGGGTTTCTTCAGCCTTTACCCTGCGAGGCCACCGCGGCGGCGGCCTTTTCGGCTGCGGCGGCATCGCCGAGGTAGTAGTTGCGCAGGGGCTTGAGATCGTCGTCCAGCTCGTAGACGAGCGGAATGCCGTTCGGAATGTTCAGCCCGACGATCGCGTCGTCGGAGATGCCGTCCAGGTACTTCACGAGAGCGCGGATCGAGTTGCCGTGGGCCGCCACCACCAGGCGGCGCCCGGCGCGGATGGCCGGCGCCATCGATTCGTTCCAGAACGGCAGCACGCGGGCGACCGTGTCCTTCAGGCATTCGGTCAGGGGAATCTGCTCGGGCGACAGCTTGGCGTAGCGCACGTCGGAGCGCTCGCTGCGCGGGTCGTTGGCTTCCAGCGGCGGCGGCGGGGTGCCGTAGCTGCGGCGCCAGACCAGCACCTGCTCGTCGCCGTATTTCTTGGCGGTTTCGGCCTTGTTCAGGCCCTGCAGGCCGCCGTAGTGGCGCTCGTTGAGGCGCCAGGAATGCACCACCGGCAGCCAGGTGCGGTCGAGCTCGTCGAGCGTGTGCCACAGGGTGCGGGTGGCGCGCTTGAGCACGCTCGTGTAGGCGACGTCGAAGTCGTAGCCCTCTGCCTTGAGCAGCCGGCCGGCCTGCTTGGCCTGCTCCACGCCGGTCTCGGTGAGGTCGACGTCCGTCCATCCGGTGAAGCGGTTTTCAAGATTCCAGGTCGATTCACCGTGACGGATCAATACCAGTTTGTGCATGTGGGAGGCCTTTGGCTGCGCTTGCGAAACCCCGCATTCTAAAATCCCCGGTTTGCCATTCAAGGAACCCCCGTGAAATTGATCGAATTCGTCACCGCGAACTGGATGCTGATCCTGATCGCGCTCAGCTCGGGTGCCATGCTGGCCTGGCCGCTGGTGCGGGGGGCGGGCGGCGGAACGCTCACCGCGCAGGGCGCCGTGCAACTCATCAACCGCGAGCGTGCGGTGCTGGTCGACGTGCGCGAACCCGAAGAGTTTGCCGCCGGCCACATGATCGGCGCCAGGAACGTGCCGCTGAACCAGCTCGAGGAAAAGCTGACCGGCGCGGTCAAGAACAAGAACGTGCCGCTGCTGCTGGTCTGCGCCACCGGTGCCCGCGCCCAGCGCGGCGTGGCCATCGCCAAGAAGCTCGGCTACGAGCAGGCCCAAGCGGTAGCCGGCGGGCTGAAAGCCTGGAAAGAGGCTAACCTGCCGGTTGAAAAGGCCTGAACCTCCCCGAGATGAATCGTATGCAAGCAGTCAAGATGTACACCACCGCCGTTTGCCCCTACTGCACGCGTGCGAAGCAAATCCTCAAGTCCAAGGGCGTCGAGCAGATCGAGGAGATCCGCATCGACACCGACCCTCAGGCGCGCAACACCATGATGGAAATCACCCAGCGCCGCACGGTGCCGCAGATCTTCATCGGCGACACCCACGTGGGCGGCTGCGACGACCTGATGGCCCTCGACAGCCGCGGCGGCCTCGTGCCACTGCTGCAGGGCGCCTGAAACAGAAAGCAACCGGCGTCGCGGGAGCGACCCGGGCGTCGGGCGATAATCGTTCGCCTATTCATCTGCAGCCCGCTGCGGGAACCTCTCCCCGGCGGGCATTGTTTTGATCCTCGAAAGTTCAGCCATGGCCGACCAGCAAGCCCAAGATCCCGTTTTCCAGATCCAGCGCGTCTACCTCAAGGATCTGTCGCTCGAACAACCCAATTCGCCCGCCATCCTGCTGGAGCAGGAACAGCCCACCGTCGACATCCAGCTTGGCGTGGACGCCCAGCCCGTGGCCGACGGCATCTTCGAAATCACCGTGTCGGCCACCGTGCAGACCAAGATCCAGGACAAGACCGTGTTCCTGGTCGAAGCCAAGCAAGCCGGCATCTTCGAGATCCGCAACCTGCCCGAAGAGCAGATGGGCGCCATCCTCGGCATCGCCTGCCCGCAGATCGTGTACCCCTACCTGCGCGGCAACGTGGCCGACGTGATCCAGCGCGGCGGCTTCCCGCCCGTGCACCTCGCCGAAATCAACTTCCAGGCGATGTACGAGCAGCAGCAGGCACAGGCCTCCGGCCAGGCCGCGCCCACGCTGGCACAGTAAACCGGCACGACGCCGCCAACGCCGATGAAGATCTGCGTTCATGGCGCCGGTGCCTGGGGCACGGCGCTCGCCGTCAATGCGGCGGGCCGCCACGAGGTCACGCTCTGGGCCCGCGACGCGGCCCAGGCCGACGCCATTTCGAAGGCGCGGGAAAACACCCGCTACCTGCCCGGGCTGGCACTGCCGGCCTCGCTCGCCGTGCGCGCGGGCGACATCGGCCAGGCACGGGCCGGCGCCGACCTCGTCATCGTGGCCACGCCCATGGCCGCCCTGCGCGAACAGCTCAGCGCACTGCGCGGCACGACCGCGCCGGTGGCGTGGCTGTGCAAGGGCGTGGAGCCCGCGCTCGACACCTCTCCCGAATCCTTCGGCCTGTTCGCCCACGAGATATGGGCGCAGGTCGCACCCGACCTGGCCGCGGGCGTGCTCAGCGGCCCCAGCTTTGCGCAGGAGGTCGCCGAAGGGCGGCCGACCGCACTGGTGGCCGCCAGCCCCCATGCCGCCGTGCGCGATGCGCTCGTCGAGGCTTTCCACGGACCGGCGCTGCGCGTCTATGCCAACGAGGACATCGTGGGCGTGGAAGTGGGCGGCGCCGTGAAGAACGTGCTGGCCATCGCCACCGGGCTTTGCGACGGCCTCGCGCTCGGGCTCAACGCCCGGGCGGCGCTCATCACGCGCGGCCTCGCCGAAATGACGCGCCTGGGCCTGGCGCTCGGCGCCCGTGCCGAGACCTTCATGGGGCTTTCGGGCCTGGGCGACCTGGTGCTGACCGCCACCGGCGACCTGTCGCGCAACCGCAAGGTCGGCCTGCTGCTGGCCCAGGGCCGCACGCTGGCCCAGGCGGTCGATTCGCTGGGCCACGTGGCCGAGGGCGTGTACTGCGCCCGCACCGTGGTGCAGCGCGCGCGCGGCCTCGGCATCGAGATGCCCATCTCCGAGAGCGTGGTTGCGCTGCTCGATGGCCGCGTGGGTCCGCAGGACGCCGTCGCGGCGCTCACCGGCCGCGACCCGGTGCCGGAATCCGTGCCGCCCGCGCCGTCCCCCCGCCATTCCTCCTGAAAAAGACTGAAGACAGAAAGAGCCATGAGCCTTCGCTTTGATTTTTCAGCGTCGGCCGTGGCCGCGCTGGCCCGCTCCGATGCCGCTCGTGCGCTGCAGGAAGACGTCGCCGACGGCGACCTGACCGCGTCGCTGGTCGATCCCGCGCGTCGCGCCCGCGCCCGCGTGCTGGCGCGCGAATCGGCCGTGGTGTGCGGCGCCCCCTGGGTCGAGGCCACGCTGCGGCAGCTCGACCCCGATGTGCGCATCGAGTGGCGCTGCGCCGAAGGCGAGCGCTGCGCGGCCGACCAGGTCGTGCTCGAGATCGAAGGCGCCGCCCGCGCGCTGCTGACGGCCGAGCGCACCTCGCTCAACTTCCTGCAACTGCTGAGCGCTGTCGCCACCAAGACCGCCCTCTACGCCAACGCGGTGCGCGGCACGCGCACGCGCATCGTCGACACGCGCAAGACCATTCCGGGCCTGCGCCTGGCGCAGAAGTACGCGGTGCGCACCGGCGGCGGCCTGAACCACCGCATCGGCCTGTACGACGCGGTGCTCATCAAGGAAAACCACATCGCCGCCGCCGGCGGCGTTGCCGCGGCGCTGCGTGCGGTCGCGCCGGTGGCGTCGCAGGCCGCTTTCGTCGAGGTCGAGGTCGAGACGCTGGCGCAGCTGCACGAGGCGCTGGAAGCCGGCGCGCGCATGGTGCTGCTCGACAACATGGACCTGCCCACGCTGCGCGAAGCCGTGCGCATCAACGACGCCGTGGGCGACGACCGCAAGGCAGTGCTGGAAATCTCGGGCGGCGTCACGCTCGACGGCCTGCGCGCCCTGGCCGAGACCGGCGTCGACCGCATTTCCGTCGGCGCACTGACCAAGGACGTGAAAGCCGTCGACTATTCGATGCGCTTCCAGGACAACTGAGCTTTCTTGCCATGACGACCGCTTCCGTCATCGACGTCGACTACGAACAGCCCGCCGGATCGCAGGCGGGCTCCGCCTGCGACACCCGCCACGCCTGGGCCCGTGTGCCGCCCGAGCCCTCGCCCGACGAGCGCATCGCGCTGAAGGAGCGCATCCGCCGCCTGCTGCGCGAACATGACGGGGGAAGAGGCGCGGTGATGGTGTCGCACTTCTACGTGCACCCCGACCTGCAGGACCTGGCCGAGGAAACCGGCGGCATCGTGAGCGATTCGCTCGAGATGGCGCGCTTCGGCCGCGACCATGCCGCGCAGACGCTGGTGGTGTCTGGCGTGCGCTTCATGGGCGAGACCTCGAAGATCCTGTCGCCCGAAAAACGCGTGCTGATGCCCGACCTGGACGCGAACTGCTCGCTCGACCTGGGCTGCCCGGTGGAGCAGTTCAGCGCCTTCTGCGACCAGCACCCCGACCGCACCGTGGTGGTCTACGCCAACACCAGCGCGGCGGTGAAGGCGCGTGCCGACTGGCTCGTCACCTCCAGCTGCGCGCTCGACGTGGTGAACGCGCTGCACGCGGCGGGCCAGAAGATTCTCTGGGGCCCCGACCGTCATCTGGGCGACTACATCCAGCGCCAGACCGGCGCGGACATGGTCAGCTGGAACGGCGCCTGCATCGTGCACGACGAGTTCAAGGCGCTGGAGCTCGAATTGCTCATGAAGGAGCATCCGAAGGCCAAGGTGCTGGTGCACCCCGAATCGCCCTCGGACGTGATCGCGCTGGCGGACGCGGTGGGCTCGACCTCCGCCATCCTGAACGCCGCCCAGCGCATGGATGCGAGCGAGTTCATCGTTGCCACCGACAGCGGCATGCTGCACAAGCTGCGCACGCTGAATCCGGGCAAGACCTTCATCGAAGCACCCACGGCCGGCAACGGCGGCACCTGCAAGAGCTGCGCGCATTGCCCGTGGATGGCGATGAACGGGCTGGTGGAGCTGGCGAACGTGCTGGAAACCGGCGCGGGCGAGATCCATGTCGATCCGGCGCTGGGGCTACGGGCGCGGTTGCCGATCGATCGGATGCTGGCGTTCACGGCCGGGCTGAAGAACGGCCAGGCGCCCGGCAGCCTGATCGCCGGCATCGGCGCCGCCTGACCCGTCTTGCTCCTTCCCCCTCTGGGGGAAGGTTGGGATGGGGGCAGGCAGAGCGTGCCCGGTGGTGGCGCCGCTTGCCCCCACCCCGGCCCTCCCCCGGAAGGGGAGGGAGAAAGAAAAAGCTAGAAGTCCACGGTGCAGGAATCGCCCAGCGCTTCGCGCCATACCCGCACCCTTGACAGCGACGCCTTCAAATCCGGCAACGCCTCCGCAATGAACACGCAAAGGTTCTCCAGAGTCGGCGGGTGCAGCCCGGGTACGTCGTCCAGCAGGTGATGGTCGAGCTGCTCGCGCACGTCTTCCAGGCGCCGGCGCAGCAGCCCCAGGTCGATCACCATGCCCGTCACCGGATCGCGCTCGCCGGCAAGCCACACCTCCGCGTGGTACGTATGGCCGTGGATACGGCGGCTGCCTTCGACTTCGATCTCCCGCTTCAGCGTGTGGGCGGCGTCGAAGAAAAAGCGTTGGCTGATGGTGAAGCGCATCGTCAAAAAAGAAACTCGGGAAAAAAAGAGGCGGCCGCTTCAGCGGATGCCGGTGATCTTGTGCGTCTGCACGCTGAGCCGCCACACGGGCTGCTTCATGCATTCGGCAATGCAGAGCTCGGTGTTCGCGACCCGGTCGGGGCCGTCCATCGGCTGCAGGAAACGGTGCGTGAATTCGCCGGTGCGCGCCATCGTGTCGAGGTCGAACGCCGCCTGCGGCCACACCAGCTTCAGTTCCTGGCCGCGCTGCTGCACCCACGGCGCGCCGGCCTTGGGGCTGATGCACAGCCAGTCGATGCCTTCCGGCGCCTCGACCGTGCCGTTGCTTTCCACCGCGATGCGAAAGCGCCGCGCATGCAGCGCGTCGACCAGCGTTGCATCGACCTGCAGCAGCGGCTCGCCGCCGGTGAGCACCACCAGCCGGTGATCGGCGTCGCCGGCGGGCCATTGCGCGGCGATGGTGTCGGCCAGCAGGTCGGCGGTCTTGAACTTGCCGCCCAGCGTGCCGTCGGTGCCGACGAAATCGGTGTCGCAGAAGCGGCAGACGGCGGACGCCCGGTCTTCCTCGCGGCCGCTCCAGAGGTTGCAGCCGGCGAATCGGCAGAACACGGCTGGCATGCCGGCCTGGCCGCCTTCGCCCTGCAAGGTGTAGAAGATTTCCTTGACGCTGTAGCTCATGGCGTTGCGAAAGCCTCGATCTCCAGGTTGTCGATCAGCCGCGTGCTGCCCAGGCGCGCCGCGGCCAGTGCCACGAGCGGTTCCCCGGCGGACGGCGCCTGCAGGTCGGAACGGCGCCGCAGCACAAGATAGTCCGGTTGCCAGCCGCGCTGCGCCAGCGACTGCATTGCCCGCGCTTCTATCGCGGCCAAATCGCGCTCGCCCTCGCGCACCGCCTCGGCCATGGCCCGCAGCACCTTCGACAGCTGCACGGCCTCCGCGCGCTCGTCCCTGCTCAGGTAGCCGTTGCGCGACGACAGCGCCAGCCCGTCGTCGGCGCGGAAGGTCTCGCCGCCCACGATCTCGATAGGCAGCGCGAACTGCCGCACCATGTGGCGGATCATCATCAGCTGCTGGTAGTCCTTCTTGCCGAACACCGCCACGCGCGGCTGCACGCACTGGAAGAGCTTCATCACCACCGTGCACACGCCGACGAAGAAGCCGGGGCGGAAGTGCCCTTCGAGGATGTCGGCCAGCGCCGGGTCGGGGTGCACCTTGCAGGTCTGGGGCTCGGGGTACAGCACCTTCTCGGTGGGGGCGAACAGCACGTCGCAACCGGCGGCGCGCAGCTTCTCGCAGTCGCTGTCCCAGGTGCGCGGGTAGGTGTCGAAGTCTTCGTGCGGCAGGAACTGCAGCCTGTTGACGAAGATGCTCGCGACCGTGGCGTCGCCCAGCGGCCTGGCCTGCTTCACCAGCGCGATGTGGCCGTCGTGCAGGTTGCCCATGGTGGGCACGAAGGCGGGGCGCTTGCTGGCGGACAGGCGGCCGCGCAGTTCTTCGATGGTGTTTGCTATGTACATGGGGAGCGGTTCCTTTGTATTTGCCCGGTGTGCAGCGGGTCGTCGGCAGGCCGCCTCAGGGCGAGGCCGGCGGGGTGGTGTTCGACATGGTTGGGTTTCTCCCTGCGGGCGTCGGTGGCCGGGCATCCTTGAGTGAAGAAAACGAAGCGGGTGGGGCTAACGGTCGGCCGCAGGCGCCAGCACCGTGGGTGCGGCGCGCTCGGCGAGCGAGGGGTAGTCGCGGCTGAAATGCAGGCCACGGCTTTCGTGGCGGGCCTGCGCGGAGCGCACGATCAGCTCGGCCACCTGAACCAGGTTGCGCAGTTCGAGCAGATCGCGCGTGACGTGGAAGTTCGCATAGAACTCGTGGATCTCGGCCTGCAGCAGCGCGATGCGGTGGCTCGCGCGCTCCAGGCGCTTGTTGGTGCGCACGATGCCGACGTAGTCCCACATGAAGCGGCGCAGCTCGTCCCAGTTGTGCGAGATGACCACGACCTCGTCGGCGTCGGTGACGCGGCTGTCGTCCCAGGCCGGCAGTTCGGCGCGCTCGCGCACCGGTGCCGAGGCGATGGCACCGGCGGCCGCGCGCGCGAACACCATGCATTCGACCAGCGAGTTGCTGGCCAGCCGGTTGGCGCCGTGCAGGCCGGTGCAGGCGGTCTCGCCGATGGCATAGAGGCCCGGCACGTCGGTGCGCCCGCTCAGGTCGCCGAGCACGCCGCCGCAGGTGTAGTGCGCGGCCGGCACCACGGGAATGGGCTCGCGCGTGATGTCGATGCCCAGCTCCGCGCAGCGCGCCAGGATGTTGGGGAAGTGCTCCTTCAGGAACGCGGCCGGCTGGTGCGAGATGTCGAGGTACACGCAGTCCAGGCCGTGCTTCTTCATCTCGAAGTCGATGGCGCGGGCCACGACGTCGCGCGGGGCAAGTTCGGCGCGTTCGTCGTGCCTGGGCATGAAGCGCATGCCGTCGGGCAATTTGAGCAGCCCGCCTTCGCCGCGCACCGCCTCGCTGATCAGGAAAGACTTGGCATGCGGGTGGTACAGGCAGGTCGGGTGGAACTGGATGAACTCCATGTTCGACACTCGGCAGCCCGCGCGCCAGGCGGCGGCGATGCCGTCGCCGGTGGCTGTGTCGGGGTTGGTGGTGTACAGGTACACCTTGCCCGCGCCGCCCGTCGCCAGGATGGTGTGCGGCGCGCTAAAGGCCAGCACCTCGTCGGTCTTGTCGTCGAGCGCGTACAGGCCCTGGCAGGCCGGGTCGGCGAGCCCGAGCTTGCGGCCGGTGATCAGGTCGACCAGCGTGTGGTGCTCGAACAGCGTGATGTTCGGCGTGCGGCGCACCCGCTCGATCAGCACCTGCTGCACCGCCGCGCCGGTGGCGTCGGTCACGTGCACGATGCGGCGCTGGCTGTGGCCGCCTTCGCGGGTCAGGTGCAGGCCGCCGTCTTCCTCTGAAAAGGGCACGCCCAGCTCACGCAGCCAGCCGATGGCCTGCGGCGCATGCTCGACCACGAAGCGCGTGGCCTCGGCATCGCACAGGCCGGCACCGGCCACCAGCGTGTCTTCCACGTGCGCGTCGAAGCTGTCGCCGGCCGCCAGCACCGCCGCGATGCCGCCCTGCGCCCAGGCGCTGGAGCCGTCGGCCAGCGCGCGCTTGGTCAGCACGGCCACGCGGTGCGTGGGCGCCAGGTGCAGCGCGGCCGAGAGGCCGGCCAGGCCGCTGCCGACGATGAGGACGTCGAAGTCGCGCACGGCGGAAGTCACTGGGTCGGAAGGCCGGTTGGGTCAGCTTGGCGAGTAGGCCAGCCTGACGTAGATGGGAGCGAAGGCTTCCGCCTGCGTGATGTCGATGAGCGTTTCCTTCGCGAGCTCCAGCATCGCAATGAAGGTGACGATCAGCACCGGCGCACCGCGCGACACGTCGAACAGCTTCTCGAACTCCACGAAGCGCTGCCCCTGCAGATGGCGCAGCACGATGCTCATGTGCTCGCGCACGTTGAGTTCCTCGCGCGAGATCTTGTGGTGCTGCACGAGCTTGGCGCGCTTCATGATGTCGGCCCAGGCGTCGCGCAGCTCGGCCACGTCGACGTCGGGGAAGCGCGGCTTCAGCGACTGCTCGATGTAGACCTGCCCCTTCCAGAAGTCGCGGCCGTAGGTCGGCATGGCGCTGATGGCGGCGGCCTGCAGCTTGGTCTGCTCGTATTCGAGCAGGCGGCGAACCAGTTCGGCGCGGGGGTCTTCGGCTTCCTCGCCGTCGGCCACCTTCTTGGGCGGCAGCAGCATGCGCGACTTGATCTCGATCAGCATCGCGGCCATCAGCAAATACTCGGCCGCGAGTTCGAGATTCGTCTGCCGGATCTCGTCGACATAGCTCAGGTATTGCCGCGTGAGCCCCGCCATCGGGATGTCGAGGATGTTGAAGTTCTGCTTGCGGATCAGGTAGAGCAGCAAGTCCAGCGGGCCTTCGAAGGCCTCGAGGAACACCTGCAGCGCCTCGGGCGGGATGTACAGGTCCTTCGGCATCGCGAACAGCGGCTCGCCATAGAGCCTCGCGAGCGCGACCTGGTCGACCACGTCGGGCATGGCGACCACCAGCGTGCCGTTGTCCTCGTCTCCGTTCATCGGTCGAGCGCTATCATTTCAATAGCTTTCGGCGCAATGCTGGCGAGGGTTGGATGCCAATTCGGCTTCACCGATGAATTATTTGGGCTGGGTCTGGTAGACGTACGGCTGCATCGGGACGCGGGCTTCGCTGTACTCCTCGAGCAGGCTGCGGTCGAGGTGCTTGTCCCACAGCAGGGCGCGGCCGGCGCGCTGTTCGGCTTCCAGCGTTGGCTTCTTTTCCTTCATCTCCTCGATGAAGTTCGTGATCTCGGAAGAGTAGTGGGGGCGGCGGAAGATGGACATAGACTGGACCTTTATGGCGCGAATTTTACCGGGGACGGCATGAAGCATCGCAAAGGGTGGGGGATCGGCATGGCGGCGGCGTTGCTGGCGACCGTATTGGCGCTTGCGGCTTGCGACTCGAAGAACATCAGCGAACTCGAGGAAGGCGTCTCCACCGAGGCCGACGTGCGTGCCCGTTTCGGCGAGCCCGAGAACATCTGGGACGGCCCCGACCGCGGCCGCATCTTCGAATACAACCGCCAGCCGCAGGGCCAGAAGAACTACATGATCACCATCGGCACGGACGGCAAGATGAGCGCGCTGCGCCAGGTGCTGACGCCCGAGAACTTCGCCAGGGTGCAGCCCGGCATGATGATGGAAGACCTGCGCAAGATGCTCGGCAAGCCCGCCAAGGTCACGCCCTATGCGCTCAGGCGCGAGACCGAATGGGAATGGCGCTGGGTGCAGCCGCCGAACTCGGCCATGGTCTTCACCGCCACGCTGAACGACGACCAGCGCGTGGTGCGCAGCGGCTCGTCGCCCGACCGGGGCACCGAGGCGCCCTGATCCCGAGGCAGCCTCAGGCGCCGTGGGCCGCGGCGGGCCGGCCCGTCACCAGTTCCTCCGCGAAGCCGGAGCGCTCGATCACCTCGCGCGGCTGGGGCTGCAGCGACTCGATGCGCAGCAGCCCGCCGCGCGCCAGCACCGCGCGGTGCAACTGCCGCAGCGCGTCGACGCCTGTGGCGTCCAGGTAGGTCAGGTGCGTGGCGTCGAGCACCACCGTCATGCCGCGCGGCGCGCGCTCGGCGGCGTTCACCGCCTCGTCCAGCTTGGCCGCCGCGCCGAAGAACAGCGCGCCGTAGATGCGGTAGGTCAGCACCGGCGGCTGCAGCGTCACCAGCTCCACGCTGAACAGCCCGCTCATGCGCCGGATGAACAGTGCGCAAGCCAGCACGATGCCGACCTGCACCGCCACCGTCAGGTCGAACACCACCGTGAGGAAGAAGGTGCCGAGCATCAGCAGCCGGTAGTGCCGGCTGAAATGCCGCAGCTGCGTCGGCGTGAACTCGCGCCACTCGCCCATGTTCAGCCCCACGAACACCAGGATGCCCGCCAGCACCGCGAGCGGCACATGGCGCGCGAGCGGCGCGGCCAGCAGCACCACCAGCAGCAAGGTCAGCGCATGCACCATGCCCGCGATCGGCGACGTGCCGCCCGAGCGGATGTTGGTGACGGTGCGCGCAATGGTGCCCGTGGCCGGCATGCCGCCGAAGAAGGGCGTGACCACGTTCGCGATGCCTTGCGCCATCAGTTCCTGGTTCGGGTCGTGCCGGGGCTGCCCGCTGATCTGGTCGGACACGCGCGCGCACAGCAGCGATTCGATGGCGCCGAGCAGCGCGATGGTCAGCGTGGGCGTGACCAGCTGCTTCACCGTCTCCCAGGAAAAGTCGGGCAGCGCGAAGGCCGGCACGCCTTCGGGAATGCCGCCGAAGCGCGTGCCGATGGTCTCCACGGGCAGCTCGAAGCCCCAGGACACCAGCGTGAGCGTGACCAGCGCCACGATCGGCCCCGGCATGCGCGCGCCTACCTGCACGGCCCGCGTGCGCGCCACCCGGCCGCCCACGCGCAGCACCGCGGCGCCGATCTTCGACTCGGCGCGCAGCAGCCGCGGCCACAGCAGCAGGCCCGCCACGCAAGCCACGCCCAGCGCAAAGGCGTAAGGGTTGAAGGTGCCGATCTGCAGCGCCATGGCGTGCAGCTGCGAGAACACGTCGGCCGGCATCTTCGCCACCGTCAGGCCCAGCAGGTCCTTGAGTTGCGACAGCAGGATCAGCACCGCGATGCCGTTGGTGAAGCCCACCACGATCGACAGCGGCACGAAGCGCACCAGCCGCCCCAGCCCGAAGAGGCCCGCCATGAACAGCAGCACGCCCGCGCAGGCGGTGGAGATCAGCAGGTTGGCGACGCCGTAGCGCTCGACGATGCCGTAGACGATCACGATGAATGCGCCCGCCGGCCCGCCGATCTGCACCGCCGAGCCGCCCAGCAGCGAGATCAGGAAGCCCGCGATGATCGCCGTCCAGATGCCGGCCTCGGGCTTGAGCCCCGACGCGATGGCGAAGGCCATGGCCAGCGGCAGCGCCACGATGCCGACCGTCGCGCCCGCGCCCAGGTCCTTGAAGAAACGCGCGCGGTTGTAGTCCGCGAGCGCGTCCATCAAGCGTGGACGAAAGCGGTGGAGGTTCAGCGGGGAATGCATGGGCCCGCCGATTGTGGCCCGCGCGACGCCGCGCCCCGAATCGACCCCGTCCCGCCCGGGGATCAGCGCACGCGCATGCCCGGCGTCGCGCCCGGCCACGGCTCCAGCACGTGGATGCCGGGGTGGGCCTTTTCGTCGCCGTGGCTCGCGGCCAGCACCATGCCTTCGCTGATGCCGAACTTCATCTTGCGCGGCGCGAGGTTGGCGACCAGCACCGTGAGCTTGCCCACTAGCTGCTCGGGCTGGTAGGCCGAGGCGATGCCGCTGAACACGTTGCGGGTCTTGCCTTCGCCCGCGTCGAGCGTCAGGCGCAGCAGCTTGGTCGAGCCTTCGACCTTCTCGCAGGCCACGATCTTCGCGATGCGCAGGTCGATCTTCGCGAAGTCGTCGATGGTGATGGCGGGCGCGATGGCTTCGCCGCCGGGCAGCTCCTGGGCTTCCGTCGCGGCGGCGGGTGCCGCAGCGGGTGCCTCGGGCGCATCGAACAGCTTGTCGACCTGCTTGGGGTCGGCGCGCTGCATCAGGTGCTTGTAGTCGCCGATGGCGTGGCCCGCGGGCAGAGACTGCGCCGCGTCGGCCCAGACCAGCGGCGAGGTCTTCAGGAAGGCCTCGACGTTCAGCGCCAGCGCCGGCAGCACCGGCTTCAGGTACAGCGTGAGCAGGCGGAAGGCCTCGATGCACACGGTGCACACGTCGTGCAGGCGCGCCTCGGCGCCTTCCTTCTTGGCCAGCTCCCAGGGCTTGTTCTGGTCGACGTACTCGTTCACCTTGTCGGCCAGCGCCATCACCTCGCGCAGGGCGCGGGCGTAGTCGCGGCCGTCGTACAACGTGTGGATCTGGGTGGCCGCGTCGCGCAGCGTGAACAGCAGCGCGTCGCCGTCTGCCGACACCTCGCCCAGCCTGCCGCCGAAGCGCTTGCCGATGAAGCCCGCCGCGCGGCTGGCGATGTTGATGTACTTGCCCACGAGGTCGCTGTTGACGCGCGCCACGAAGTCCTCGGGGTTGAAGTCGATGTCTTCGTTGCGGCCGTTGAGCTTGGCGGCGATGTAGTAGCGCAGCCATTCGGGGTCGAGCCCGATCGACAGGTACTTGAGCGGGTCGATGCCGGTGCCGCGGCTCTTGCTCATCTTCTCGCCGCTCACCGTGAGGTGGCCGTGCACGTACACGGCGTCGGGCGCCTTGCGGCCGCTGAAGTGCAGCATCGCGGGCCAGAACAGCGTGTGGAAGGTGATGATGTCCTTGCCGATGAAGTGCACCTGCTCGAGGTCGGGGTCGGCCATGTACTCGGTGTACGAGATGCCGTCGCCGCCGAGTTCGATGCAGCGCTTGTCCAGCAGGTTCTTCAGCGACGCCAGGTAGCCCACGGGGGCGTCGAGCCACACGTAGAAGTACTTGCCCGGCGCATCGGGGATCTCGATGCCGAAGTACGGCGCGTCGCGGCTGATGTCCCAGTCGCCGAGGCCGCCCTTGCCCTCGTCGTCCTTGTAGAGCCATTCGCGGATCTTGTTCTGCACCTCGGACTGCACGTGGCCGGGGGCGGCGGTCCATTCCTTCAGGTAGGCCTCGCAGCGCGGGTCGGAGAGCTTGAAGAAGAAGTGCTCCGAGCTGCGCAGCTCGGGCTTGGCGCCCGACAGGGCCGAGTAGGGATTGATCAGCTCGGTGGGCGCGTACACGGCGCCGCACACCTCGCAGTTGTCGCCGTACTGGTCCTTCGAATGGCAGTTGGGGCACTCGCCCTTGATGAAGCGGTCGGCCAGGAACATGCCCTTTTCGGGGTCGTAGAACTGCTCGACGCTCTTGGTGCTGATCAGGCCGTTGGCCCGCAGGTCGCGGTAGATGTCCTGCGCGAGCTGGTGGTTCTCGGGCGCGTCGGTCGAGTGCCAGTTGTCGAAGGAGATGTAGTAGCCGTCGAGATACGGCTTGCGCCCGGCCGCAATCTCGGCCACGAAGGCCTGCGGCGTCACGCCGGCCTTGTCGGCCGCGATGGTGATGGCCGCGCCGTGCGCGTCGTCGGCGCAGACGAAGTTGACCTCGGCGCCGTTCATCCGCTGGTTCCGCACCCAGATGTCGGCCTGGATGTATTCCATCATGTGGCCGATATGGAACTTGCCGTTGGCGTACGGCAGGGCGGTGGTGACGAAGAGCTTGCGCGGGGCGGACATCGGGAAGGGCGCTTTCGGAGTGGCTGACGGGGAACCGGGCATTTTAGGTGGCCGCGTCCGGCCGTGGGTTGGACGCCGGCATCGCCCCCTCGAACCTCGCTTCCCGGGCTGCTTCGCTCCCTTGGGAACCGCCTCGAGGTGAGCTGAAAAATCAGTCAAATCCGCATGGCATCATTTCCGCTCCAAAACACAGGGAGGATTCGATGCACAGTGCTAAGTCATTTGGTTTCAAGGCGATTCTGGGCGCGGTTTTTGCGGCCGCTGCGACCACCAGCGCCATCGCCGCTGCACCATCTTTTGCCGATTGCTTCAAGCTGAAGCCCGGCGTGAACTACACGTTGAGCGACCGCTCGAAGATCCAGATCGTCAAGGCCCGGTTCGCGGGCAAGGCGGCCATGAGCGTGGTGAGCACCGACGGCGGCGTCAAGACCGCGAAGTTCTTCGATGAAACCGGCCGCCAGCGGCTGGGTTCCGAGCAATACGGCGTCGCGGCCCTGGGAGGCAACGCGAGCAAGGTCGTCATCAAGGAAGTCTTCTCGGCACCGTTTCCCGAGGTTCCGGCCGACGTCAAGCCGGGCGGCAATTTCAAGCTGGCCGGCAAGGGCGTGAAGACGACGAGCGCAGGCAACGAGGCCTTCGACTTCGCCAACAAGTACCAGTCCGAGCATGTCTTCGTGGGTTTCGAGAACCTGGAGCTGAAGCCGAACTACAACGCTCGCACTTTCGAAAACGTCTGCCATGTGCGCTCGCGCGGCGAGGACAACTCGGTCGACTCCTGGTACGCGCCCGAGTACGGTGTCATCAAGATGCAGGTGAAGACCGCCAAGGGCGAGTCGCTCTTCAGCTACGAACTCGACGGACTGGAATAACGTTGAGGCGTGAAAGGGATGCCGGCTGTAAAACCAGCCGCGCATCCCCCGGGGCGTAAGGCTTTGGCCCCACGGTGCGGGCGCACCGTGGGATGATCCCGGCGTAGACCGCCCGGCGAGTGCGCGCGACCTCCGCCACACCCGATGCAGGGAAGCCGGTCTCCGCAAATTCCTCGTCAACCGACCTGAGCGCCCAACCCATGACCACCTCCATTCCCGCAACCCTGATCCCCGGCGACGGCATCGGCCCCGAAATCGTCGACGCCACGCTGGCCGCGCTCGATGCGCTGGGCGCGCCCTTCGAATGGGACCGCCAGATCGCCGGCCTGGGCGGCGTGGTGGCCGCCGGCGACCCGCTGCCGCTGGCCACGCTGGACAGCATCCGCCGCACCCGCCTCGCGCTGAAGGGGCCGCTGGAAACGCCCTCGGGCGGCGGCTACCGCTCGTCGAACGTGCGGCTGCGCGAGGAGTTCCAGCTGTACGCCAACCTGCGCCCCGCGCGCACCATCATTCCGGGCGGCCGCTTCGACAAGATCGACCTGGTGGTCGTGCGCGAGAACCTCGAAGGCCTGTACATCGGCCACGAGCACTACGTACCGATCGACGGCGACCCGCACGCCGTGGCCATGGCCACCGGCATCAACACCCGCCAGGGCAGCCGCCGCCTGCTGGAATACGCCTTCGAGACGGCCGTGGCCACTGGCCGCAAGAAAGTCACGATCGTGCACAAGGCCAACATCATGAAGGCGCTCACGGGCATCTTCCTGGAGACCGGCTTGGACCTGTACGAGAAGAAGTACAAGGGCAGGTTCGAGCTCGACACGGTCATCATCGACGCCTGCGCCATGAAGCTGGTGCTGAACCCCTGGCAGTTCGACATGCTGGTCACGACCAACCTGTTCGGCGACATCCTGTCCGACCTGGTGGCGGGCCTGGTCGGCGGCCTGGGCATGGCGCCCGGCGCCAACATCGGCGCCGACGCCGCGATCTTCGAGGCGGTGCACGGCTCCGCGCCCGACATCGCCGGCAAGGGCATCGCCAACCCGACCGCGCTGCTGCTGGCCGCCGCGCTCATGCTCGACCACGTCAGGCTGCCCGAACTGGCCACGCGCCTGCGCACGGCCATCGACGAGACGCTGAACATCGACAAGGTGCGCACCGGCGACCTGGGCGGCACGGCGGGCACCGAGGCGTTCACGAAGGCGCTCGTCGCCCGCATCAACGGCGGCTGAGTTTCGCCGCATGGGGCTTGCGACGCGGTCGCGCCCCGTGCCGTGCCTTGCGTTTTCATTTCCGAGAATTTCCGTCGAGCCATGTCCAATCCGTTGCCCGTCCTGTCCCTCCTCGAAACCCGTGTCCTCGGCGTGCTGGCCGAGAAGCAGCGCACCGTGCCCGACAGCTACCCGCTCACGCTCAACTCGCTGGTGTCGGGCTGCAACCAGAAGACCAGCCGAAACCCGGTGCTCGAGCTCACCGAGTCGCAGGTGCAGGCCGCCATCGACAGCCTGAAGGGCTACAGCCTCGTCGCCGAAACCAGCGGCGGGCGCGCCTACCGCTACGAGCACAACATCGACCGCGTGCTGCGCATTCCGTCGCAGTCGGTCATCCTGCTGACCGTGCTGATGCTGCGCGGCCCGCAGACGGCGGGCGAGCTGCGCATCGCCTGCGACCGCATGCACAACTTTGCCGACATCTCGTCGGTCGAGGGCTTCCTCAACGAACTGGCGGAACGCCCGGCCGGTGCGCTGGTCGTCAAGCTGGCGCGGCTGCCCGGTGCGCGGGAAAGCCGCTGGGCGCACCTGTTGAGCGGCACGCCGGCCGAAGAAGTCGCGGGCTCGGGGAGCGCATCGTCCGACGCCGCCCATGCGCCGCACGACGTGTCGCTGGGCGAGGTCGCGGCGCTCAAGGCCAACGTAGCGCGGCTCGAAACCGAGGTGGCGTCGCTCAAGGCGCTGCTCGGGCGCGTGTGCTCCGAGCTGGGGATTTCCGAAACGGACTGATTCCGGTACTTCACACGGGCTTCACGCAGCCCGCGCATCCGCTGCCTAACTTCGTGCCCATTGCCAACTCTTCAATGGAGCACCGGACATGGACCACGGACAGATCGCCGAATGGCGCGATCACATGCCTTTCGACGACATCAGCCGCCGCCTGCTCGGCTGGCTCGCTGCACTGGCTGGCATCGCGAGCCTCTATGCGTTCTTCTGGTGGGCCGCATCGGCCACCGGCTTTCTTCTGTTCGACGGCTGGTGGAACACCTGGCGCGGCCTGGGCACCGCGCTCGCGTTCCGCGATGCGGATTCGGCCTTCTACCTGCTGAGCTGGGTGCTGTCGGTCTTCGGCGGCCTGTTCGGCTGGGTCGCGCTCATCGGCTTCGCGGCGGCGCACCGGCGCGGCTGGGAGGCGGTGCCGGCGTGGATTAAGTTCGGCTGCCTCGTCGGCGCGGTGGCCGGGCTGGCCTTCGAGCCCGGACGGCTGCTGGCGCTGGCGCCCATCGTGTGTGCGGTGCTGATGCTGCTGCGCTCGATGCTGCCGGCGCAGCCTGTGCGTTGAGGGTTGCGCACTTCGAGAAAGCTCGGCTATCGTGAGCTCCCGCATTTCCGTCGGAGCCGAATGACATCCACCTGTCTTCATTGCCGCCAGCCCGGTATCGACAGTATGGCCAAGCGCTGGTCCAGCCGTGCCAGGCCTGTCGAATGCAGCCACTGCGGCAAGCTGTCGCATGTGCTTGCCAGCACCTCGTCGGGCATCACGATGGCTGGCCTGCTGATCGTCACCGTCTCGGCCATTGCCGCGGGCGTATGGCACATGGCGCCGCTGGTGCTGGTCGGCCTGTGCCTTGCGGTCGCCAACAACATCCGGGCCTGGAAGCGCGCGAGGATGGTGCCGATCTCGAAGGAGGGCTCTGCCGGTGCCAGGAAGGAAGGCTGGTTCGTTTCCGGGGTCCTGGTGCTGCTCGGCCTGAGCTAGTTCGGCTTGGGCACACGGCGCAGGTACAGCCGTACCAACATACCCGCCAGGCCGTTCAGCAAGAACGCGAACAGCGCCTTGCCGGGGCTGAAGAAGCTCAGTACTAACGTCAGCACGCAGGACGCCAGCAGCACCAGCAGCGATATGCGCCGGTCCACCCAGTGTTCGTCTTTCACCGGGTCTGGCAGCAGCGACATCAGGAGGAAGGCCGTGGCGGCCATGATGCCGATGTTCACCGCGTAGATGGCCGTTGCCACGGTGTGCGAGGTGAAGCGGCCCATCAGCACGGTCGAGAAGGGCAGCAGCGTCACGAACAGCAGATAGAACAGGCTCCACTTCGCATAGCCCGCGCCCACCGATTCGCCGCGCGAACGGGCCTTGATCAGCGATAGCCAGCTCGCGCCCAACACGTAGAAGCTCAGCAGGTAAGGAACGAACTTGGGGCTCAGCGCCAGCAGGGCCCGATAGAACGAGGCCTCGGTCGCGCCCACGGCGGTTTCGTCGGGGATCCGCAGGTCGAGCACGAGGATGGTCATGGCCACGGCGAAGATGCCGTCGGTCAGCGCGTCGAGGCGGTTCTTGGGGTACATCGCGGCCTGCCTGTCTAGGGGCGTGAAACGGGCACGTCGAGGCTCGCTTTCACCGGGTCCATCGTCACCAGCGTGCGAAAGCGCTTGACGTTGTTGCTCTGGAAGAAAAGCTGCCGGGTCAGCGCGGTGTACTGCGCCATGTCGCGCACCACGAAGACCAGGATGAAGTCCCACTCGCCCGTCACGTAGTAGCACTGTTGCACCTGCGGGCAGTCGCGGAAGCTCTGCTTCATGGCGTCGAGCAGTTCGATCTGCTCGCTCTCGGTCTCCACCTCGGCCACGATGGTGAGCGGATGGCCCAGCGCGGCGGGCGACAGCACTGCGCCGTAGCGCTGGATCACGCCCTCGTCGAGCATGCGCTTCAGCCGCCGGTTGACGGCGGCCGTCGACAGGTGCACCCGTTCGCCGAGTTCGCTCTGCGGCATGCGGCTGTTGGCCTGCACGAGGTCGAGCAGGCGAAGGTCCAGGGCGTCCAGAGGTGTCATTCGAGGGCGGCGACGCAAAAACGTTGCGTCAATGGGCGCGATTTTGCGCGCCCATACTGCTGTGTTGTCAATAGCATCTCGCCATGAACATTGCAGACACCCCCCCTGCGCGACGAACTCACCGGCTGGCGCCGGCAGTTGCACGCCATGCCAGAGACTGGCTTCCAGGAAGCGAAGACCTCCGCCTTCGTGATCCGCGTGCTGAAGGCGCTGGGCCTCGAGGTGCACACCGGCATCGGCGGCACCGGCCTCGTCGCCAACCTGAAAGTGGGCAGCGGCAAGGGCGTGATCGGCCTGCGCGCCGAGATGGACGCGCTCGACATCACCGAGCTGCCCGCCGACCGTGCCCATGCCTCCACCGTGCCCGGCAAGATGCACGCCTGCGGCCATGACGGCCACATGTCGATCGTGCTGGGCGCCGCGCGGCTGCTGCGCGAGCGGCGCGACTTCGACGGCACCGTGCGCTTCATCTTCCAGCCTGCCGAGGAGCACGGCCGCGGCGCCAAGGCCATGATGGACGACGGCTTGTTCGAGCGCTTCCCGGTCGACGAGATCTATGGCCTTCACAACATGCCCGGCATGCGCGCCGGCACCATCGCCACGCGCGTGGGCGGCATCATGGCCAGCGAAGACAACTTCGTGATCCACGTGAAGGGGCGCGGCACGCATGCCGCGCGGCCGCACATGGGCATAGACCCGATCGTCATCGGGGCGGAGATCGTGCTGGCGCTGCAGACCATCGTGTCGCGCACGCTCGACCCCGGCGCGCAGGCGGTGGTCTCGTGCACCGAGTTCATCACCGACGGCATCCGCAACGCGATTCCGTCGAACGTCGTCATCAAGGGCGACACGCGCAGCTACGATCCGGCCGTGCAGCACATGCTGGCCACGCGCATGCGCGACATCAGCGAAGGCATCTGCCGCATGCACGGCGCCGAATGCGACTTCAGCTACACCCACGAGTTCGCGCCCACCGTGAACTGGGCCGAGTGCGTGACTTTCGCGGTGGCTGCCGCCACGGCCGTGGTGGGTGCCGGGAACGTCGACGCCGATGTGGTGCCGTTGATGGCGTCTGAGGATTTCGGCGCGTTCCTGCGGGCGGTGCCGGGTGCCTTCGTGTTCCTCGGCAACGGGGCCGACGGAGAGCCCGGCGGCACGCCGCTGCACAACAGCAGCTACGACTTCAACGACGAGGTGCTCGCGACGGGCGCCCGCTATTTCGCGGAGCTCGTGCGCATGCGCCTTCCCCGATCGACCGGCACGGGGAGCTGAGCAGCATGTTTTTCACCAACCCCCGGGCAAGCCGGCGCGCTTACGACGAATCCCTGCGCGAAGTGATGAGCATCGCGCGCGGCAAGCAAAGCCGGCAGTGGCTGTCGAGCTGGAACCGGCTTTCGCCGCAGCCGACACCGGCATGGGCGCTGCCCCGCCTTGCGGCGCAACTGGGCATCGGCGGGCTGACCGTCAAGGACGAATCGAAGCGCTCGGCGCTCGGCAGCTTCAAGGTGCTCGGCGCGCCGGTGGCGCTGCTGCGGCTCGTGCTGCGCCGCTGGCCCGATCGCGGATGGACGCCCGGCGATCTGCTGGCGGGGCGGCATGCCGGGGCGCTGCGCGATTTCGTGGTCGTCAGCGCGACCGACGGCAACCATGGGCGTGCGCTTGCCGCCGCCGCGCAGAGCATCGGCTGCCGCTGCGTGATCGTGCTGCATGCGCAGGTGAGCCAGGAGCGCGAAACGCCCATCGCGCAACTGGGCGCCGAGATCGTCCGCATCGCGGGCAACTACGACGAGTCGGTCGAAGAAGCCGCGCGGCTTGCCGGGGCCAACGGCTGGGAGGTGGTTTCCGACACCTCCTACGACGGCTACGAGGAAGTGCCGCGCGACGTCATGCAGGGCTACGGCATCCTGGCTGACGAACTGCTGGAGCACGCCGCCGCCGAAGGGCCGTGCCCGTTCACCCACGTCATCGTGCAGGGCGGCGTGGGCGGGCTGGCGGCCGGCGTGGCCAGCCATTTCTGGGAACGCTATGGCGCCGCGCGTCCGGCCTTCATCGTCGTGGAGCCCGAGCAGGCCGACTGCCTTCTGCAGAGCGCGCGAAGCGGCCGCCCCGCGCGTGCCACGGGCTCGGTCGACTCGGTGATGGCGGGGCTGGCCTGCGGGGAGACCTCGCCGCTCGCGTGGCGCTTCCTGCAGCCTGCCGTCGATCTGTTCATGACGGTGACCGATGCACAGGCAGAGCAGGCAATGCGCACCCTCGCGACCGGCGAGGCGGGCGATGTGCCGGTGCTCAGTGGCGAGTCCGGCGCGGCCGGCTTGGCGGCGCTGCAGGTGCTCGCGGCCGACCCCGATGCGCGCCGTTCCTCCGGCCTGGGCCCTGCGGCGCGCGTGCTTTTGGTCAGCACTGAAGGCGCGACCGCGCCTGGCGTCTACCGCGCGATCACCGGGCGCTCGGGCGAAGAGGTGGTCGCGGCGCAGGAGCAATGGCTGCTGCGGGAGCACCGGTAGGCGCAAGCGCGTCCCGGCGCGTTGAGGCAACTGTCATCGGCGGGCGTGCATACTCGCGCGCCCCCACCCCAGCATCGCTTCAACAAGGATCCCATGTCAGGACACGGCTTTCACGTGCACGGCCCGCACGATCACGAACTCGAACACGCCGCCTCGGGCGGCGGCCACGGCCAAGAGGCCGGCGGCATGAGCATGACCAGCAAGATCGCGATGTGCACCGCGGTGATCGCCACCTTCGGCGCGATCTTCTCGTACATGGGCGGCGCCACCCAGGCCAACGCCGGGCTCTACAAGAACAATGCCGCGATCAAGAAGACCGAGGCGTCCAACCAGTGGAATTACTTCCAGTCGAAGAGCACCAAGCAGGCGCTGGCCGAGTTCGCGCGCGACACCGCGACGGACGACAAGCGCCAGGGCTGGCAGGTCAAGGTGAGCCGCTACGAGCAGGAGAAGACCGAGATCCAGGCCGCCGCGAAAAAGCTTGAAGAAGAGGCGAGCCGCTGGGACGCCCAGTCGGAAGAGCAGATGCACCAGCACCACCGCTGGGCGCAGGCAACCACCGTCCTTCAGGTGTCGATCGCGCTGGCCGCCATTGCGCTGCTCACAAGGAAGAAATGGCTGGAGCGCGCGATGTTCGGCGTGGCCGCCGCGGGTTTCGCGGTGGGCGTGCTCGCCGCGCTGCACATCTAGGCCGCGCTTGCGGGGCTGCCCCAGCCGAAGAACCGCAGCACCTCGTCGCGCTGGCTCATTGCGTCGGCGCGGCCCAGCGCCATCAGCTCGCGCGTGTAGGCCGACTCGAACAGCAGGTAGCTCGCAAGCGCGCCGCCCTTCACGTCGGCCGCCACCTTCGAGCCGCCCAGCAGGTATCGCACCGCGCCGGGCAGGGCGTCGACATGGCGCGCCGCGATCACGTCGAGGCGCTCCGACGGCGAGATCACCAGCAGGTCGAGCGGACGCAGCCCGCTCGCCGCCCGCGCTGCCTCGGGAATGAGGCTCAGCGTGTGGTTGACGCGGTGCAGCCGCTCGATGTCGACCGCCAGCGCATCCAGGAAGATGCTCGACAGCGCATGGCCCGCGATCTGCGCCATCGTCGGGTAGCCGGTGTGGGTGTTGGGGCCAGGCGCTTCGCGCGGCTCGTGCATGCGCCCGGCGCCGATCACCACGATGCGCTGCGCGCCCAGGTGGATGGCCGCTGCAATCGGTGCCGACTGGCGCATCGAGCCGTCGCCGAAGTACTCGATGTGGTCCTGCTGCATCGGCAGCGCGGTGGCCGGGAACACGAACGGAATGGCCGATGAAGCCAGCAGGTGCGCATGGGTGATGCGGTCGCGCACCGAGATCCGCTGCGAACGCACCCAGGGTTCCATGGGCACGGCCGCCTCGAAGAAGGTGACGTGCTCGCCCGAGCTGTAGCTCGAGGCCGTCACCGCCAGCGCCTGCACGTGGCCGTCTTTCATGAGCTGCGGCAGGCGGTCGAGCTGCACAAGGCGCTGCAGCAGCTCTGCCAGCGGCGAGTTGTCCAGCAGCGACCTGGGCTTCACGCGCATCCAGTTGGCCGCGAAGCGCCCGAGCCCGAGCAGCATGCGCCATCGCGCGCCGCTGCCGATGACGGAAAGCGAGTCGGCCTTGTACACCTGCTCGGCGCGGAACTGGCTCCAGACTTCGGCGATGTGCGCCACCACGTGGTCGAAGCTGTCGGCGCCGCAGGCCAGCGCGGCCGCGTTGATGGCCCCGGCGGAGGTGCCGGTGATGACCTGGAAAGGATTGCCGGCGCCGGCAGCGGGGCCGGCGCCGCGCCGGATCTCGGCGATGGCCTCCAGCACGCCCACCTGGTAGGCGGCCCGGGCGCCGCCCCCGGTGAGCAGGAGGCCGGTGACGGGGCTTGTCTCTGGCATTTTTTGGTTATTGAGGAGCTGTTCGATGAAGGCCCGGAGAGCGCACTAGACTACCGGCCATTCAGGAGTTTGATCAATGGCACTCACCCCAGAAGGGCTGACGGACGCGCTCAAGGCCGTCGCGGACCCTAACACCGGCAAGGAATTCGTGGCGAGCCGGTCGCTCAGAAACCTCCAGGTCTCGGAGGGCGACGTGTCCTTCGACATCGAGCTCGGCTACCCCGCCAAAAGCCAGCACGCGGCCATCCGCAAGGCGCTGGTGGCGGCTGCCAAGACGGTGCCGGGCGTGGAGAACGTGTCGGTCAACATCGTCACCAAGGTCATCAGCCACGCGGTGCAGCGCGGCGTGCAGCTGATGCCCAACGTCAAGAACATCATCGCGGTGGCCTCGGGCAAGGGCGGCGTGGGCAAGAGCACCACGGCCGCCAACCTGGCGCTGGCGCTGGCCTCCGAAGGCGCCACGGTGGGCCTGCTGGACGCCGACATCTACGGCCCGAGCCAGCCCATGATGATGGGCATCGAAGGCCGCCCCGACAGCGCCGACGGCAAGACCATGGAACCCATGGAGCGCCACGGCGTGCAGGTGATGTCGATCGGCTTCCTGGTCGACCAGGACCAGGCCATGATCTGGCGCGGCCCCATGGCCACGCAGGCGCTGGAACAGCTGCTGCGCCAGACCAACTGGAAAGACCTGGACTACCTGATCGTCGACATGCCGCCGGGCACCGGCGACATCCAGCTCACGCTGAGCCAGCGCGTGCCGATGACGGGCGCGGTGATCGTCACCACGCCGCAGGACATCGCGCTGCTCGACGCCAGGAAGGGCATCAAGATGTTCGAGAAGGTGGGCGTGCCGATTCTGGGCATCGTCGAGAACATGGCGGTGCACATCTGCTCGAACTGCGGCCATGCCGAACACATCTTCGGCGCCGACGGCGGCAGGAAGATGGCGGCCGAATACCAGATGGAATACCTCGGCGCGCTGCCGCTGGACATCAAGATCCGCCTGCAGGCCGACAGCGGCGCGCCGACGGTGGTGTCCGACCCCGAAGGCGACGTGGCGGGCATCTACAAGGCCGTGGCGCGCCGCGTGGCCGTGGGCATCGCCGAGAAGGCGAAGGACTTTTCCTCCAAGTTCCCCACCATCTCGATCAGCAAGAACACCTAGGCATGAACCTGCTCGCCTCGATGCGCTATCTGGTTGCGCTCAGCGAGCACAAGCACTTCGGCCGCGCCGCGCAGGCCTGCCACATCACCCAGCCGGCTCTGTCCAACGCGCTGCGCGCGCTGGAAAGCGAGTTCGGCGTCGTCATCGTCAAGCGGGCCCGGGTGTACGTGGGCCTCACGCACGAAGGCGAGCGCGTGCTGGCCACCGCGCAGCGCATGCTGCGCGAGAACGACGTGCTGGTGCAGGAGCTGCGCAGCACGCAGGGCGACCCGCACGGCCGGCTGAGCATGGCGGCCGTGCCCACGGCCATTCCCATGCTGTCGCGCTTTGCGGCCATGCTGCAGCAGCGGCATCCGGGCATCGTGCCCGCGGTGCTGTCGATGAGTTCGCAGGAGCTGGAGACCGGGCTCGAGAGCCTGTCGGTCGACCTCGCGCTCGGCTACACCGAGCGCATGCACCTGCCGGGCATCAAGCTCAAGGCCTGGCCGCAGAGCATCGAACACTACTTCCTGCTGCGGCGCGCGAAGAAGGCGTCGGCCGACCATCTGCGCATCGGCAAGCCCATGCCGTGGGCCGAGGCCGGCAAGCTGCCGCTGTGCCTGCTCACGCCCGACATGCACAACCGCGCCATCATCGACCAGGCGCTGCGCGAGGCCGGCGTGCCGGTGGCGCCGGCCATCGAGACCAACTCGGTGCTGACGCTCGCGCTGGCGGTGAGCGTCGGCACGGTCAGCAGCGTGCTGCCGGGCGCGATGGTGGCAGCGGTGCGCAGCCACCGCGAGCTGGAAGCGCTACCGCTGGTGTCGCCCGAGGTGCGCACGCCCATCGGCTTCATGACGCAGGACGGCGTGCGAAGTTCGCGCGCGCTCGACGCCGCACGGGCTTTCCTGCAAACGCCCGAGTGGCAGGCACAGGTGCAGCAGCACAGCGGCACGCTCGGCGCCTAGCGCATCGATCATTCAAAAATTGAATCGGGGCATGCGCTGATCGAATTTGACGGCGCATGAAGCGCTCACTCACACTCCGCGGCCAACATTCGGCAACAAATTACACATCAGGCGAACAAGGAGAAACATGGCAGGATCATCTGCAGGCGTTCTTGAAGGAGAGCGTATCGGTGGAGGCGGATCGCAACGGCAACCCGGCTTCCTGGAAAAAGAACGCATCATCGCGGGCCCCGGTTTCAACCGCTGGCTGGTACCCCCGGCCGCACTGGCCATCCACCTGTGCATCGGCATGGCCTACGGCTTCTCGGTGTTCTGGCTGCCGCTTTCGAAGGCGCTGGGCACTGCCGGCACCGGCGCACAGGCCTGCGCCAAGGACATGAGCTTCTTCGCGGAGCTGTTCGCCACCAACTGCGACTGGCGCGTGGCCACGCTCGGCTGGATGTACACGCTGTTCTTCGTCTTCCTCGGCTGTTCCGCAGCCCTGTGGGGCGGCTGGCTCGAACGCGCGGGTCCGCGCAAGGCCGGCGTGGTGTCTGCGCTGTGCTGGTGCGGCGGCATGCTGCTGTCGGCACTGGGCATCCACCTGCACCAGTTCTGGCTGATGATCCTCGGCTCGGGCGTGATCGGCGGCATCGGGCTGGGCCTGGGCTACATCTCCCCGGTGAGCACGCTGATCAAGTGGTTCCCCGACCGCCGCGGCATGGCGACCGGCATGGCCATCATGGGCTTCGGCGGCGGCGCGATGATCGGCTCGCCGCTGGCGGTCGACCTGATGAAGCGCTTCTCCACCACCACCGACGTGGGCGTGATGCAGACCTTCGTGGTCATGGCCATCGGCTACTTCGTCTTCATGATGGCCGGCGCGCTGGGCTACCGCGTGCCGCCCTCGGGCTGGAAGCCCGAAGGCTGGACGCCGCCCCCGGCGCAGACCAGCAACACCATGATCACGCAGCGCCACGTGCACGTGAAGAAGGTCTGGGGCATTCCGCAGTTCTGGCTCGTGTGGCTGGTGCTGTGCATGAACGTGAGCGCCGGCATCGGCGTGATCGGCATGGCGTCTCCGATGCTGCAGGAAGTGTTCGGCGGCGCGCTGATCGACCTGCCGGCCAAGTACGGCCAGCTCGACAAGACCCAGTTGGCGGCCATCGCGGTGGTGGCGGGCGGCTTCACGGCGCTGCTGTCGCTGTTCAACATCGGTGGGCGCTTCGTGTGGGCGAGCCTGTCGGACAAGCTGGGCCGCAAGCTCACCTACACGGTGTTCTTCGTGCTCGGCGCCGTCTTGTACGCGAGCATTCCCTCGTCGGCCGGCGCGGGCAGCAAGCTGCTGTTCGTGGGCGCATGCTGCGTGATCGTGTCGATGTACGGCGGCGGCTTCGCCACCGTGCCGGCCTACCTGGCCGACCTGTTCGGCACGCAGTTCGTGGGCGCCATCCATGGCCGCCTGCTCACGGCGTGGGCCACCGCGGGCATCCTCGGCCCGGTGGTGGTGAACTACATGCGCGAATACCAGCTGGGCCTGGGCCTGCCGCGCGAGCAGGTCTACAACCAGACCATGTACATCCTGGTGGGCATGCTGGTGATCGGCTTCATCGCCAACCTGCTGGTGCGCCCGGTGGCCGACAAGCACTTCATGACCGACGCCGAACTGGCCGTCGAGAAGAAGCTGGCGCACGAGAAGGCCTCCGCGGCCGAAGTCGGCAGCGGCTCTGGCCGTGCCGACACGGTGAGCCCGCTGGTGGTGGCGCTGGCCTGGGTGGCGGTGGGCATTCCGCTGGCTTGGGGCGTCTACAAGACGCTGGTGAGCGCGGCCAAGTTCTTCAACTGACCGCGGCTGTCCGGGCGACGCCGCCGCGCTTGGGCGGCTCGCACCGGGCAGACAATGGCGCTCCGCATTGGTTTACGCTTCGCGCCAACATGAAATCCAAAGTCCAGTTCCGCCTGCGCATCTACCGGGACGACGCCATTGCCATCGGCCCCGGCAAGATCGCGGTGCTCGAGGCCGTGGCCGAGACGGGATCGATTTCCGCGGCGGCCCGCTTGCTCGGCATGTCGTACCGCCGCGCCTGGATGCTGATCGACGAAATGAACAAGGCGCTGGTCTCGCCGGCCGTGAACACCGCCGCCGGCGGCTCGCGCGGCGGCGGCACCGCGCTGACGCCGGTGGGCGAGGAAATCGTCAAGCACTACCGGGCCATCGAGAACGCGGCGCGCCTTGCCGCATCGGCCGACATTCGCGCGCTGACGCGTCTGCTCGCGCCATGAAGGCCGAAACCCTCGAGCGCGCCGGCTGGTTCGGGGCCGGGCCCGATCAGCTGCCGGGCACGCGATCCGGCGACAGGATCGGCTGATCAGGGCGCAGCATGCGCTGCATTGCGGCGCAATACTTCGCCGATGTCGTTGGCGTCGGCCTCGGCCACCAGGAAAGACTGGCTCTCGCCGTCGGGCGCGGTGATGGACAGCACGAAGCCCGCGGCGTCCATGGCACGCTCGATGCGCCACTCCTGCACCTGCGTCACGTGGCGAAGCTCCGGCCTGCCTGAGATCGAACGGACAACGGTGTCGTGGGCGGATGGGCGCATGGGTTCCAGGGTGTCCAACGCTATATCCACCAGTATATGAAGACTCATCGGTTTGCGCACCCCCGTGACAACCTCGGGGCTGCGCGTGTAACAATCGCCGCCGTATTCCAATGAACACGACGAATTCACTCATCGCCTCGACCGACTGGTTCCCGCTGGTGCTGTCGCTCAAGGTCGCCGCCGTGGCCACCGTGCTGGCGCTTGTCGCCGGCGTGGCGCTGGGCTGGATCTTCGCCCGCAAGAAGTTCTTCGGCAGCAGCGTGCTCGAGGCCGTGTTCATGCTGCCGCTGGTGCTGCCGCCCACCGTCATCGGCTACGCCATCCTGGTGGCGGCCGGGCGCCGCAGCCCGCTGGGCGCGTGGCTGCGCGAGCACCTCGACTACACCATCATCTTCAGCTGGCACGGTGCCGTGGTGGCGTCCGCCGTGGTGGCGCTGCCGCTGGTGCTCAAGTCGGCCAGCGCCGCGTTCGCCGGGGTGGACCGCTCGCTCGAGGCGGCGGCCAGCACGCTGCGGCAATCGCCGTTCTCCGTGTTCCTGCGCGTCACGCTGCCGCTGGCGTGGCCCGGCATCCTGGCCGGCACGCTGCTGGCCTTCGCGCGCGCCATGGGCGAGTTCGGTGCCTCGCTGATGGTGGCCGGCTCCATTCCCAAGCAGACCCAGACGCTGTCCATGGCCATCTACGACGCGGTGCAGGCGGGGCATGACGATCTCGCGCTGCTGCTGGTCATCGTGACTTCGCTGCTGTCTATCACCGTGCTGGTGCTGTCGAACCGCTTCTTTTCTCTTCGCTGATTTCGTTTCAACCATCTGGAGTTGTCCATGCGTCCGTTTCGCCTTCTGTCGTTGGTTCTTGCGCTCGCCTTGCCGCTGGTTGCGGGCGCGCAGCAGATCACCGTGTCCGCCGCCGCCAGCCTGACCGACGCATTCAAGGAAATCGGCCCCAAGTTCGAGGCCGCCAAGCCGGGCGCCACCGTGCGCTTCAACTTCGCGGCCTCGGGCGTGCTGCTGCAGCAGATCGGGCAGGGTGCGCCGGTGGACGTGTTCGCCAGCGCCGACCAGGAAACGATGAACCGCGGCGTCGAGCAGAAAGCCATCGACGCCGCCACGCGAAAGGACTTCGTCACCAACAGCCTGGTGCTGATCGAGCCCGCCACGGGCGCCGTGGGCGTGAAGACCCTGCAGGACCTGGGCGGCGCCAGCGTCAAGAAGATCGCCGTGGGCAAGGTCGCGACCGTGCCGGTCGGCCGCTACACCAAGCAGGTGCTCGACGGCGCCAACCTGTGGACCACGCTCGAGCCCAAGTTCGTGCAGGCCGACAGCGTGCGCCAGGTGCTCGACTACGTGAGCCGCGGCGAGGTCGAGGCCGGCTTCGTCTACCGCACCGACGCGGCCGTGGCCGGCGACAAGGTCAGGATCGCCTTCACGCCCACCGGCCATACACCGGTGACATACCCGATCGCCGTGGTGGCCGACAGCAGGCAGAAGCCGCTGGCCGGCGACTTCATCGCGTTCCTGTCGACGCCCGCCGCGCAGGAAGTGCTCACGCGCTACGGTTTCGGCAAGCCATGATCGACGTCGATATGAAGCTCTCGGTGCAGGACGGGGCACGCCGCTTCGACCTGGCCGTGCGCTTTCAGACCGACGTGCCCTTTGCCGCGCTCTACGGCCCGTCGGGCGCGGGCAAGTCGCTCACGCTGCAGGCCATTGCGGGGCTTCTGCAGCCGTCGGCCGGCCATGTGCGGCTCGACGGCCGCACGCTGTACGACGCGACCCGGGGCATCGACGTGCCCGCGCCGGAACGCCGCATCGGCTACCTGTTCCAGGACTACGCGCTGTTCCCGCACCTCACGGTGCGCCAGAACGTCGGCTTCGGCCTGACCGCGTGGCACCGCCGCAGGCCGTCCGCAAAGGATGCCGAGCGCGTGCAGGCGCTGCTGGAGAGCTTCGGCCTCGCGGCGCTGGCAGACAGCCGCCCGCGCAACCTCTCGGGCGGCCAGCAGCAGCGCGTGGCGCTGGCGCGCGCACTGGCCTGCGAGCCGCAGGTGCTGCTGCTCGACGAGCCCTTCGCCGCGCTCAACCCCATGCTGCGCAGCGAACTGCGCAACGAGCTGGCCCAGGTGCGCAAGCAGTGGGGCATTCCGGTGCTGATGATCACGCACGACATCGAGGACGTGCTCGCGCTGGCCGACGTGGCCTTCGTCTACAGGGACGGCCAGGTGGTGCGCGAGATCGATCTGCACAACGCCGAAAGCCGCGAGTTTGCGCTGCATGACATCGCAGGCGCGCAGGTTGTTGAAGAGACGCCGCTGCGCAGCAAGCTGCGCGGGTTGCTGATGCAGGACGCGCGCGGCGCCTGAGGCCTCGCTTCATTTCCATTTTGAATCGCCGCATGTGCCGATCCAATTTGACGGCAGGCCCCCGCGCGCGAACACTCCCGGCATGAGCGAGCAGAAGATCGAGTTTTACAAGGGCCCCGCCGGCGGCTGGGGCGCTTTGCGCAGCGTCACGAATGCACTGCTGCGGCAGGACATTCCCATCAAGGGTGCGAAGACGCTGCTGTCGGCCAACCAGCCCGACGGCTTCGACTGCCCCGGCTGCGCCTGGCCCGACCGCAACCACGCCTCCACCTTCGAGTTCTGCGAGAACGGCGTCAAGGCCGTGGCCGCCGAAGCCACCGCGCGCCGTGCCGGCCCCGAACTGTTCGCGAAGCACACCGTGGCCGAACTGGCCGAGCAGAGCGACTTCTGGCTCGAGGACCAGGGGCGCCTCACGCACCCCATGGCCTACGACGCGGGCAGCGACAAGTACGTGCCCATCGAATGGGACGACGCCTTCGCGCGCATCGCGCAGCACCTGAACGCGCTGCCCGACCCGAACCAGGCCATCTTCTACACATCGGGCCGCGCGAGCAACGAGGCCGCCTTCCTGTACCAGCTGTTCGTGCGCGAATACGGCACCAACAATTTCCCCGATTGCTCGAACATGTGCCACGAGCCCAGCGGCAGCGGCATGCGCCCGCAGCTCGGCGTGGGCAAGGGCACGGTCACCCTCGACGACTTCGAGAAGGCCGACGCGATCTTCATCTTCGGCCAGAACCCCGGCACCAACCATCCGCGCATGCTGGGCGAGCTGCGCGCGGCTTCCAGGCGCGGCGCGCGCATCGTGAGCTTCAACCCGCTGCGCGAGCGCGGCCTGGAGCGCTTTGCCGATCCGCAGGACAAGCTCGAGATGGCGACCATGGGCTCCACGCCCATCAGCACGCACTACTTCCAGCTGCGCGTGGGCGGCGACTTCGCCGCCATCAAGGGAATGATGAAGCACGTCATCGAGCGCGAGGACGCGGCCGTGGCGCGCGGCGAGCCCTCGGTGCTCGACCATGAATTCATCGCCGCCCACACCGTCGGTTTCGAGTCGCTGGCGGCCGACCTGCGCGCCGAGTCGTGGGACATCCTAGTGCGCGAGTCGGGCCTGAGCGAGGCGCAGATCCGCGCTGCCGCCGACGTGTACCTGGGCGCCAGGCGCGTCATCGCGTGCTGGGGCATGGGCATCACGCAGCACCAGCATTCGGTGGCCACCATCCAGATGATCGGCAACTGGCTCATGCTCTGCGGCCACGTGGGCCGTGAGGGCGCGGGCGCCTGCCCGGTGCGCGGGCACAGCAACGTGCAGGGCGACCGAACCATGGGCATCTGGGAAAAGCCGCCGGCCGCGCTGCTCGACCGGCTGCAGCAGGTGTTCGGCTTCGAGCCGCCGCGCCAGAACGGCGTCGACACGGTCGAGGCCATCCGGCTCATGCTCGACGGCAAGGGCAAGGTGTTCTTCGCGCTCGGCGGCAACTTCGCGGCCGCCACGCCCGACACCTACCAGACCTGGAAGGGCCTGCAGCAGTGCGACTTGACGGTGCACGTGACCACCAAGCTCAACCGCAGCCACGTGATCCACGGGCGCGAGGCGATCATTCTTCCGTGCCTGGGCCGCACCGAGATCGACATGCAGGCCAGCGGCCCCCAGGGCGTGACGGTGGAAGACTCCATGAGCATGGTGCACATCTCGATGGGCATCAACCCGCCTGCGTCCGAGCACCTGCTGTCCGAGCCGGCCATCGTGGCGCGGCTCGCGGCCGCGACCATCGGCGCGCGCAGCAGGACGCCGTGGCTCTGGCTGGTGGAAGACTACGCGCGCATCCGCGACAAGATCGAAGCCGTGTTCGACGACTTCAAGGACTTCAACACGCGCGTGGCGCACCCCGGCGGCTTCCGCCTGCGCAACACCGCGAGCGAGCGGGTGTGGAACACCGCGTCGAAGAAAGCTGTTTTCTTCACGCACGCGGTGCCGCTGGACACCCATTCGCACCGCGCCCGCGCGCGCTTCGCGAAGAAGGGCGACACCATCGTCTTCACGCTGCTCACCACGCGCTCGCACGACCAGTACAACACCACCATCTACGGCATGGACGACCGCTACCGCGGCGTGTTCGGCCAGCGCCGCGTGGTCTTCATCAACAAGGAAGACATCCGCCAGCTGGGCATGAAGGACGGCGACTGGGTCGACATCCAGACCGTGTGGAGCGACGGCCAGGAGCGCCGCGCCGACCGCTTCAGGCTCGTGGCCTACGACATCCCTCGCGGCAACCTCGCGGCCTACTACCCCGAGACCAATCCGCTGGTGCCGCTGTCGTCGGTGGCCGAGAACGCGGGCACGCCGACCTCCAAGTCCATTCCCGTGGTGCTGTCGCTGCATGCGGCGCCTGCCCCGGCCCCGTCAGACGCTGATACCGTGGCGGCATGACCGCCGCTTCCTTCGACGCCGATTCCTTCTCCATCGCCATCCTGCGCGCCCTTGCCGAAGCGCCGGGCGAGGGCGGCATGTCGCTGCCGCGCCTGGGCAAGCGGCTGGGGCAGGGCGCGAGCGTGGTCATGCGCCAGCTCACGCTGATGGGCGATGCCGCCATCGGCGGCGTGCGCGGCCCCGGCTGGGTGCGCGTGGTGCAGCTGGACGACCGCTGGGTCGCGCACCTCACCGACGCCGGGCGCGCACGGGTCGACGCCCTGCCGGCTGACGAAAACCCCGGCTGAGCGGACAATGGCCGCGGCCATGCAAGACGACCCCATCCCCGAACCCGATTCCCTGCCGCCACTTGCGCGGCACGCCGTGCATGTCTTCGGCGAGCGCGGCCTCGCGCCCGAAGGCGTGGTGCGCGACGACACGCTGGCGTCCGAGGTGCCGGTGGCGCTGGTGTTCAACGGCGTCTCGCACGCGGTGATGATGGCCACGCCGCAAGACCTCGAAGCCTTCGCGCTCGGCTTCGCGCTGAGCGAAGGAATCCTCGACGCTGCAGCCGATTGCCGGGGCATCGACGTGCGGACGATCGATGCCTCCGATGCCGGATTGCCCCAGGGCATGCCCGGCATCGAAGTGCAACTGGAGATCTCCACACGCAGCTTCGAGCGCCTGAAAGACCGCCGCCGCAGCCTCGCGGGCCGCACCGGCTGCGGCGTGTGCGGCGTCGAGAGCTTCGCGGGGCTCGACCTCACGCCGCAGCGTGTGCCGCCACGCGACTGGATCGAACGCATCGACCTGGCGACAGTGCTTCGCGCCTTCGCCGCCATGCCGCCGCGCCAGGCGCTCAACGCAGAAGCCGGCGCAATCCATGCTGCAGCTTGGGCGACGGTCGACGGCGAGCTCACCGACCTGATGGAAGACGTCGGGCGCCACAACGCGCTCGACAAGCTGCTCGGCAAGCTCGCGCTGGCGGGGCGGCTCGAGGAGCCGGGCTTCGTGCTGATGTCCAGCCGCGGCAGCCACGAACTCGTGCGCAAATGCGCGCGCCTGGGCATCGCCGCGATGGCGACCATCTCCGCGCCGACCTCGATGGGCGTGCGCATGGCCGAACTCAGCGGCCTGCGTTTCTGGGGGTTGTGCCGTGCGCCGCGTGGGGTGCTTTATGCCGATGGGCTGAGCCCCGGCAACTGAAGTGCCGCCAACGCCCGACCATCGCGCGCTGATAACAAATGGTCGAATTCTGTTAATTCCAATGCCGGTGAGCAGCGCAACGGTGTTGCATATCTAACGAAATCTCCAGGAAATCTCCAGGAAATCTCCAGGAATTCTGCAAGTCACTTTTGGCCACAAATGTGCAGCCAAATGCGACATGACAATCCGCGCCCCGCAACGTATTCCTCGTTGCATTCGTCCGGGTTGTCATGCTCCTTCGATCACGCTTTCTCACGCCGCCATCACTGCGCGCAGTTTCTGTCGCTTGCCTGTGGCAGGGTGCTGCGTCGGGCGCTCTGGCTCAAGCCAACCCTTCGGCACCCCATCCCTTCGTAGAGCAACTGCGCCAGCAGGAGCGTGAGCGAGCCCTGCGGGAGCAGCAGGAGAAGTCGGTCGACAGCCATCTTCGACAATCGACGCAAAAAGATTCGGGCCGGCTGGCCGAGTCAGAGTCGCCTTGCTTTCGCGTCGAACGTCTCGCCCTGTCTGGTGAGCGTTCCGCGGACTTCCAGTGGGCGCTGGATGCCGCCGCGGGCCCGGATACAAACGACAGCCCGTTTGGCCGCTGCCTGGGCACGCAGGGCGTCAACACCGTCATGGCGCGGCTCCAGCAAGCGATCATCGCCAGGGGCTTCGTCACCACCCGTGTGCTGGCGGCGCCGCAGGATCTGTCCACCGGGCTGCTGACCTTCACACTGGTTCCCGGACGCATCGCCGCCGTCCGTGCCACTGCGGATTCGAGCACTCGCTTCGGCGGCAACCGTCTGCTGCTCGAAGGCGCGATTCCTGCGCGTCCCGGCGACCTGCTCAACCTGCGTGACATCGAGCAGGGCCTGGAGAACCTCAAGCGCACACCCACCGCCGAAGCCGATATCCAGATCGAGTCTTCGACCGCGCCCGACGCCCGGCCGGGCGACAGCGACCTCGTCGTCAAGTACACGCAGGCCCGCATGCTGCGAGGCACCCTGAGCCTGGACGACAGCGGCACCGAAGCCACCGGCAGATACCAGGCAGGCGCCACGGTCTCGGCCGACAACCTCTTCGACCTCAATGATCTTTTTTACGTCAGTGCCAACCACAGCGTGGACGGGCACGTCCTGGGCAACCCGCGACGCGGCACGGAGGGCCAGACCGCTCATTACTCGCTGCCCTGGGGCTACTGGCAACTCGGCTTCACTGCTTCGAACAGCCACTACCGGCAAACCGTGGCCGGCCTGAACCAGGACTACATCTATGCAGGCAAGGCCGACAACGCCGAAGTGAGGCTATCGCGCCTGGTCTACCGCGACCAGCGACGCAAGACCACCGTTGCGATCCGCGCCTTTCGCCGCGAGTCGCGCAGCTTCATCGACGACACCCAGATCGAGAACCAGCACCGCGTGGTCGGCGGTTGGGAGGCCAGCCTGAGCCACAAGGAGTTCATCGGCGAAGCCACGCTGGACGGCACCTTCGCCTTGCGCCAGGGCACCGGCGCCTTCGGTGCCAGGCGGGCACCCGAAGAGGCCTTCGACGAGGGCACCAGCCGCTTCCGGCTCATGACGGCAGACGTGAGCCTCAACCTGCCTTTCAAGCTCGGCGAGCAGAAGCTGCGCTATGCCGGCCAGTGGCGAGCGCAGTGGAACCAGACCCAGCTCACGCCGCAAGAACGCTTCGGCATCGGCGGGCGCTACACCGTGCGCGGCTTCGACGGCGAGACCAGCCTGCTCGGCGAGCGGGGTTGGCTGCTGCGCAACGACGTCGGTTGGGCCATGGGCCAGGGCGGAGCCGAGCTCTACGTGGGCATCGACTACGGCCGCGTGGCCGGGAGGTCGGTCGCATGGCTGCTCGGAAATCACCTGGGGGGCGGCGTGATCGGCGTGCGTGGTGCATGGCAGGGGCTGAACTACGACATCTTCATCGGCGCTCCGATCAGCAAGCCCGAGGGCTACCGCACGGCCGGGGTCACGACGGGGTTCAACCTCAACTTCAGCTTTTGAGGAGGAAGGCGCAACAGAGAAAAAGCCACATCGCATCACCCAATCAATCGCAATCACATCACACAAGATCCCATGAAAAACAAGATTCTCTTTTCGTTCTCATTGCTGTCACTTGGCCTGCTTCACGCTTGCGGTGGAGGCAGCGGCGGTGGAGGCGGCGGCATGCCGATGGGCGCCATTCCAGCCGTTGCTCCGTCGGCGACCGCAGAAGCGGCTGCAGCAGCGCCCGCAGCAGCCGACTCCGGCTCGGTCTCGGCACCGTTCGCTCGCGGCGAGCGGGCGCGCTACCTGCTGCTGGGTGTGGGTGCGCAGTCGTTCGGTGTGCTGTCGCAAAGCGAGCAGGCGGCCAGCGGCGCGATGACGCGCCTGAACGACAACACGCTGACGGGGTCGAGCGCGACGAAGGAAATCAACGGCGACGCGAACTTCGCGATCGGCCGTTGGACCGCCGGCACCGTCACGCGCAGTTCGGGCGCGGAAACCCTCACTGGCGGCGACAACCGTGCGTATCACTACCTTGCACTGAACGAGCTGAAGACCCTGCCTGAGAGCGGAAGCCCCACCTGCGATGCGGGCGTCTTCACCAATCCCACCTATGTGGGCGGCGGCAGCGGCGCCGCGGCCAACAGCGGCGCGGCCAGCGGATCTTCGACGCTGGCATTTGGCAGCGAAGGCGCTGCCGTCAAGGGCGCGGTAAAGGTAACGGTCGGCGACGCCGTCGGCTCGGTGAATTTCGATACCAAGGTCAAGTCGCCATCCAGCACGTCCGTGACCGGCAGCTTCCTGAGTGCTGGTGCGGGCGCCGGCATCACGCTGGGCGATCACGGCAGCGGTGCCTATGCGATTGCCGTGGGCTATTCGGCAACCCTTCCTTCCGGCGCGCGGTACATGGGCGTCGCGAAATTCCGCTGCGCTTGAGATCGTGAGCACGGAGCCGGAGTGACCGCGTCGCGGCGGTCATTGCCGGCTTCATTCAGAGGCCGAATTGCCGAGCCACCAGGGAGAGAAAAAAATGAACAGGCATCTTCACCGGATCATCTTCAACGCCGCGCGCGGCATGCGCATGGTGGTTCAGGAAACGGCCACCAGCATCGGCAAGGGTGCCTCCAAAGGCACCGTGGCTGCAGTCGCGCTCTTCGGCCTGTTGCTCGCAGGCGCCGTTCGGGCGCAGATCGTCGGGGCGCCCAACGTCCCCGGGCATCTTCGGCCGACCGTGCTCGTCGCGCCCAACGGCGTGCCGCTGGTCAACATCCAGACGCCCTCGGCCGCGGGCGTGAGCCGCAACGTCTACAACCAGTTCGACGTGATGCGCAACGGCGCCATCCTGAACAACAGCCGGGTGAACGTGCAGACGCAGCTCGGTGGCTTCGTCCAAGGCAACCCGTGGCTCGCGAGAGGTCCGGCGCGCGTCATCCTCAACGAGATCAATGGCGGCAACCCGACGCAGTTGCGTGGCCACGTCGAGGTGGGCGGGCAGCGCGCGGAGGTGATCATCGCCAATCCGGCGGGCATCTCCGTGGATGGCGGCGGCTTCATCAACGCATCGCGCGCGACCCTGACCACCGGCGTGCCGCAGTTCAGTGCGCTGGGCGGGCTCGACGGGTTTCTCGTGCGCGATGGCATGGTGAGCGTCGAAGGCGCCGGGCTCGACGCCGGCAAGACGGACTACGCGGCGATCCTTGCGCGGGCCGTGCAGGTCAATGCGGGCATCTGGGCGAACGAGCTCCAGGTGGTCGCTGGCGCCAACCAGGTCAGCGCCGATCACGGCAGCGCTGCGCCCATCGCGGGCAACGGGCCTGCGCCTGCCTTTGCGCTCGACGTTGCCGCGCTGGGCGGTATGTATGCCCGGAAGATCACGCTCATCGGCACCGAGACGGGACTTGGTGTGCGCAACGCGGGCAACGTCGGCGCGGGTGCGGGCGGCCTTGTCGTGACGGCGCAGGGGCGACTGGAAAACACCGGGACGCTCGAAGGCGCGCGGGTTCAACTCACCAGCGGCGCGGACATCGACAACCGCGGCGGCACCGTCCGGCAGACGAGCATGGCCGGCCTCACGATTGATTCGCCGGTGCTCAGCAATACGAATGGGGGCGTGATCGGCGCGGAGCCTTTTGCGCCGGCAGCGGGTGAGGGCGGCGCGTCCTCCGCCCTCGCCGGGGCACCTGGCGCCATCACCGCCGCGGGCACGGTCCGGAACGACGGCGGCCGCATCTACGCCGGCGGCCCTATCGCGCTCAAGACGCCGCAGATCGACAACACGGGAGGCACTCTCAGCGTGGCGACCATGGCCGTGACCGGTGCCAGGTTCAGCAACGCGGGTGGCACGCTCGACGTCAGCCAAAGCTTCAGCGCGAACGTCGGCCAGTTCGACAACACAGGCGGCAAGCTCAATGCGGGCAGCCTGCAGATCTCCACCAGCGGCGACCTGATCAATGTGGGCGGCACGCTCACCAGCGCCGGCGATGCGAGCCTCGCCGCCGGCGGCCGGGCCGACAACACGCGCGGGATCATCACGGCGGTTGGTCGCCTGACTGCCAATGTGGCGAAGGCCGTCGACAACAGCGCCGGTAAGCTGGTTGCAAATGAAGGGCTGTCGCTCGACGCAGGCGCGCTGCGCAACAGCGGGGCGATCCGCGCGGGCAACGACGTCAGACTCGCTGTCGCCGGTGCGCTTGTCAATGACGGCGGCATCACCGCCGGCGGCAACACCGCGATCACGGCTGGCAGCCTGGCGTCAAGCGGCGGCAGCGTGCTCGGTGCCGGCGTTCAAGGCGACGGCAAGCCGGGCCTTGCAGGTGAACTGAGCGTCGCGGTCTCGGGTTCGCTGGTTGCAAATGGCGTGAACCTGGCTGTAGGCGACGCAACGCTGCGAGGCGCGAGCGTCGATCTCTCGGGCAGCCAGACCGGCGCGGCGAACATTTCGGTGACTGCGACGCAGGGCAACGTGAAAACCAGCGACAAGGCGAAGGTGGTGACGCCGGGCGCCTTGCGCATCACTGCCAACGCACAGGCGGACCAGGCCTTGCTCAACGACGCCGGCGTACTCAATGCCGGCCGGCTGAATCTGCGGGCATCGAACATCGCGAACACCCGCGGCGGCGAGATCGTGCAGACCGGTGCCGAGGCCACCACGCTGGCCGTCTCCGGCATCCTGAACAACGATGGCGGGCGCATTGCCAGCAACGGCCGCGACCTGACGCTGAGTGCTGCCAGGCTGGGAAATGCCGGCGGCGTGGTCGAGCATGCGGGTGAGCATGCGCGCACCGGCACCTTGCGCATCGCGGGTGGCAGCTTCAGTGGAGCCAGCGGCCGCATCGCCGGCAACGGCGCTCTCGCCATCGACCTGAAGAACGGCTTCGAGCAAGACAACGGCCGTACTGAAGCCAGGCAGATCAGCATCGAGGCCGGTTCATTGAGCAATCGCGCCGGCAAGATCTTGGGACGCTCGCTGTCGGTCGATACACGCGGCGGGGACCTCGACAACGGCGCCAAGGGCACCATCGCCGCATCGGGAGCGCTCGTGCTGCGATCCGGCGCCTTGAACAACGACTCGGGCTTGATCCAGTCGGGCGAGTCGCTGCGCATCGACACCAACGGCCGGGTCCTCGTCAACACCAACGCGTCCGGCTATCGGACTCCACCGGCGGATTTGGCCGGAGGCATCACGAGCGGCGGCACGCTCATCCTGAAGACGGGCGAAGTCAAGAACACCGCCGGTTCCATCGATTCGAAGGGAGCGTTGATTGCCGAAACCCAGGCGTTCACCAACGCCGGCGGCAAGACGCTGGCCGTGGGCAGCCTGGACCTCGATGCCGGCAATGGAGCGATCGACAACACCGGCGGATTGATCCGCGCGAACGGAGCGGCCCGGCTCCGTGCCGGCAGCGTCGTCAATGCCAACACCTCAGGCGACGAGCAAGGCATCGAAGCAAGGAACGTCACGGTTCTTGGCGGGGCGGAACTGAACAACATCTCGGGGCGGATCGCCGCCGTGGAGGCGCTTGACGTCAAGGATCGGAACGCGGGCAACTCCGCGGCCAGGGGCCTGGCCATCACCAACACCGATGGCGTGCTCAAGGCCGGGATACCTGCTGCGCCCGGTGCGGACGGCAAGATGCGCAGTGGTGTCGGCGGCGTGTTCATCGACGCGAAGTCCTTCAGCGGCGACGGCCGGATTACCTCCGCCAACGACCTGAACGTTGCGCTCGTACAGGACGTCACGAACAACACGAAGATGGACGTCGATGGAAACCTGAACTTCAGCACCGCCGGCAAGTTCACCAACAACACGAAGTTGTCGGCAGGGCGCAAGCTCACGGTCGATGCAAGCGTCATCGAAAACGCGGCGGACGCCGAGATGTCGGGCAGGGACACCGCAGTGAAGGCGGCGACGACACTGACCAATCGAGGCTTGATAGACAGCCAGGGCGCGACACAAATCGACGCGGGCACGCTGCACAACATCGGCACGGGCCGCATCTACGGCAACGCGGTGTCCGCTGCGGTGGGCACGCTCGACAACTCTGCTGAAACCGTCAATGGCATCACCAAGGCCGCGACCATCGCGGCACGCGAGTCGCTGAACATCGGTGCCGACATCGTCCGCAACCGCGAGCACGCGCTGATCTTCAGCGCTGGAACAGGCGCGAAGGCACTGAACATCGGCGGCGGGCTCGACGGCAACCGCGAAGCCGCGACCAGCGGCAGTGCCCTGGAAAACCTGAGCGCGCGTATCGAGTCGCTGGGCGACATGAGTGTCTCGATGGGGCGCATCGACAACCTGGACACGCGCATCAAGCTCGGGCCGAAGACGACGACCAAGGTGTTCTCCAGAACCATCGGCGTGGAAGGCATCGGCCACTTCAAGCCGGAGGATGTTGTCTACACCGCGGGCGAGGCCGACCTCTTGCTGCGCAACCCCGATGGAAGCTGGAGGCCAGCCAATGGCCATGTCTGGGGAGTTTGGGACAAAACCGTTCTCACGACGACCGACACTGCCATCGACGCCGACCCGGCCGCCATCGTCGCCGGCAGGGACATGACCCTCACTGGCAACGGGCTGAACCGCGACAGCCGGATCACCGCCGGCGCTGTGCTGGACGCGCCCGGCATCAGGAACGAGGCGCTACAGGGGGAGCTCACCAAGCAGACCAGCTTCATCGTGAATTGGCGCGCCACCCGGCAGGCGCCGGATGTCATCGAACCCCTGTCGAGAGTGAGCAGGGATGTGGGCGCCTACGAGAAAACAGGCAACTTCAACGCCACCAAGGGATACGACGCGGGCAAAGGCTCCGGCGGTGCGAGCGGCCCGAGCCCTGTGGCGACAATCGTCGAGGTGCCGGCCAACGTCGGTGGCGTCGTGAATGCCGGAGGGCGCTCGGTCGATGCCGCCATCACCCAAGCAAGCAACGCCAAGGTGGGTGTCGGCCAGACCGTACCCATGGTGGTGCGCACCAGTTCGCCCCGCATCGATATTCCCCAAGCCAGTCTTTTCAATCTGAATGGCGGGCCGCGCGGCTATCTCGTCGAGGCCGACCCGCGCTTCGCCGGCTACCGGAACTGGCTCAGCAGCGACTACCTGCTGAACAACCTCGGCCAAGACCCCGGTAACACGCTCAAGCGCCTGGGCGACGGCTTCTACGAGCAGAAGCTCATTCGCGAGCAGGTCGCGCAGCTCACCGGCTATCGCTACCTGGGTGGCCACTACAACGACGAGGAGCAGTACACGGCGCTGATGAATAACGGGGCCACCTTCGCGCGGCAGCACGGCTTGCGGCCGGGCATCGGCCTGTCGGAAGTCCAGATGGCGCAGCTCACCAGCGACATCGTCTGGCTGGTCGAGAAGACGGTGACGCTGCCCGAGGGAGTCACCCGGCAAGTACTGGCGCCGCAGCTGTACGTGCGCGTGCGACCCGGAGACATCGACGGCTCTGGTGCACTGCTGAGTGCCGACGCCACCGTCATCAAGGGCGATGGCGATCTGGTCAACACAGGCACCATCGCTGGGCGCACGCTGGTCAGGATAGACAAGGACAATGTCGAGAACCCGGGCGGACGCATCAGTGGTGGCAGCGTCGGCTTGAATGCCAGGACCGACCTCAACAACGTCGGTGGGACCATCGATGCTCGCGATAGTTTGAAGATCGAAGCTGGGCGCGATATCAACATCCGCAGCACAGCCCGGGCCGACGGAATCAACAGATACGCTGACCGCATCGCCGGCCTCTATGTAAAAAACCCGGGTGGCGCGCTGGTTGCCAGCGCGGGCCGCGACGTGAATTTGATCGGCGGGATGATCTCCAATCAGGGTGCTGGCGGCTACACCTCCATCACGGCGAAGCAGGACATCAACCTCGGGACGGTGACCGAGAGGCGGGTGATGACCGGCTCCAGTGCGAGAACGTCGATGGCGATGGCCGGCTCAGCGGAGATCGGAAGCACCATCTCCACGAACGGCACGACGGTGCTGAAGGCTGGGCGTGACATCAATGCGCGACAGGCCGTTGTGGATGCGGGCCAGGGCCTGCTGAGCGTGCATGCGGATCGTGACATCAACATCGAGGCGGGCGAGGCCAGGATTGCCGGCAGCTACTCCGCGCGATGGACCGAAAAGAAAGTCTTCGGTCGCACGACCAACAACCTTTTCAGCAGCTTCGATGCGATGACGAGCGTGGAAAGCAAGTTCTCTGGCGGACTGGTCTCTGTTGGCGCGAAGAACGATATCAACATCGTCGGATCCAGCATCAGCGGAAAGGACGGCGTTGCCGTGGTGGCGAAAGGCAATCTCACGATTGTCGAAGGACGAAACACCTCGAGCGCCAGTTTCCAGCTGAATCAACAGAAAAGAGGGATCAGCGCACTGGGTGCCTCCATGGGCCTTGTGATGCCTTCCGGAAGGGCAACTGCAACAGGCAGCAAGGTTACCTCCGACACCGCAGCGTCCAGCAGCATCGCGAGCAGCAACGGGGGCATCCTGCTGCAGGGAGACAACGGTGTTTTCCTGCAGGGGGTGCGGGTGGATGCGGCCAAGGACGTCGCAATCAAAGGCGGCAACGTGGTCATTCAAGCGGCCACCAACCTATATACGACGATTGGAACTACAGCCAACAAGAGCGCTTGGTACGACTTTGGCAGCGCAGCGATCCTCAAGGATGTTGGCAAGGGGATCAAAGCCCAGGAGACGACCTCCACTGAGGTGGACGTCTCGACATTGACCCGTACAACCCTCAATGGCGCGAACGTCAACATCACTGCTGCCGATACGCTGGCGATCGCGGGAACGACGATCAACACGCCGGGCAAGGTCAGCCTGAGTGCGGACACGTTGCTTCTGGGTACGCAGACGACTGAAGCGACCACGCGCACGACCAGTCAGGGCCGCGATTTGGTGTACCAAGTCAACCGGGACAACGGCAGCACCAACCAGACAACGAACTACAACCAGATCAATGCGGGGAGCCTGTCCGTCGCGGCGAACCATATACAGGTCGGCCTGGGGGCTCGAGACAGTATTGAAGAACTGTCCAAGCAGCCGGGCATGGGCTGGGTGGATCAGTTGGCCAATGACCCGAAGCTCAGCGGCAAAGTCGATTGGCAGAAGGTCGATGAAGTCCACAAGAACTGGAACTACGACAAGCAGGGGCTGACTCCAGAGGGCGCGGCGGTGGTGACCCTCGTCGTTGCGTACTTCACGGCAGGGGCGGCCTCGGGGGTCGGGGGGGCCGTTGCATCAGGCGTGGGCGCAACCGGAACCACGGCGACCGTGGTGAGCGGCGCGGTCACGGCGGGTTTGACCGCGTTGGCCAGTCAGACTGCGGTGGCCGTGGTCAATAACCAAGGCGATATCGGCAAGGCCCTGAATGACCTTGGCAGCAGCGCCAACGTGAAGAGCCTGTTGACGGCCATTATTACGGGGGGCGTACTCGGTGGGCTCGACCTCAATCCGACGGGGTCGCCGACGGCGGGTGCAGGCAGCCGAGAATTCTTTACTCAGCTTGGGCAGAACTTGAAGGCTGGCGCGGCCCGTGCGTTGATTGGCACCGCGATCAATGGGGGCAGTCTAGAGGACAGCCTCAAGAACGGCCTCAAGACCGCCATCCTTGATACGGTGGCCGCGCAGGGCGCCATCGAGATCGGGAAGGAATTCCCTGTCGGCGGCTTCAGCAACTACGTGGCGCATGCTATTGCTGGCTGTGCAGTCGGGGCGGCCCGCGCCAGCAACGGCTGTAGCAGTGGGGCACTCGGAGCGGTGGTGGGCGAAGCCAGCGCTATCGCGTACAACGATGGCCGCAATGTCCTGACTGAGGGGTTGCGGGCCGAAACGGTGGCCTTCGCCAGCATGTTCGGAGGCTTGGCTGCGGCCATCGCGGACGGGAATGCGAGCCAGATTGACATCGGCAGCCAGGCGGCCGGCAACGCCGCGGCGAACAATTTCGCTCAAGCCGTGGCTCGAGGAGCTACCGTCTGCTTGGAATTCGCGCTCTGTCGCAACACTACGCTCTTGGCCGGAGCGGCTTTGGCCATCGACGCCAAGGTGCAATCGATACGCGCTGAACACCCAGACTGGAGCGACCGTACGGTCAACGCCTCGGCGATCGCTGACGTAATGAGTCGGGGGATGGTTGAAGGTGTCAGGAGCACGTACGACAGGTTTTCTGGTACGCAAAGGCCCGCTACCTCCGATACGGGCAACACCAACCCGCCGCCGAACTATGGACCGTCCCACACGGGCAATACGACGACGCCGCCACGCGTAGACCCGACCACGGGCGGCAGTCAGATTGCTCAACCAAACCAGGACCGAAGTAGCTCGGGCGGTGGATACGGAGCAGGGGGAGTTCCTAGATACGAGGGCCTGCTGACGACACCACACAATAGGCCAACAGGGCCGAACCTAGTGATGAGTCAGTCAAATTCGGGACAGCCCGTTTTTGATAATCAACTTCCGGAAAGGCTTCGAAGCGAGATCGCAATAGCAAACGCTGCTGGCGTGAAACCAATATCGCCGAATGATCCATCTTTTGGTTCTACTGTTAATCAAGGAAGGATAAAATTTGTCATTACGGTGGATGGAAATATATCTTTGGCGCCGCATACAAAAAATGGAGTAGAAATATCACATGCTGTCTTGTCAGGTGGAAAGTCAGTTATTTCTGCGGGCGAAGCTGATATTTCGGAATTTTCGGGCTCTTACTTTGGATTGGAGGTGCGACCTCATTCCGGGCATTTTTTAAATGGAGCAACAAAAGATCAAACTGAAGCTTCGGATCGTGCGGCCCGTGCCGCTTTTGAGCGGATTGGAATTAAATTTCCCCCAAATTGATTTGGAGAAGCTGGTATGAGTGATTTTGAGATTCTTGAGTGCAATGTCTGGAGTCAAGAGAATTTTGAAAATGCGATTCGAGAAAAATTTCCCCCGCCGGAGTACCGGGTAAGTTCAAGGAAATATCGAAGCGATGAGAGTTGCCCTCCTGGCGCTGCTCGTGCTGGGCTGCTCTTTGTAGTCAACGGAAAATGCAGATGCAAGTTTGGTAGTGACGAGATTCCAGTCGTTCTTGGTTCGGGACAGTATGTGAATTTTCCGGAGGGGCGTTATCAGATCGAGCCTTTGGAAGGGAAGGATGCAGAAATTGTTTTTGTTTGGAATGTCTCGAAATTATTCAAAGAAATACTCTCAGATAAATCTGGTAATTCGTCATAAAGTGCTAGGCCTCTTCATCCTGAATGAGCGGCAAATTTTTAATTCGCGAATGGCGGCGGTCTTGCCATGCATGCTACGGCCGACCAAGAACATCGGCGAAAGCATCAATTCCAACGACGCCGCAAGCTTGACGGCCGGTCGCGACGTTCGCATCGAGAAAACCTCTAGAAGGACCAACATAGATCGCGTGGCCGGGGACCATGTGAGCAATCCGGGACACCGACACGGATAGCAAGGCGCTGCTGAAGGCCAAGAGAGACATCAGCGTCTCGACGGTCAAGTAAAAGGAACATCAAAAAGCGAGGCAGCGGCCCGCGCAACTTCTACAGCCAGAGCAGCAGCCGGGAGGTCGGCAGCCAGATTGCCGGCGGCGGCAATGTGACCCTTGACGCCGGGAACAACATCCGCATCCACGGATCCTGCACAACGCCGAGGGCGACCTGGCAGTGAAGTCCAGAGAAGGCGACGTGCGCATCAAGACCGGGCGTGCCACCGACTCGGTCGACTCGGCGAGTGAGGCGAGGAAGAAAGGCTTTCTCTCCAGCAAGACCACCACGCAGCGCGACAGTTCGCGCGAGGAAACAGCCACCGGCAGCACGCTGGGCAGGCGCAACTCCAGGCTTCGGTGGCGCAGCAGGTGTTGAACGATCCGGGCGCGAGTGACGAGCAGAGGGCGCAGGCGAATGCGGCTTTGGCGAATGCCGGCAGCACCCTCGCGGCGGAGCAGCAGAACTACGAAAACTGGAAGGAAGGCGGTGCTTCACGCGTGTGGGCGCATGCCTTGGTCGGCGGGCTCGAAGGGCGAGGCCGATCAGAGAAAGCTGGCCGATGCGATGTGCGCGCTTCTGAAGTGCGCGGCAGGCGCGGACCCGAACAGCGCCGGCTACGCTGCAAAGGTCTCTTCGCAAAACAGAGGGACTGACTACAAGGATGAGCAACAGTTGCTGCTCAAGACCGGGGTGTTCTCGGAGTACGGATGGTCCGATGGCGCCATTGACATCGCGAGCACGCTTTTGCACAACGCCAAGGACGGGATGCAAGGGGCGGCCAGTGGTGCTGGCTATCTTGGGAATGCGCTGGCTCGGGACTTTCAACTGGCGGTGGCGGGGGCGAACCCGCCGGATACTCCGCCTGACCTGGATAACGGTGGCGAGCCACCTGCGGCGGGAGGCAGTTCGGTCTTAGTCGGAATGGCGCCGACGGTTTGGTGCGCAGTCCCACCGACTTGCGTTCCTGTCTTGGCGCCAATTGCGTCGGGAGGGCGACTTGGGCATGCGCCTGGCAATTGGACGTTGTCCAGTGAATCTGAAGCGGGAGGTGGTGGCGTTGCAGATGGACCCGGCAACCTGCCGGTAGGAAACGGTCCGCGCCCTGCAGATGCCCCAGGCATCGGATTCAATGGCTACGCGCCACCAGCAAGTGCTACGCCGCATGCTACGGGCACCGTGCGTCTTGGTAATTCATCGTTGGACACGCACCTGACTGACGAAGGGCGTGCAGCGTATTCAGGAACGGGGAAGAATATTTATGGCAAGCATGATTTGATCGCTTTCGAGACGGCGTTGAGAACCAACAATGGAGTTCTTGTAAGTTCGACAAAAATTGCCGGAACGGATGGGATCTATCAAGTGCAATATCGTTTGCCTGGACAAAGTGTTGCAATCAAGACTGTTTTCGACCCCAAAATATATCCTCACAAAGAGATGACAAAAATGGCCCAATCGGCCAGTCAATTGGCCATTGATAAATACATATCCTCCGGTGCAACCGGACCGATGGCGGTCAGCGTTGATGTGGGCGGTCTAAAATGGACTGTGGGCATTGGCGCAGGTCCAGGCGGAATTCCCAATGTCAGAACAGCTTATCCAACAGGAGGTGCCTCGTGGCCATGAATAAATTTAGATTTGCATGCGACAGTAAAAAATTAGAAGATCTTCTTGGATTTGCCTTGTCGGTAATTGTTCGGGATGATCTCGATAGATTTGATATGCCTGGCATCGCACTAAATCTGGATGTTTTATATGCAGAGCGCGGAGTGGGGCATGAAGTTTGTATTGAGATTGATTTCTTGCCTCCGCTCAAAACGGGCAAGGCATTGCCCATTGATTTTGTAGTTATTAGCTATAGAGACTGTAATCTTGGCGAGGAAGATGCTGGACTTTACGCATACGGTGAATTCGCCAGAGGGTTGAACGAAGAACTGTTAAAGCAAAGCGAGGGTGATGCCGTGCTCAGAGAAAGAGCATTGAGATTGATTGAAAAATACGATCTAAAGAAATATGAAAACATCTGAGCAGGAGCCTGTCCTGTTCTTGTGCCTGCTGACGTATCCATCCCCGATCTCAACACCATGCCCTCACCCCAACCTCAACACCGCCGCAGCCACAGCCCCAATCCCCTCATCCGACAGATCGACCGCCCCCACGCTCCGGCGCCGCCCCCACGCCCGAAAGTGCAGCTCCTGCGACTTCTCATAGTGCGGGTCATAGTGCAGCGCCATCAGCTCCGCAAACAGATGCGGCAGATCGCCTTCATGCGCCCAATGCTGCCAGCGCGCCACTGTCTCCTTGCCCTGCAATTCCTTCAGCGCTCCCAGCTTGTCGGCCAGTGCGTCGCGGTCGTCGCCCAGGTAGGCGTAGTCGCGCAGCAGATACGCCAGCCGCGCTTCCGGCGTAGCGCACACCTCGATGCACGGCGCCGCGCGCATCCGGGCCACCAGCGACAAAGGCAGCGACAGCCGTCCGATGCGGATGCTCTCTCCCTCGACATACAGCGGGCGCGACAGATCGACGGTTTCCAGTACCGCTGCGATCAGCGTCTCGAAGTGCTTCTGCGAAGGCTGCGGCACGCCCGGCAGCGAACCGAGCAGCGAGCCCTTGTGGCTGGCGAAATCTTCCAGATCGAGCACTTGTGCGCCGCGCGCGGCAAGCGCATGCAGCACGCGCGTCTTCGCACTGCCGGTGGCGCCGCAGATCACGCGCAGGTCGAGTTTCGGGGTCAGTGCGTCGATCTGCGAAATGACGTGCCGGCGAAAGCTCTTGTAGCCGCCCGCGAGTTGCTGCGCGTCCCAGCCGACCAAGCGCAGCCACGTCACCATGGAGCCGCTGCGCATGCCGCCGCGCCAGCAGTACACCAGCGGCTTCCAGTTCTCGGGCCGGTCGGCCAGGGTTTCGCGCAGGTGCCGCGCGATGTTGGCGGCGACCATCGCACCGCCGATGCGCCGCGCCTCGAAAGCGCCGGTCTGCACGTAGACGGTGCCGACGATGCGGCGCTCCTCGTCGTCCAGCACCGGGCAGTTGATGGCACCGGGAATGTGGTCGAGCGCGAACTCGGCCGGTGAGCGGGCGTCGATCAGCGTGTCGAAGGCGTGGCGGTCGCCGACGCGCACGGGCTGGCGATGACTCATGGCGGGAACCTCATGCCCCGATTGTCAGGCGTATGCAGGTCCGAGGCCACGGCGCAAGCGAGCGCTCGCAAAATCGACAAAGGTCACCAGCACGAACATCGCGATGAGCACGGTCATTGCCTGCTGCTGCTGGAAGATCGACAGGTGGAAGTACAGCAATTGCCCCAGTCCGCCGCCGCCGACGAAGCCCAGCACGGCGGCCATGCGGATGTTCATTTCCCAGCGGTAGAGCGCGTAGGCCACCCACTGCGGCAGCACGATGGGCAGGCTGGCGTAGCTGAAGGCGGTGACGGGGTTGGCGCCCGAGAGCGCCAGCGCATGTTCCGGCTCGCGCGGCGCGTTTTCCAGCGCCTCGGCGAAGAGCCGGCCCAGCACGCCCGTGGTGTGCAGGGCCAGCGCCAGCGCCCCCGCGAAGGGGCCGATGCCTGCGGCCAGCACCATCAGCGCGGCCCATACCAGTTCAGGCACGCTGCGCAGGAAGTTCAGCACGAAGCGCGAGCCGTGGCGCAAGGCGCCGCCTGCGCGGCCCGAAGCCGGCAACGCCAGCACCGCGCCGGCAACGGCCGCCAGCACCGTGCCGAGCGCCGACACCGCCAGCGTCTGCAGCGCGCCATGGCCGACCTTCGAGAGAAAGTCGGGCGACAGGTCGGGCGGGAAGAACTCGGCGATGAACTTGCCCATGAGCCTGAGCGATTCGGAGGAGCCCAGCGCGCGGTAGTCGATGCCCAGGTAGGCAAAGCTCGCCACCACCGCCGCGCCGATCAGCAGCAAGGCGATGCGGCAGCGCCAGCAGGGCGGCGGGCGCGGAGGCAACATCGGGCGGTTCGCCGTCATGCCAGCAGCCTCCGCAGCGCATTGCTGAGCAGGTCGGCCAGCAGCACCAGCGCCAGGAATACCAGCAGGATGCTGCTGGCCTCGCCGCCGTTGAGCATCTTCATCGACTGGTCCATCAGCTGCCCCAGCCCGCCCGCGCCGACGAACCCCATCACCACCGACGCGCGCACCGCGCATTCCCAGCGGTAGACGGTGTAGGAGGCCAGCTCCTGCGCCGTGTTTGGCAGCAGGCCGTAGCAGAGCGCCGCGAGCCGGCCGCTGCCGCTTTCGAGCAGGGCGCGCGCCGGACGCGTGTCGGTCGATTCGAGGATCTCGGCGTAGACCTTGCCCAGCATGCCGCCGTAGGTGATGGCCAGCGCCAGCACGCCCGCGGCAGGGCCGAGCCCGAAAACGCGCACGAACAGCAGCGCCCAGACGATCTCCGGAATGGCGCGCAGCACCATCAGCAGCCAGCGCGCGGCCTGCCGCACGATGCCAGCCCGCGCACGGCCGGGGCCTGGACCGATGCGCGAGACGGAGAGGGCGCGCGTGGTCACGAAGCCCAGCGGCGCGCCGATCAGCAATGCCAGCGCGGTGCCGGCCGTGGCCATGGCCAGCGTCTCGAGCGTGGCCTTGAAGAGCAGCGCGAGAAAGGCCGGCGAGCCGTCGGGCGGGAAGAAGCCCGCCAGGAAGCCGCCGATGACCGCAAGATTGCCGCCGGTGAAAAGCGCCCACGGATTGAATTCGGACAGCGCCAGCATCGGCCATGCGATGACGAGCACGGCGACGCAGCCGGCCAGCCGCCGCATGGCTTGCGGGTCGCGTCGGACGGCGGCGGCGGATCTGGCCGCGGATGCAGCGGCGTTCAAGGGCAGTCCGGACGAGTGAACGCAGCCTCGGCCGCGACCGGCTGAGCCGACTTCTGCACCGCCACGCCGCCTTCGCTCGCATAGAGCGCGTCGAGCATCGCGGCCGTCACCTGCGCCGCGGGCAGGTCGAACATCACCAGCCCGTTGCGCATGCCGACGATGCGCGGAAACCAGCGCAGCGCCAGGTCCACCGCATGCAGCGAGGCCAGCAGCGTGGCCCCGGTCGATTCGCTCTGCGCGACGAGCTGGCCGATGGCGGCGTCGGCCAGCGTGGGGTCGAGTGCGGATACAGGCTCGTCGGCCAGCAGCAGGGCCGGGCGCTGGTACAGCACGCGCGCAATGCCCACGCGCTGCAACTGGCCGCCCGAAAGGCGGTCGCAGCGCTCGAACAGGCGGTCTTCCAGCGACAGGCGCGACAGCACTTCGTGCGCGCCGGCAATGTCCGACGGATGGAAGAGCGAGCCCAGCGCACGCAGCGTCGACCACTCGCCGAGCCGGCCAGCGAGCACGGCTGTGACCACGCGCAGGCGCGGCGCGATGGGTGGCGCCTGGTGCACGGTGCCGATGCGGGCGCGCAGCTTCTTCAGCGCCGCGGCCGGCAATTGCCACGCCTTCGCGCCAAGGGTCTCGACCACGCCTTCCGTAGGCCGCAGCGCCGCGCCGAGCACACGCAGCAGCGTGGTCTTGCCGGCGCCCGAGGGCCCGATGACGGCGATGCGCTCGCCGTCGCGCGCGGCCAGCGTCACCCCGGCCAGCGCTCGCTGGCCGTTGGGGTGCACGACACCCACGCCTTCCAGCGAAAAACTCATTCGCGCAGGCTCACTTGATCAGGCCCGCCGACTTGCCCGCCGTCTCGATGCCGTCGTAGTTCGACGACTTGGTCGGAATGAACTTGCTCGCACGCTGCAGCGCCATGATTTCCTTCTGCGCCGGGTTGGCCGGGTCGAGCTTCAGGAACGCGTCGGTCAGCTTTTTGGTGATGGCCGGATCGAGGCCGGGGCGCACCGTCCAGTTGTAGTCGTAGTAGGTCGGCGTGGTCGCCAGCACGCGCACCTTGGCGGCGTTGGGGTTCTTGGCCTCGACCAGCTTGTCCCACACCGATGCGTTGAGCACGCCGGCTTCGGCGCGCGACGCGGCCACGAAGGCCACCGTGGCGTCGTGCGCGCCCGAGAACGCGACCGTCTTGAAGTCTTTCTCGGGGTTGATGCCGGCCTGCAGCAGGAAGTAGCGCGGCATCAGGCTGCCCGAGGTGGACGAGGGCGCGCCGAACGCGAAGGTCTTGCCCTTCAGGTCGGCCAGCGTCTTCGCGGTGCTGTCCACCGGCACGATGAACTTGCTGGTGAACACCTCGTCTTCCGCGCGCTGCACGATGGGCACCGCGCCGCCGTTGGTGCGGATGCGCGCCTGCACGTAGGTGAAGCCGCCCAGCCATGCCAGGTCGATCTTGTTGGTGGCCAGGCCTTCGACCACCGCGGCGTAGTCGGTCACGGGCGTGAACTGCACGTCCATGCCGGTTTCCTTCTTGAGGTAGTCGCCCAGCGGCGTGAACTTGCGCTGCAGCTCGGTGGGCGCCTCGTCGGGAATGGCCGACACGCGCAGCACGCCCTGGGCGAAGGCGCCGAGGCTTGCGACGGAGAAGGCCAGTGCCAGGGTCAGTCGGGTGAGATTCTTTTTCATGGTTGCGCCTCGGTGAAGTGCGGGTTTGGAAGGGACGGGATTGTAGAAAGCCGGGGCGATTCGATAATCGCCGCATGAACCCAACGCTCATGAACCCGCTCGCGCCTTTGCGCCTCACGAGTTTTTCGCATGGCGGCGGCTGCGGCTGCAAGATCGCGCCCGGCGTGCTGTCGCAGATTCTCAAGAACCACGCGGGCGGCATGATCCCGCCCGAGCTCATGGTGGGCATCGAGACCGCCGACGACGCGGCCGTCTACCGGCTCAACGACCAGCAGGCGCTGATCGCGACCACCGACTTCTTCATGCCCATCGTGGACGACCCCTACGAGTTCGGCCGCATCGCCGCCACCAACGCCATCAGCGACGTGTACGCGATGGGCGGCCGGCCGATCATGGCGCTGGCGCTCGTCGCCATGCCGATCAACCAGCTGCCGGTGGAAGTGATCGCCGAGATCGTGCGCGGCGGGCAGGACGTGTGCCGCGCCGCCGGCATCCCGATTGCCGGCGGCCACACCATCGATTCGGTCGAGCCGATCTACGGCCTCGTCGCCATGGGCCTCGTGCACCCCGACCGCGTGCGCCGCAACGCCGATGCGAAGGCCGGCGACGTGCTGGTGCTGGGCAAGCCGCTGGGCGTGGGCGTGCTGTCGGCGGCGCTCAAGAAGGAGCAGCTGTCGGGCATCGGCTACCGCCAGCTGATCGAGAACACGACCAAGCTCAACACCCCCGGCATCGCCCTGGCGGCGCTCGACGGCGTGCATGCGCTGACCGACGTGACCGGCTTCGGCCTGGCCGGCCACACGCTCGAACTGGCGCGCGGCGCGAAGCTGAAGGCGGTGATCGAGTGGTCGAAGGTGCCGCTGCTCGACAACGTGGTGGTGATGGCCGCCGACGGCATGGTCACCGGTGCCTCGGGGCGCAACTGGGCCGGCTACGGCGCCGACGTGGAGCTGGCCGCCGGCCTGCACGCCACCGCGCAGAACCTGCTGAGCGACCCGCAGACCTCGGGCGGCCTGCTCGTGAGCTGCGCGCCGGAAGCGGTCGATGCAGTGCTGAAGATCTTCCGCGACGAAGGCTTCGGGCAGGCGGCGGTGATCGGCCGTGTCGAGGCGGGAGAGCCTTCGCTGCGTGTGGTTCCTTGAGATCCCGTATTCCTCCCTCCCCTTCCGGGGGAGGGCAGGGGTGGGGGTAAGCGTCGGTCGATGAAGCACCGCGCCAAAACCACCGCCGCTTGCCCCCATCCCAGCCTTCCCCCAGAGGGGGAAGGAGCAAGATAAAGACGGCGGAAGGGGGAAGGAGTCGAACCTTCCCGGCGACGACTGGCGCCACCAACCGGGTTTGAAGCCCGGCCGCCCCACCAGGGACGATCCCCTCCCATGAACGCTGTTCAAGGCCTTGCCCCGAACAACGACGTATCGGGCCGCAGCAGATGCGCATCTTTCACGCGCCGCGTCAGCCCCACACGGTCGAAAAACTCCAGCAGCTGGATCGCGCGCTTGCGTCCCAACCCCGTCGCATCCCTGAAGCTCGCGGCCTGCAGCCCTTGCGGGCCTTCGAGGCAGTCGCGCGCAATCGCAGCCAGCCGCTCGACGGTCGCCAGCGGATAGTACAAGTCCTTCACCACCTGGAAGGCCTCGCCCCGGCGCGCGAGGCTCGCGAGCGTCTGCCGCACCATCGCCTCGCTCGCCGCGCAGTCCTTCGCAAGATCGCGCACCCACGGCGGATCGAAGCCGCCATCGGCCAGCCGCGGCAGCAGCTTCTGCGCGAGCTTCTGTTCGGCCTCACCGAGGCGCGCCGCATGGTCCGGCAGATGCAGCCAGGTGCCGCTGCGCACCAGCGCACCGCGCGCTACCAGCGCGTCGAGCGCATGGCGCCACAGCGCATCGTCCGTGCGTGGCGCGGCCAGCCGCTTGAGGCGGCGCGCATCGGGGCCGACCTCATCGGGCGCCGTGCGATGGAAGTCCGCGAGCCGGCCGGTGATCTGCGCCTCGAGCGCATCCAGGTGCCGCTGCACGATGGCCGTGTGCTCGATGCGCACCGCATCCGCAGGCAGCGGCAGGGCGGCTTCGCCGGGCAGCGACAGCGCACGCGCCAGCCGCGCGGTGTCGATGCCCAGCGGCGCGTTGTCCAGCAGCGCGGCCACGCGGGCGGCCCGGTCGTCGATGACCCAGGCGGCCAGCGTGTGCAGCCGTTCTGAAGTGCGGCGGTAGCGCACCGGCGCGAACGGGTCGAGCACGCGCACGCCGGCCATGGTGCGCGTGGCCGAGGCATCGCGCAGCACGCCCCGGTCGCCATGCCACGCGCCGACGCTCTCCTTCGTCACCAACTGCGCCAGGGCGGTTTCGCCGGGCGCGAGCACGTCGCGGTCGAGCAGTGCGAGCGAAGCCATCACGTCGCTCGCGCCGAGGTGCGCGTGCACGGTGGTGCCGGAGCGCAGCGGCTTGGCCTCGTCGGGCCACAACGTGAGCAGCACGTCGATGCGGTCCGTGGCAAGCGCGATGGCGGGCGTGCAGACCCAGTCGCCGCGATGCATCTCGTCCTTGGTGGCCCCGGCCAGCGCCAGCGCGCAGCGCTGCCCCGCATGCGCCGATTCGGCCTTCTGGTTCTGCGCATGGATGCCGCGCACGCGCACCGTGCGGTCGCCGGGCACCACGCGCAGCTCGTCGCCGATGCGCACCGTGCCGCTGAAGACCGTGCCGGTGACGACCGTGCCCACGCCCGAGAGCGTGAAAGCCCGATCGACCGCGAGGCGAAACGCCAGGCCGTCTTCGCGCCCATGCTCCCTGCGCGCCGCGTCGAGCAGGCGTTCGCGCAGCGCATCGATGCCGTCGCCGGTGGTCGCCGACACCGCGAGCATCGGCGCGCCCGCGAGCGGCGTGGGCGCCAGCAGCGCGGCGATGTCCGCGCGCACCTCGGCCAGCCGCGTATCGCGCATGGTCTCATCGATGCGGTCGATCTTGGTGATGGCCACCGTCGCCTCGCGCACGCCCAGCAGCGCCACCACCGCCAGGTGCTCGCGCGTCTGCGGCATCACGCCGTCGTCGGCTGCCACCACCAGCAGTGCGTGGTCGATGCCGGTGGCGCCGGCGAGCATGGTGTGCAGCAGGCGTTCGTGGCCGGGCACGTCGACGAAACCCAGCGACATGCCGTCGGGCGCATGCAGGTAGGCATAGCCGAGCTCGATGGAGATGCCGCGCCGCTTTTCCTCGGGCAGCCGGTCGGTGTCGACGCCGGTGAGCGCGCGCACCAGCGTGGTCTTGCCGTGGTCGATGTGGCCCGCGGTGCCGATGATCATTGCAGTCGCTCGCGCAGCAGCGCCAATTGCGCGACGAATTCGGCGCTGTCCTCCAGGCAGCGCAGGTCGAGCAGCAGCCGGTCTTCGGCGATGCGGCCGATCACCGGCAGGGGCAGGCCGCGCAGCGCGGTGGCGAGGGCATCGAGCGCGGTGCCCGTGCCCTTCTTCGACGTGCCGGCCGGCGCGAGCGCGAGCCCGGCCGAGGGCAGCCGCTCGACCGGCAGCGAGCCCGAGCCGATCTGCCCGAGCAGCGGAACGACCTCGACGGTGAAGCGCGGCGACACGGCCGCTTGCACCGGTGCCTTCAAGCGCTCTGCCATTTCGCGGATCGCATCCGCGGGCCGCGTGAGCAGCCGCAGCGTCGGCAGGTCTTGCGCGAGGCGCTCGGGCCGCAGGTACAGCGACAGCGTGGCTTCCAGCGCCGCCAGCGGCAGCTTGCTCATGCGCAGCGCGCGCTTCATCGGGAACTTGCGGATGCGGCCGACAGCCTCCCTGCTGCCGACGATGAGGCCGGTCTGCGGACCGCCCAGCAGCTTGTCGCCCGAGAAGGTGACCACGTCGCAGCCGGCCGCAAGCATCTCCTGCGGCAGCGGCTCTCGCGGCAGGCCGTAGTGGGCCAGGTCGATCAGCGAGCCGCTGCCCAGGTCGGTGGCCAGCGGCACGCCGCGCGCGTGCGCGATGCCGGCGAGCGTGGCTTCGTCGACCGCGGCGGTGAAGCCCTGCACGGCGTAGTTGCTGGTGTGCACCTTCATCACCAGCGCGGTGTGCGCGTTGATGGCGCGCTCGTAGTCCTGCGGATGCGTGCGGTTGGTGGTGCCGACCTCGACCATGCGCGCGCCCGCGCTGGCCATCACGTCGGGCATGCGGAAGGCGCCGCCGATTTCCACCAGTTCGCCGCGCGAGACGATCACCTCGCGCTCGCGCGCCAGGGCCGCGATGGTCAGCAGCACGGCGGCCGCGTTGTTGTTGACCACCGTGGCGGCTTGGGCGCCGGTGATGCTGCAAAGCAGTTCTTCGACCAGCGAGTCGCGGTCGCCGCGGCTGCCGGTGGCGAGGTCGTACTCGAGGTTGTTGGGCGATGTCATCACCGCGAGCAGTCGCTGCAGCGCCGCGTCGGCCAGCAGCGCGCGGCCTAGGTTGGTGTGGATGACGGTGCCGGTGAGGTTCAGCACCGCGCGCATGCGCGGCGCGAGGCGGGCCCGGACGCGCGCGGCGAGTGCGTTGCCTAGCGCCTCTTGCTCGATGTCGGTAGCCGCCAGCTTGCCCGCCACGGCCCGCGCGCGAAGCCCCTCGAGCAGCGCGCGCGCTTCCTTCACCACCAGCGTGCGGCCGTGCTCGGCCAGCAACGCGCCCGGCACGGCGAGACGCAGCAGTTGATCGACAGAAGGAAGATCCTGGGGCCTTGCCGTCGAGCCGTGGACCACGGACTCTTTCGGCGCTGCCATCAGCCGCCTCCGCCGTCGTCGGGGATCTCCGGCTCTCCGAACAGCAGCATCAGGTTGTGGCCGCTGCGCTGGTGGCCGGCTTCGGAGACGAGCAGGTCAAGGGTGACGCTGGCGAGGTCGTCCGCGACGGGCTCGACCTCGGGGTCTTTCTCCATCGCGACCTGCTTGAGATAGTGGCCGCAGGTGTCGCAGCACTCGGCCTTGACCGCGCCTTCGCGCGCGCCGGTGGCCGGCAGTTCCACGCCGGGCTGCGGCGACAGCGATTCGAAATGGATGCCCTTGGTGCTTTCGCAATGCGTGCACTTGATGCGCACGTAGTGCCACTCGGTGCTGCACAGCGAGCAGTGCAGATACCTGAAGCCCGCTTCGTCCGCGCCGATGCGCGTGATGCTCACGGTAGGTGCGCTGCCGCAGCAGGGGCATTCGTTGCCGGGGTCAGTGCGGCCGAAGATGTTCTCGCCTTCGCGGCCGGCCACCTGCAGCACGAGCTGCGTCCAGTAGGCCTGCAGCCCGGCGGCGATCAGCGGCGCGGCAGCGAGGTCGAGCCCGAACATGATGCGGCGCGAGAGGCGGTCGGCCTGCTGGTCGATCCATGCGTCGTCGGCGGCCACCACGCGGTCGAGCGTGTCGCGCGCCGGGCCTTCGGGCAGCCGGGCGCGGAAGAGGCCGAGCAGGCGGCGCAGTTCACGCAGCCACATCGGGTCGCGCGTCCATCCGAAGGCAGGCATCGGCGGCTTCAGCACCTTGGCAGCGGCTTCGAGCGCGTCGGATTCGGGCAGCGCGACGGGCGCATAGTCCTGCAGCACCTGGTGCTGCGCCTGCGCGAGGTCGGCAATGAAGATCAGGTACTCGCGCATCGGATGCGAGGCCGCGAGCTGGCGCAGTCGAAGCTGCCGGTCGGAGAACGCGAGGGAGCGCACCGGCAGGCGCAGGAACGGCATCTGCCGCCCGGCCTGCATTGCAATCTGCTCGGGATCGAGAACGCGCGTGGTCCGGATCGGCGGCGGGGTGCCGGTTGAACTCGTCATCGGATCAGTATCACTCACCTCGCGTCATTTTGCGATGCCAGAGTGGGTGGTTGAGCTTGGCCCATCCCTCGGTGACGGTGCCGCGCGTCATGGCGCGCAGCGTGCCCTTGACCCAGATGGCCGCATAGATGTGCGTGATGACCGAAAGAATCAGCACCACCGCCGACACCGCATGCACCACCACCGCGATGCGCCGCAGCAATATCGGGAAGAAGCCGACGAACCACGGGCTCCAGAACATGAAGCCCGTCACCAGCAACAGCAGCAGGCTGATGCCGAAGGCCCAGAACACCAGCTTCTGACCGGCGTTGTACTTGCCCACCGGCGGCATGCCCGACTTGTCGCCCTTGAGCATCTTCGGCGCGTTGGCGATCCATTCGCGGTCTCCCTTGTCGAGGATGTTCTCGCGCCACATCGTGAAGAACAGGAACACGAAGCCCAGCACCATCAGCAGCCCCATGAACGGATGCAGGATGCGCGTCCACGGGCCGCCGCCGAACAGGTTGGTCAGGAAGAACAGGGCAGGGTGGAAGAAGGCCAGGCCCGAGAGCGCGGCCGCGAAGAACATGATCGCGACAAACCAGTGGTTCATGCGCGTGGCGTCTCGGTAGCGGCGAAGGTAGTAGCGTGTCATCGCAATCTCCTCATGCACGGGGCGCGGTGGGCGGCGGTGTCCGTGGCGGCTCTTCGATCACCACCACGTCGTCCGGGTGGCCGTCGCGGTCGGCATCGGGGTGGTCGTCCTTGGGCTCGATGGGGCCGGTCTTCATGTAGTGGAAGAAGCTGCCCACCATCGCGCCGATCATCGCGACCATCGCGAGCGGCTTGGCCACGCCCTTCCACAGCGACACCAGCGGGCTGATGTGCGGGTCTTTCGGCAGGTCGGCGTACAGGCCGGGGCGGTCGGCGTGCTGCAGCACGTACATCACGTGCGTGCCGCCCACGCCGGCCGGGTCGTACACGCCGGCGTTGGCGAAGCCGCGCTCCTTCAGGTCCACGATGCGCTCCGAGGCGTATTCGTGCATGTCTTCCTTGGTGCCGAAATGCAGCGCGCCGGTGGGGCAGGCCTTCACGCAGGCGGGTTCCAGGCCCACGCCCACGCGGTCGGAGCACAGCGAGCACTTGTAGGCCTTGTTGTCGACCTTGCTGATGCGCGGCACGTCGAATGGGCAGCCGGTGACGCAGTTGCCGCAGCCCACGCAATGCTCGCTGATGAAGTCGACGATGCCATTGGCGTACTTGACGATGGCGCCCGGCGAGGGGCACGACTTCAGGCAGCCGGGGTCGTCGCAGTGCATGCAGCCGTCCTTGCGGATCAGCCATTCGAGCTTGCCGGCCTCGGGCTCCACCTCGGAGAACTTCATCACCGTCCAGGAAGACGGGGTGAGGTCGACCGGGTTGTCGTAGGTGCCGTGGTTGGTGCCGACCTCGTCGCGCAGATCGTTCCACTGCATGCACGCGACCTGGCAGGCCTTGCAGCCGATGCAGGTCGACACGTCGATCAGCTTCGCCACCTGCTGCACCTGCGGGCGGCTGCGGATCTCGGGCGAGGGCGTGGTCGTGGCCGAGCGGGCGGCGATGTCCAGGGTTTGAAGGGAGGACATCAGTGGCTCCGGTCTTCTGTATTGCTCCTTCCCCTTCCGGGGGAAGGCTGGGATGGGGGCAGGCTTTCGGACAGGCGCCGCGCATGATGAGATGAGGCCGCTGTGCCCCCACCCCTGCCCTCCCCCGGAAGGGGAGGGAGAAAGTCGTCGAGTACGTGCTTCTTCATGTCACGCCTTCTCGATGTTCACCGTGAACGACTTGTACTCGGGCGTCTGCGTGTTCGCATCGCCGACGAAAGGCGTGAGCGTGTTCACCAGATACCCCGGCTTGGCCACGCCGACGAAGCCCCAGTGGTTCGGCAGCCCCACCGTGTGCACCGTGCGGCCATCGACCTGCAGCCCGACGATGCGCTTGGTCACCACGGCCACCGCCTTGATGAAGCCGCGCTTGCTCGACACCTTCACCATGTCGCCGTGGCCGATGCCCTTTTCCTTTGCCAGCTCTTCGCCGATCTCGACGAACTGCTGCGGCTGGATGATGGCCGAGGTGCGCACGTTCTTGGTCCAGTAGTGGAAGTGCTCGGTGAGCCGGTAGCTGGTTGCCACGTATGGAAAGTCCTTCGGCACGCCGAGCCGCTCGAGGTCACCCTTGAAGATGCGCGCCGCGGGGTTGGCGCGCGCCTTCTCGTTGTTCGGGTGCATCAGGTTGTTGACCAGCGGCGACTCGAAGGGCTCGTAGTGCTCCGGCAGTGGCCCTTCGGCCATGCCCGTGGGCGCGAACAGCCGCGCCACGCCCTCGGCCGTCATGATGAATGGGCGCACCGCGTCGGCTTCCATCGGGTTGGCGTCGGGCCGAATGTCGGGAATGTCCGAGCCGGTCCACTGCTTGCCGTTCCACGCGATGAGGCTGCGTTTGGCGATCCACGGCTTGCCGGTGGTGGGATCGGTGGAGGCGCCGTTGTAGAGAATGCGCCGGTTCGCGGGCCAGGCCCACGCCCAGTTCTGCACCATGCCGATGCCGTACGGGTCGGCGTTGTCGCGCCGCGCCATCTGGTTGCCGGCCTGCGTCCAGGCGCCGCTGTAGATCCAGCAGCCGCTGGCGGTGGTGCCGTCGTCGCGCAAGAGGCCGAAGCCGGAGAGCTGTTCGCCCGCCTTGGCTGTCGGCGGCTTGCTCGGGTCCTTCGGATCGACCAGGTCGACCAGCGCGCGGCCGTTGTATTCCATCGCCAGTTCCTGCGCGGAAGGCGAGTGCGGAATCTTGTAGGGCCAGGTCAGCTTGACGATCGGGTCGGGGAAGGCGCCGCCGTCCTTGATGTAGGCCTGGCGCATTCGGTTGAAGATGCCCGCCACGATCTCGATGTCGCCCTTGGCCTCGCCCGGCGGCTCCGCGCCCTTCCAGTGCCACTGCAGCCAGCGGCTGGAGTTGGTGAGCGAGCCGTCTTCCTCCGCGAAGCAGGTGGAAGGCAGGCGGAACACCGTGGTCTGGATGTCGGTGGTCTTGACGTCGTTGAACTCGCCGAAGTTGCGCCAGAACTCGCTGGTCTCCGTCACCAGCGGATCGATGGTGACGAGGAACTTGAGCTTGGAGAGCCCGTCGACGATCTTCTTCTTGTCCGGGAACGAGCCCACCGGGTTGAAGCCCTGGCAGATGTAGCCGTTGAGCTTGCCCTGGTTCATGAGCTCGAAGGCCTGCAGCACGTCGTAGAGCTTGTCGATCTTGGGCAGGTAGTGGAAGCCCCACTCGTTGTCGGCCGTGGCCGCGTCGCCCCACCACGACTTCTGCATGCTGACGAAGAACTTCGGGTAGTTCTGCCAGTAGCTCATCTGGTTGGGCCGCAGCGGCTTCAGCGCGCGGGTCTTGTAGTAGTCCTCCAGGGTCTGCTCGCTGTCACGCGCGAGCGACATGTAGCCCGGCAGCGAGTTCGACAGCAGCCCCAGGTCGGTCAGGCCCTGGATGTTGCTGTGCCCGCGCAGCGCGTTCATGCCGCCGCCCGCCACGCCGATGTTGCCCAGCAGCAGCTGCACGATGGCGCCGGTGCGGATCATCTGCGAGCCCTGGCTGTGCTGCGTCCAGCCCAGCGCATACATGATGGTCATGGTGCGCGTGGACGTGCTGGTGCTCGCGATGTACTCGCACACCTTCAGGAACTTGTCCTGCGGCGTGCCGGTGATGCGGCTCACCATCTCCGGCGTGTAGCGCGAATAGTGCCGCTTCATGACCTGCAGCACGCACTGCGGGTCCTGCATGGTCATGTCGACCTTGGCCATGCCCTGCTCGTCGAGCGCGTAGTTCCACGACTTGGGGTCGTAGTTGCGCTTCTCTGCGTTGTAGCCGCTGAAGATGCCGTCCTCGAACTTGTAGTCGGGCCCGACGATGAACGGCGCGTTGGTGTAGTTGCGCACGTACTCCGTCTGGATCTTCTCGTTGCTCAGCAGGTAGTTGATGACCCCCGAGAGGAACGCGATGTCCGAGCCCGCGCGCACCGGGGCGTAGTAGTCGGCCATGGCGGCCGAGCGCGTGAAGCGCGGGTCGACCACGACCAGGCGCGCCTTGTTCTGCTTCTTGGCCTCGATGACCCACTTGAAGCCGCACGGATGCGCCTCCGCCGCGTTGCCGCCCATGATCAGCACGACATCCGCGTTCTGGATGTCCTGCCAGTGGTTGGTCATCGCGCCTCTGCCGAACGTCGGGGCCAGACTGGCCACCGTGGGTCCGTGTCAGACGCGTGCCTGGTTGTCGAACACCAGCATTCCGGTCGAGCGGAATGCCTTGTGCGTGATGTACCCGGTTTCGTTGGACGATGCCGAAGCGCAGAGCATGCCGCTGCTGGTCCAGCGGTTCACGGTCTTGCCGTCGGCGTTGGTGGTCTGGAAGTTGGCGTCGCGGTCGGCCTTCAGCAGCTTGGCGATGCGGTCGAGCGCCTCGTCCCAGCCGATGCGCTTCCACTCGGTGCTGCCGGCCTCGCGCACCTCGGGGTACTTCAGGCGGTTGGGGCTGTGTACGAAGTCGAGCAGGCCCGCGCCCTTGGGGCAGAGCGTGCCGCGGTTCACGGGGTGGTCGGCATCGCCCTCGATGTGGAGGATGTCGGACACCACGTTCTTCGCCTTGTCGCCCAGGCTGTACATGATGAGCCCGCATCCCACCGAGCAGTACGGGCAGGTGTTGCGGGTCTCGGTGGTGCGCGCGAGCTTGAAGTTGCGGGCCTCGGCCAGCGCGGCGGTCGGCGAGAAGCCGAGCGCCACGATGCTGGAGCCGACCAGCCCCGCGCTGCTCACGCGGAAGAATTGGCGGCGGTTCATGTCCATGACACGACCTCCTGCCTCGCTGAAGTGGGGTGTTTCATCGTGGGCTCTTCTTCTTTGCTTTGCGTGGGAAATCTGTTTCGGGCCGGCCGCGCTACTTGGGCGCGGAGCCGTCGCCGCCGCTCGGCGCGGGTGCCGCGCCGCCGGACGTGCCGCCGCCGTTCGGGCCGCTCATGCCGCCGATGGCCGAGCCGCCCTCGGACGGGCCCTTGTGGGCGGCGGACTCTTCGACCTTGTCGCCGGAATCGGCGGGCTTGATGCCGCTCGGGCTCGCGCCGGAAGTGCCCGAGGCACCGGCAGACGGTGCGGCGGGGCTGGCCGAAGGCTTGGGATCGCAGGCACTCAACAGCATGCCGAGGGCCAGGCACAGGCCCAGGGTTTGCAGGCGCTGACATTGCAGCATTGACACTCCTTCGGGGGAAAGGACGGCCAGATAGTGGAATGTTTTTATTTCACCCGCCGCGACCCGCAATAAATGCCTGATCGGCGCGGTGGGGTGTTTGTCACATCATGCGACAGCGCCAAGACGCGGGCAAGTAGGCCGAAACCGGCAATAACCCTTGAATCCGGCCGTGCGCGGGCCTCTGGGCTATCGTCGCGGCCATGAATGCCTCCCTCCGCCTGGGTTGGCGCACGCTCTGGCGCGACCTGCGCGCCGGCGAGCTGCGCCTGTTGATCGTCGCCGTGCTGCTGGCCGTGGCCGCGCTCACGGCCGTCGGCTTCTTCGCCGACCGCCTGCAGGGCGGGCTGCAGCGCGATGCGCGCCAGCTGCTGGGCGGCGACGCCGTGGTGGTCAGCGACAACCCGACGCCCGAGGCCTTCGTGGCGCAGGCCAGGTCGCTGGGCCTGGAAGGCACCGGCACCTACGGCTTCCCCACCATGGCCCGGGCCGAAGACGCACAGGGCGGCGCCAGCAAGCTGGTGGCGCTGAAGGCGGTGACGGCGGGCTACCCGCTGCGCGGCAGCCTGCAGACATCGGCCACGCTGGACGGCCCGGGCGCCGTCACCCGCGACATCCCGCCGCCGGGCGAAGTCTGGGTCGATGCCTCGCTGCTCGACTCGCTGGGCCTGAAGATCGACGACACCCTGCTGCTCGGCGACGCCGGCCTTCGCGTGGGCCGCGTCATCACGCTGGAGCCCGACCGCGGCGCCGGCTTCATGAGCTTTTCTCCGCGTGTCATGCTCAACCAGGCCGACGTGGCGCGCACCGCGCTCGTGCAGCCGGCCAGCCGCGTGGGCTACCGCTATGCCGTGGCGGGCGACGACGCGGCCGTCAAGCGCTTCACCGACTGGGCCGACGCCACGCTCAAGAAGGGCGAACTGCGCGGCGTGCGGCTCGATTCCTTCGAAAGCGGCCGGCCCGAGATGCGCCAGACGCTCGACCGCGCCGAGAAATTCCTGAGCCTGGTCGCGCTGCTCGCGGCGCTGCTGTCGGCGGTGGCCGTCGCGCTGGCCGCGCGCGGATTCGCGGCCAGTCACCTCGACGACTGCGCCATGCTGCGGGTGCTGGGCCAGAGCCAGCGCACCATCGCGGCGGCCTATACCTTCGAGTTCGCGGTGATCGGCGTGGTCGCCAGCGGGCTGGGCGTGGCCATCGGCTTCGCGGTGCACTACGTGTTCGTGCTGCTGCTGTCGGGCCTGGTCGAGACCGCGCTGCCGGCCGCCACGCTGTGGCCCGTGGCCTTCGGCCTGGGCATGGGGCTCACGCTGCTGTTCGCCTTCGGCCTGCCGCCGGTGCTGCAGCTGGCCCGCGTGCCGCCGCTGCGCGTGATCCGGCGCGACGTGGGCGGGCTCAAGCCGGCCTCGCTGGCGGTGCTGGGCGTGGGCGTGGCCGGCTTCGCGGCGCTGCTCATGGCGGCCAGTAGCGACATCAAGCTGGGCCTGATCGCCGTCGGCGGCTTCGCGGGCGCGGTGGCGGTGTTCGCGCTGCTGAGCTGGCTCGCGGTGAAGGTGCTGCGCCGCAGCGTGAACGAAACCACCGCGCCGCGCTGGCTGGTGCTGGCCACGCGGCAGATCTCCGCCCGGCCGGCCTATGCGGTGGTGCAGGTCAGCGCGCTGGCCGTGGGCCTGCTGGCGCTGGTGCTGCTGGTGCTGCTGCGCACCGACCTGGTGGCGAGCTGGCGCCAGGCCACGCCGCCGGACGCGCCCAACCGCTTCGTCATCAACGTCATGCCCGACCAGAGCGAGGCCTTCCAGAAGTCGCTGCGCGACGCGGGCGTGAGCAAGTTCGACTGGTACCCGATGATCCGCGGCCGCCTCGTGGCCATCAACGACAAGCCTGTCACGCCCGACGACTACACCGAAGACCGCGCCAAGCGCCTCGTCGACCGCGAGTTCAACCTCAGCAACAGCGCGGAGGCGCCCGCGCACAACAGCATCACCGCCGGCAAGTGGACGCCCGGCGCGAAGAACGAGGTGAGCGTGGAAGAGGGCCTGGCCGAGACGCTCGGCCTGAAGCTGGGCGACACGCTGCGCTTCGACATCGGCGGCATGCAGAACGACGCGCGCATCACCTCGTTGCGCAAGGTCGACTGGGGTTCGCTGCATGCCAACTTCTTCGTGATGTACACGGTGGCCTCGCTGGCCGACGTGCCCACCACCTACATGGGCGCCTTCCGCGCGCCCGAGACGCGCGGCTTCGACAACGCGCTGGTGCGCAGCTACCCCAACGTGACCAACGTCGACATGAGCGCCACCATCAACCAGGTGCAGCGCGTGCTCGACCAGGTGATCCGCGCGGTGGAGTTCCTGTTCGGCTTCACGCTGGCCGCCGGGCTGGTGGTGCTGTTCGCGGCCGTGACGGCCACGCGCGAGGAGCGTGCGCGCGAGTTCGCGGTGATGCGCGCGGTGGGCGCGCGCGCCAGCCTGCTGCGCCAGGTGCAGCGCGCCGAGCTGGCGGGCGTCGGGCTGCTCGCGGGTTTTCTCGCGAGCATCGTGGCCTCGGTGATCGGCTGGGCGCTGGCGCGCTACGTGTTCGAGTTCAGCTGGACCGCCTCGCCGGTGGTTCCGCTCGCGGGCGCGCTGGCGGGCGCGGTGCTGGCGCTGGGCGCGGGATGGTGGGGCCTGCGCGACGTGCTGCGCCGCCCGGTGGTGGACACCCTGCGCCGCGCGGCCGAGTAGCAATCTTTTTCTTCGGCAGGGGGCCGGACGGGGCCGGGGAATGCAATACATTCCCCGGCCCCGTATTCAATTCCGAAGTGAACCCCCTTACATGCGCTTGGCGTCATTCCAGATCACCAACTTTCGCTCGATCAACAACAGCGGTTCCATCGACTCCACACAGATCACGGCGATCCTCGGTCGAAATGACAGCGGCAAATCGAATCTGCTGCGTGCGCTCCACAGCCTGAACCCGGCCGACGGCCTGGTCGAACTCAGCCCCATCAAGGACTTTCCGCGGCATCGCCGCTTGGAGGAGTGCAGCGGCGACACGCCCGTGGTCTCCACCCGCTGGGCGCTCAACGAGAGCGAGCAGGCGGCCCTGGCCGAGATCCTGCCGCGCGCCGCGGGCGTGCGCCACGTCACCGCCGGCCGCGGCTACGCCGCCGTGCGCTGGGCCGGGCTCGAAGGCCTGAACGCGCTGTCGCTCGATGTCGGCGACATCAAGGCCAAGGTCCGCAAGATCGTGCCGGCGGTCAAGGCCGCCGCCGAGAAGGTGTCCGAAGAACAGCGCGCCCTGCTCGAGCAGGAGTCCGACACCTTCGACGCCGCGATGATCATGAGCCCCGACTACGTCAAGTGGTCGGAAGGCGCGGTGAAGGCCATGCAGGCGCTGCGCAAGGCACTGGCCGCGGCCGATGCCGAGCTCAGCGACAAGCAGGACCAGATGCTCGCCGAGCTGGAAGACATGGCACGCGCCATTGCCAACGACGAGCCCGCGCTGGCCCGCGCCCGCGCCTGGGTGCTGGAGAAGCTGCCGCGCTTCGTGTACGTGGACGAATACCCGGCGCTGCCGGGCCGCCAGAACATCGCCGAGTACCTGGGCCGCGAGGGCTGGGGCCAGCTCACGCCGGAGCAGCAGAGCTTCGGCAAGCTGTGCAAGGTGGCGGGGCTCGATCCGCGCAAGCTGCAGGAACTGCTCGACAGGAACGACCAGGCCACGCGCAACCAGCTCGCCAACCGCGCCGGCTCGGTGGTGACGGCCGAGATCCGCCGGCTCTGGAAAGACCGCCCGCTCAAGGTGCGCTTCAACCTCGACGGCCAGTACCTCGACACGCTGGTGTCCGACCCGAACGGCGCCTACGAAGTCGAGGTGAACCTGGAGGAGCGCAGCCGCGGCTTCCAGTGGTTCTTCTCGTTCTACATCGCGTTCTTCGCCGACACCCAGGGCGGCCGCGCGCAAGACGCCATCCTGCTGCTGGACGAACCCGGCCTGCACCTGCACGCCCATTCGCAGGCCGACCTGCTGGCGCACTTCGAGAAAGACTTCGGCAACCAGATCATCTACACCACGCATTCGCCGTTCATGGTGCCTGTGCACCGGCTCGACGCCGTGCGCACGGCCAGCCTGGACGAGACCAGCGGCACCACGGTGAGCAACGCCGCCGAGGGCGACGAGCGCACGCTGTTCCCGCTGAAGGCCGCGCTGGCGCTGAGCCGCATGGCGAGCGAACCGGTGAAGGTGGAAGCCGCGAAGCCGGTGGCTGCGAAGGCTGTGGCCGGGGAGGTGACCAAGCCTGCCAAGGTGGCGAAGCCCATGGATGCGGTGGTGGCTGTTGCGGCAGCACCTGCAGTTGCAGCCGAGGCTGCCGTGGAGCCGGCACCTGTCGGCGCTGTCGTCGAACCGGCGGACAGCGAACTGACTCAAGCCGCCTGAGACCTGCGCCGGCGAACCACCCGGCTCATGCGGCACCGACCATGCGCCGCATGAGCAGGCCTTTGAGGTCTCTTCGCGTGTCGCAGACGAGGTGGATGTAGGCGGTGTCCGCCCGTACTTCGTAGATGACCCGATTCATGCCCGAAATGAGCTGGCGGTACTGGGCCGTGTTCAGGTTCTCGAGCTCATCGGGGACCCGTCCTGAATGAGGGTGTGCTTCGATCATCGCCACGGTTTCCTTGATCTTTCCGTAGCTGCCGGCCCAGGCCGCGGGGCCGAAGTTCTTGATGATGTAGCGGCGCAGGTCCTTCAGGTCGGCTTCTGCAGACCGCAGGAACACGACCTTCATTGACCGTCTTCTTTGTCCAGGTCGGCGAACACATCCGTGGCGGAGCGGAAGTGGCCCTGTTCGATTTCACGATTGCCGAGCGCAAGAACCTTGAGCAGCGCCAGCGTGGCTTCGTGTTCCTCGTAGGACTGGACGTCCATCACCACGAGCTTGGCTTCGCCGTTCTGCGTGATGACCAGCGGTTCACGGGTCTCTGCAAGCGTCTTCACGATGTCCGCGGCGTGGCTCTTGAGATAGCTGATGGGCTTGACCTGCGTGGAGAAATTCATGCGTTCACCCTGAGGGAATCGGTTGTCGGACTGATTATGGTCTGAATTCGGTCTGAAACATCCGCACGCTGGCGAAGTCCACGAACGCCCGCACCTTCGGCGACAGCTGCCGGCTCGACGGCCACAACGCCGAGAACTGGCCCTGCCGCGCGACGTGCCCGGCCAGCACGCAGTGCAGCTCGCCGCGCCCCAGCGAATCGCGCGCAAGGAAGTCGGGCATGTAAGCCACGCCCAGCCCGGCGACGGCTGCGCCGAGCATGGCTTCCATGTTGTTGCACAGCAGGGTGGTAGGCAGTTGTTCGGGCAGGCCGGGCAGGTCCCATTCCTCGATCTTTCCGCCGGTGACGAACTTGTAGCGCAGGCATGCATGCTGCGCGAGCTCGGCCGGCACGCGTGGTTCGCCGTGACGCGCCAGGTACGCGGGCGAGGCGACCAGCACGAACTGGAACGGCCCCAGCCGCCGCGCCACCAGCTGCGAATCGACCAGTTCGCCGCTGCGGATGGCGACGTCGACGTCCTCGGCGATCACGTCGACCAGCCGGTCGTTGAAGTCGAGGTCGAGTTCGATCTCGGGGTAGGTGGCCTTGAACTCCGGCAGGATCGGCAGCAGGAAGCGATAGCCGATGGTCGGCAGGCTCACGCGCAGCCGGCCGCGCGGCGCGGCGACGGCGTCCTGCATCATGGCCCGCGCGTCGTCCAGTTCGTCGAGGATGCGCCGGCAGCGCTCGTGGAACAGCACGCCTTCCTGGGTGAGCCGCGTGTGGCGCGTGGTGCGGTTGAAGAGCCGCACGCCGAGCTGCTGTTCGAGCCGCGCCACGTTCTTGCCCACCGCCGAGGCCGAAATGCCGAGCAGGCGGCCGGCCTTGGCAAAGCTGAGCTGGTCCGCCGCCCGCACGAAAGATTCGAGCCCGCTGAAACTGTCCATCAATTGGCAACCTGTGGTTGGGAGTGATAGGACCAATGGTGCCATTTCCATTCCATTGGTTCCTTTCTATCTTCTCTTCATCGTCTTCTTTCGTGCGAAAGCACCTTTTTCCGATGTCTTCTTCGTCATCTTCCAGGAACTGGCTGCTGGTCGCCGTGTGCCTCGCGGCGCTTGGCATGCCGCTGAGCTTCACCGGCCCGGCGGTGGTGCTGCCCGCGATCCGCGACGCGCTCGGCGGCAGCCCGGTGCAGCTCAACTGGGTGACCAACGCCTTCATGCTGAGCTTCGGCGCGACGCTGATGGCGGCCGGTGCGCTGGCCGACGCGTATGGCCGCAAGCGCGTGTTCCTGCTGGGGCTTGCCGTTGTGGCGTCGAGCAGTTCGCTGCTCACGCTGGCGCCCGGCATCGTTTCGTTCGATCTGGCGCGTGCCCTGCAGGGGCTCGGCTCCGCCGCGGCCTTCGCGGCGGGCACGGCGGCGCTGGCGCAGGTGTTCGACGGCACGGCGCGCACGCGGGCCTTCAGCCTGATCGGCACTTCCTTCGGCGTGGGCCTGTCGTGCGGCTCGATTCTTTCGGGCTGGCTCGCGCAGGGCTTCGGCTGGCAGGCGGTGATGCTGAGCCCGGCCGCGGTGAGCCTGCTGGCGCTGTGCATCGCGTCGGTGAGCATGCGCGAGTCGCGCAACCCGAACGCGATGGGCCTGGACATGCCGGGCACGCTCAGCTTCACCGCCGCGCTGAGCCTGCTCACGCTGGGTGTGCTGCAGGCGCCCGACAGCGGCTGGTGCAGCCCCTGGGTCATCGGTGCGCTGGCCGGCGCGGCGCTGATGGGCGCGGCCTTCGTCGCGATCGAGCGGCGCGTGGCGCATCCGATGCTCGACCTGTCGCTGTTCCGCTTTCCGCGTTTCGTCGGCGTGCAACTGCTGGCCGCGGCGCCGGCCTACGGGTTCGTGGTGCTGCTGGTGCTGCTGCCGATCCGCTTCGTGGGGCTCGAGGGGCGCGGCGCGATCGAGGCGGGGGCCTTCATGTTCGCGCTTTCGGGGCCGATCCTTGTCGTGCCGACGCTGGCGGCATCGCTCGCGCACCGGTTCTCGGCGGGTGCAATTTCGGCCGTGGGGCTGCTGGTGTGCGCCGCGGGGCTTTTCTGGCTCAGCCGCAGCGCGCCGGGCACGCCGCTGGGCGTGATGGTGTGGCCGCTGCTGCTGATCGGCGGCGGCATCGGCCTGCCCTGGGGCCTGATGGACGGCCTTGCCGTGAGCGTGGTGCCGCGCGAAAGGGCGGGCATGGCCTCGGGCATCTTCAACACGGTGCGGGTGGCAGGCGAGGGCATTGCCCTGGCACTGGTGGGCGCCGGGCTGACGGCATTGGTGGCGCTGCAGCTGGGATCGTCTTCAGGCGCGTCGCAGGCGGCGCAACGCGTGACGACGGGCGACCTGCCACAGGCGCTGGCGTTGTTGCCCGGCGTGGGCCGTGCCGCGCTGTTGCATGCGTACGGCGCGGCGTTCGGCACGCTGCTGTGCGTGCTGGCTGGGGTGACCGTGTTGACGGCGCTGGTGGTGCTTGTGTTCCTGCGCGGGCAGACGCATTCGGAGACAAGCGCGGCGGCGCTGGAGTCGCCGGCCTGCTGAAGGGCCCTGTCTTGCTCCTTGCCCTTTCGGGGGGGGGGGTGGGATGGGGGCACGCGGCGATGGTTTTTGCGCGGGGATTTTTCGAGCGCCGCCTGCCCCCACCCCGGCCCTCCCCCGGGAGGGGAGGGAGAAAGACCGCGACCGGGGTTCGGCCTGCGCAACCACTCGATGCCAGCGTCTGGCGCGGCTGGGCGCGGCGTCACAAAACTTCAGGCGGTCTTCCTGTCCAATAGCGGCACCATGGAAAACCAACCGAACGAACTCGAACCGCGCGTGACCGAGCTCGAAATCAAGTCGAGCTACGCCGAAGACCTGCTGGACCAGCTGAACATGACGATCTACCGCCAACAGCAGCAGATCGACCGGCTGATCCTGCAGGTCACGCAACTCAGGGAGCAGAGCCAGAACGCGTCACAGGACGGCGCGGCCCGCAACCCGCGCGACGAACTGCCGCCGCATTACTGAGCCAGGCAGATCAGCCGTGCGAATGCCAGAGCACGGCGAAGAAGTGGCAGGTGCTGCCGGCCAGCACGAACAGATGCCAGACGGAGTGGGCGTAGCGCACCTTGTTGTCGAACAGGAACACTACTGCACCGGCGGTGTAGAAAAGTCCACCGGCTACCAGCCAGCCCAGGCCCGCCGCCGACATACGCTCGTACAGCGGCACGGCCGCCATCAGCGCCATCCAGCCCATCGCCACATAGAGCCCCGTCGACCACAGCGGATGCCGCAGCCGGTTGAACAGCTTGGCGCTCACGCCCAGCGCGGCCGCAGCGCAGATCGCGCCGAACAGGGTCCAGCCCAGCGGCCCGCGCAGCACGCCGAACAGGAAGGGCATGTAGCTCCCCGCGATGAACAGGTAGATGGCCGCATGGTCCAGCCGGTTGAACCAGGCCTTGGCCCGGCCCATCGGCAGCGCGTGGTACAGCGTGGAAATCAGGTACAGCACGATGGCCGTGCCCGCGAACAGGCAGGCGCCGACCACGCCGGCCGCCTGGCCCTTCTGCGCCGCGCTGTAGACCAGGATGGGCAGCGCCGCGATGGCCAGCGCCAGGCCCAGGCCGTGGCTCAGGGCGTTGAAGAGCTCTTCCATCGCGGTCTGGTCGCGGGCCGCCAGCACCGAAGCGCGAGGCGAGGAACGGGTCTGTGCAGGTGCAGTCATCAGGAGCGGAACCTCATGAAAAATGGATTTGCGGCATCAAGCTTGCCAGAAGCGTGCCACGCGTTTCTGGCTACTTGACCTGCTGCTTGCCCAGCTTGCGCGCCAGCGTGCGCCGGTGCATGCCGAGCCTGCGCGCGGTTTCTGAAATATTGAAGCCGGTCTCGGCCAGCGTCTCGTGGATGCGCTCCCATTCGAGCGTCTTGATCGAGGTGGAGCGGTTGGTCAGCTCGACCTCGGTGGTGCCGGCGGCGCGCCCGAAGGCGGCCTCGATGTCGTCGGTGTTCGACGGCTTGGCCAGGTAGTGGCAGGCGCCGAGCTTGATGGCCTCCACCGCCGTGGCAATGCTCGCAAAGCCCGTCAGCACCACGATCAGCATCTTGGCGTTGTGACGGTGCAGCATCTGCACGCAGGCCAGGCCCGAGGCCTCGCCGTTGAGCTTGAGGTCGACCACCGCATAGCCGGGCGACAGCGTTTCCAGCAGGGCGCCGGTCTCCTCGAGGTTGCTCGCGTGCGTCACCACGTAGCCGCGTCGCTCGAACGAACGGCCGAGCGTGCGCGCGAAGGCATCGTCGTCCTCGACGATCAGCAACTGGCGCTCAGCTTCGGTTTCGGTCATGGCCTTGTGTTTCAGTGGTGCCGTGGTGGTCGAGGGCCGCGGGTTCCTGCTCGTCGTCCTCTTCCTCGTCTTCCTCTTCTTCCAGCACGATGGCTGCCAGGGGCAGCGTGATCTTGACGATCGCGCCGCCCTCGGGCCGGTTGCCCGCGGCGACCCTGCCGCCGACGGTGCGCGCCACGTTCACGACCAGGAACAGCCCCAGCCCGCCGCCCGGGCGGCCCTTGCTCGACTGGTAGGGTTTGCCGAACTCCTTCAGGATGGCCGGCAGGAAGCCGGGGCCCGCGTCCGTGACAGTGATCGTCAGCGCGTCGGCGTCGTGCGCCGCCTCCAGGCGCAGCCAGTGCGGCGACGCCTCCAGCGCATTGTCCAGCACGTTGCAGATCATCTGCTTGAGGGCCGAGTCGGAAACCATGGGCAGGTCCCGGCCAAAGTGGTTGTCGTACTCGAAGTCCTCGATGGGGCGCGTGGTGCGCCACTCTTCGATCAGGTCGTCCAGGAAGGTGCTGACCGTGGTTTCCTCGGACGACTCGCCGCGCGCCTCGCCGGCCGACAGCAGGATGCCGCTCACGATGCTCTTGCAGCGCTGGATCTGCAGCTCCATCTCGGCCACTTCGGTCAGCAGCTCGGGGTCGGAGCTGAAGTGCGGCAGCCGGCGCCAGTCGCCCAGGATCACCGCCAGCGTGGCCAGCGGCGTGCCCAGTTCGTGCGCCGCGCCCGAGGCCAGCAGGCCCATGCGCACGATGTGTTCTTCCTCCGAGGCGCGCTGGCGCAGGTCGGCCAGCCGGGCGTCGCGGGCGCGCAGGTTGCGGCTGATGCGGGTAATGAAGATCACCAGCAGCGCGGCGTTCAGCGCAAAGCACACCAGCATGCCCTGGATGTAGGGGCTCCAGAGGCCCCGGTTGTGGTCCAGCGGCAGCGCCAGCGGGCGCGAGAACAGCGCCAGCCCGGCAAAGCAGATGCTGGTGATGACCACGATGGTCCAGGTCGACCAGGGCTTCAGCAGCACCGCGCCCAGCGTCACCTGCAGCAGGAACAGGAACACAAACGGGTTGGTGGCGCCGCCGCTCAGGTAGAGCTGGGCCGTGAGCGTGGCCACGTCGACCAGCAGCGCGAGGAACAGTTCGCCGTTGGTCACGCGCCGGTGGCTGCGCGCGCGCAGCAGGCTCACCATGTTGAAGAGCGCCAGGCAGGTCAGCACCTGCAGCATGTGGTCCAGCGGCAGCCGGATGGCGAAGCCGTAGTGCACCACGAGGATGGTGACGACCTGCCCGACCACGGCAAACCAGCGCAGCTGGATCAGCTGCTGCATGTTCTGGTGGCCGGTGGCGTTGTCGAGGCTGGCGACGCCGGCGCGGGGGGCATGAAGCTCCCCCGCGACCGCGACGGCCTCAGTCGCGGCGGGCATCTTGGGGGGTGGAGCGGGCGTCGGCATCGGCCGCATTTTCGCTGCGGCGCACGAACCAGGCTGCGATCAGCACCATCAGCGCCAGGCCATACCAGGTCAGTGCGTAGACCAGGTGGCTGTTGGGGAAGGCGATGACGGTCAGGCCCGCGGCGGGCCAGGCGGGTGTTTGGTCGGCCGGCGTATCGGCCGGGGCGGGCGCGGCTTCGGCGTCGATGAAGTAGGGCGCCACGTCGGCCAGGCCGCGCGCGGCGGCAATGGCCTGCACGTCGCGCGAGAACCAGCGGTCGGCTGCCGGGTCGTTCGTGCGCAGGAAGCCGCCCTTGGGCTCGGTGAGGCGCAGCAGCCCGGCGACGGTGGTCTCGCCCTGGGGCTCGGCCGCGGTGCGGGCCGCGCGCTCGCGCGCCTCGGGCGGCACGAAGCCCCGGTTGACCAGCACCACGGTGCCGTCGGCCGCGCGCAGCGGGGTCAGCACCCAGAAGCCTGCGCCGAGCCGGGTGCTCGCCTGCACCAGGGTTTCCTTGTCGTGGAGGAAAGTGCCGGCGATGCGGATGTGCCGGTATTCGTCGTTGGCCGCGTTGACGGTGGGCCATTCGTTTCGCCCGGGGGCCGTGGTGGCCGGGGCATGCACGCGCTGCTCGACGCGGGCGATGAGATCGAGCTTCCAGGCCCTGCGCTCGACCTGCCAGGTGCCGAGCGCGAGAAAGCCGAAGAAGGCGATGGCGGCAAGGACCGCCAGCGCCACCCGTGCGGCGGTGGAGCGCTGGCGGACTGCCGGCGCCATCAGGGCATGTTCTTCATGTCGTGCATCGAGTGCGGCATCATGTTGGTGTTCATGTGGTACATGACCCACAGCGAACCGGCCAGCGTGATGACCACGACGACGAGCGTGAAGATCAGCGCCAGCATGTTCCAGCCGCCTTCGGACTTGGCGTCCATGTGCAGGAAATAGACCATGTGCACCACGATCTGCACCACGGCGAAGGCCAGGATGACGAGGGCGGTGGTGTTCGGCTTGTCGAACACCTTGGCCATCACCAGCCAGAACGGAATGGCGGTGAGGATCACGGCCAGCACGAAGCCGGTCATGTAGCCCTTGAAGGTGCTGTGGCTCACCGGACCATCGTCGTGGTGGTCATGGCTGTCGTGGCCATGTGCGCCATGGCCGGCGGTTTCGATATGCGCGCTCATTGCAGCGATCCCATCAGGTACACGAAGGTGAAGACGCCGATCCAGACCACGTCCAGAAAGTGCCAGAACATCGACAGGCACATCAGGCGGCGGCGGTTGGCGGCGGTGAAGCCGTGCTTGGGCAGCTGGAACATCAGCACGATGAGCCAGACGATGCCGAAGGTCACGTGCAGGCCGTGGGTGCCCACCAGCGCGAAGAACGACGACAGGAACGCGCTGCGCTGCGGGCCGGCGCCTTCGTGGATCAGGTGCGCGAATTCATACAGCTCGAGGCCGATGAAGCCCGCGCCCAGCAGGCCGGTGATGGCCAGCCACACCAGCACGCCGCCCATGCGGCGCTGCTGCATCTGCAGCATGGCGAAGCCGTAGGTGATGGACGACAGCAGCAGCAGCGAGGTGTTGATCGCCACCAGCGGCAGGTCGAACAGGTCGGCGCCCGAGGGGCCGGCCGCGTAGCTGCGGCCCAGCACGCCGTACACCGCGAACAGGCAGGCGAAGATCAGGCAGTCGCTCATCAGGTAGAGCCAGAACCCCAGCAGGGTCCCGTTCTCCGGATGATGGTCTTCGTTGCGGACGTTGAACAGCTCGAAGGTGGGCACGCTCGCGGCGTTGCCCACGGTGTTCGCGTGGCTGGGGGAGAGGGCGGAACTGTTAGACATTGGCTGCCAGCAGGCGCGTACGCGCTTCTTCGGTGCGGACGACTTCTTCCGTGGGGATGTGGTAGTCGCGCTTGTAGTTGAAGGTATGGATGATCGTGGCGGCGAGCATGGCGACGAAGCCGATGCCGGCCACGAGCCACATCTGCCAGATCAGCGCGAAGCCGCACGCCGCTGCCAGCGCAGCGATGATGAAGCCGGCGGCCGTGTTCTTGGGCATGTGGATCGGGCTGAAGCCTTCCAGCGGACGCTCGTAGCCGCGCGCCTTCATGTCGGACCAGGCGTCGTTGTCATGCACGCGCGGCGTGAACGCGAAGTTGTAGGCCGGCGGAGGCGACGAGGTCGACCATTCCAGCGTGCGGCCATTCCACGGGTCGCCCGTGGTGTCGCGCAGCGATTCGCGGCGGATGAAGCTCACCACCAGCTGGATGATGAACGAGGCGATGCCCAGCGCGATCAGCACGGCGCCGAAGGCGGCGATCTGGAACCAGATCTGCAGCGACATGTCCTGGAAGTGGCTCATGCGGCGGGTCACGCCCATCAGGCCCAGGATGTACAGCGGCATGAAGGCGAACCAGAAGCCGACGATCCAGAACCAGAACGAGCACTTGCCCCAGAACGGGTCGAGCTTGTAGCCGAAGGCCTTCGGGAACCAGTAGGTGATGCCCGCCAGCATGCCGAACAGCACGCCGCCGATGATCACGTTGTGGAAGTGGGCGATCAGGAACAGGCTGTTGTGCAGCACGAAGTCGGCCGGGGGAACGGCCAGCAGCACGCCGGTCATGCCGCCGATCACGAAGGTGATCATGAAGCCGATGGTCCACATCATGGGCAGCTCGAAACGGATGCGGCCGCGGTACATGGTGAAGAGCCAGTTGAAGATCTTCGCCCCCGTCGGGATCGAGATGATCATCGTCGTGATGCCGAAGAACGAGTTCACGCTGGCGCCGGAGCCCATGGTGAAGAAGTGGTGCAGCCAGACGAGGTAGGACAGGATGGTGATCACGACCGTGGCGTACACCATGGAGGCGTAGCCGAACAGGCGCTTGCCGGAGAAGGTGGAGACCACTTCCGAGAAGATGCCGAAGGCCGGCAGGATCAGGATGTACACCTCGGGGTGGCCCCAGATCCAGATCAGGTTCACGTACATCATGGCGTTGCCGCCCATGTCGTTCGTGAAGAAGTTGGTGCCGACGTAGCGGTCGAGCGACAGCAGGGCCAGCACGGCGGTCAGCACCGGGAAGGCGGCGACGATCAGCACGTTGGTGCACAGGGCGGTCCAGGTGAAGACGGGCATCTTCATCATGGTCATGCCGGGCGCGCGCATCTTCACGATGGTCGCCAGCAGGTTCACGCCGGACAGCAACGTGCCCACCCCCGCTATCTGCAACGACCATATGTAGTAGTCGACCCCCACGTCGGGGCTGTAGAGAATGCCCGACAGCGGCGGATAGGCCAGCCAGCCGGTCTTGGCGAACTCGCCGACGAACAGCGACGCCATCACGAGGCCGGCGCCGAAGGTGGTCATCCAGAAGCTGAAGTTGTTCAGGAACGGGAAGGCCACGTCGCGCGCGCCGATCTGCAGCGGCACCACGAAGTTCATGAGGCCGGTGACCAGCGGCATCGCCACGAAGAAGATCATGATCACGCCGTGGGCAGTGAAGACCTGGTCGTAGTGGTGCGGCGGCAGGAAGCCGGCGTTGTCGCCGAAGGACATGGCCTGCTGGGCCCGCATCATCAGGGCGTCGGCGAAGCCGCGCAGCAGCATCACCAGGCCCAGGATGATGTACATGATGCCGATCTTCTTGTGGTCGATGCTGGTGATCCAGTCGCGCCACAGCATGCCCCACAGCTTGAAGTAGGTGATTGCGCCGAGGACGGCGATGCCGCCCAGCACCACGCCCGCGAAGGTCGCGAGCAGGATGGGCTCGTGGTAGGGAATCGCCTCCCAGGTGAGGCGGCCGAAGACGAGCTTCGTCAGGTCTAGGTTCTGCAACATCTTATTCTTCGGTGGTGCACATCGCGGTGACGTACTTGCGCTTGGGCGTGTCGAGGGAATCGGTCAGCCAGGCTTGCTTGGTGGCAACGTTGAAGGCGCCGGGCTTGCCCATGCCGCCGTCGGCGTCGATGGCCATCATTTCCTTCATGCACATCTTGTTGCGGTCGACGCACAGGTTCAGGATGGCGTCGTACAGCGCGGGGTCCACGGCGGCGTAGTGGCGCACGGGCTCGCGCTCGCTGGGAGCCTCGAGCTTCTTGTAGAGCTCGCGCGTGAGTTCGCCGTCCTTGCCGGCCTTGACCTTCTGGACCCACTGGTCGAAGTCGCCGTCGCTCAGGCCGTGGAACTTGAAGCGCATGCCCGAGAAGCCCGCGCCGCTGTAGTTGGCGGAGAAGCCGTCGAACTCGCCAGGCTTGTTGATCACCGCGTGCAGCTTGGTCTCCATGCCGGGCATGGCGTAGATCTGGCCGGCCAGCGCGGGGATGAAGAAGGAGTTCATGACCGAGGAGGCCGTGATCTTGAAGCTGATCGGGCGGTCGACCGGCGCGGCCAGTTCGTTCACCGTGGCGATGCCCTGCTCGGGGTAGATGAACAGCCACTTCCAGTCGAGCGCCACCACTTCGACCACCAGCGGCTTGGTGTCCGCGGGGATCGGGCGCTGGGCGTCGAGGCGACGCAGCGGCTGGTAGGGGTCGAGCACGTGGGTGCTGATCCAGGTGATCGCGCCCAGCGCGATGATGATGAGCAGCGGCGCCGCCCAGATCGCCAGCTCGAGTTGGGTGGAGTGGTCCCAGTCGGGGCTGTAGGTGGCCTCCTTGTTCGACTGGCGGTATCGCCAGGCGAAGAAGATGGTCAGGGCGATCACCGGGATGATGATGATCAGCATCAGCACGGTGGAGACGACGATGAGCCGTCCCTGCTGGTGGGCGATGTCGCCGGATGGGTTCATCAGCACCGTGTTGCAGCCCGCCAGGAGGACGGCGGGAAGCAGCAGGAGCGATCGGCGAAAGTTCTTGAGGATGTGCATGCCGGGGGAAAAGAGGTGCGGGGGCGACGCAAAAAGACCCCACAATCTACGCCCGAAGACGGGTTTCGCCTATTGGACGTTTTGTCCTATGGCGGTAAATGTGTTTCGGTGAGACGCTATAGGTTGTCCATGATCCCATGTGTCACTTCCTGAGGTGACACCCGAATTACAGAAGCAATGACGACGTCCAGCATCAGTCCGCAAGGCGCCCATCCGCTGCCGAACTCGCCCGAAGCCGGCGCCCGGCAGGGTGACGACCACTCGCACATCGCCCCCGGCGAGATCGCGGTTGGCGTGATCATCGGCCGCGCATCCGAATATTTCGACTTTTTCGTCTACGGCATCGCCTCGGTGCTGGTGTTTCCTGCGGTCTTCTTCCCGTTCGAGCAACATCTTGAAGGTGTTCTCTACTCTTTCCTGATTTTCTCGTTCGCCTTCATTGCGCGTCCGTTCGGAACGGTCATCTCCATGGCCATCCAGCGACGTTTCGGGCGGGAAGCCAAGCTGACCCTGGCGCTTTTCGTGCTCGGCACGTCCACCGCCGGCATTGCCTTCCTGCCGGGCTACGCCAGCCTGGGCTTCACGGCCATCGTGCTGCTGTCGGTGTTCCGGTTCGGCCAGGGCCTGGCGCTGGGCGGCTCGTGGGACGGCCTGCCGTCGCTGCTCGCGCTGAACGCGCCGGCCAACCGCCGCGGCTGGTACGCCATGCTGGGCCAGCTGGGCGCTCCCATCGGCTTCTTCATCGCCAGCGCGCTGTTCGCGTACCTGTATTCGAGCCTGCCGTCGGAAGACTTCCTCGACTGGGGCTGGCGCTACAGCTTCTACGTGGCCTTCGCGATCAACGTGGTGGCGCTGTTCGCCCGCCTGCGCCTGGTGGCGACCGACGAATACTCGCGCCTGCTCGAAGAGCGCGAACTGGAACCCACCAGCGTGACCGAACTGGTCGGCTCGCAAGGCTCGAACGTCCTGATCGGCGCCTTCGCTGCGCTGGCCAGCTATGCGCTGTTCCACCTGATCACCGTGTTCCCGCTGTCCTGGATCACGCTGTATTCCGACCAGTCCGTCACCGAATTCCTGGTCGTGCAGATGATCGGCGCTGTGCTCGGCGCCGCCGGCATCGTGGCCTCGGGCCTGCTGGCCGACCGCATCGGCCGCCGCTTCACGCTGGGCGGCCTGGCTGCAGTGATCGCCGCGTTCAGCGGCTTCGCGCCCACGCTGCTCGACGGCGGGCGCATCGGCCAGGACATCTTCATCCTGGTGGGCTTCGTGATCCTGGGCTTGTCGTACGGCCAGGCAGCCGGTGCCGTGACCTCGAACTTCGCGCCCAAGTACCGCTACGTGGGTGCCGCCCTGACGGCCGACGTGGCATGGCTGGTCGGCGCTGCGTTCGCACCGCTGGTCGCGCTGGGCCTGTCGGCTCACTTCGGCCTGGCCTATGTGAGCGTGTACCTGCTGTCGGGTGCCGTCGCCACGCTGGCTGCGCTGGGGCTGAACCGGGCGCTGGCGCGCGACTGACCAGGTTGCCGAACCGCAGCGCGCGCAGCGGTTGTTTCTTTCAAAGGGGCCGTGTCGGCCCCTTTTTCATTAGGATGCCCCGATGTTCGCCGCCGCAATTTTCGACATGGACGGGCTGCTCATCGATTCGGAGCGCCCCATCATGGCCGCCTGGATCGAGGCCGCCCGCACGCTCGACATCGAGCTTTCGCACAGCCAGTACCTGCAGGTGGTGGGGCTGGCCATGACCGAGTCGCAGCACATCCTCGCGTCGCTGCTGGGCGGGCCGGACGCCTACGACCACGCCGCGGCCCATGTGCGCCAGCGCCTGCAGCTCGAGCGCTCCGACGGCACGCCGTTGTTTCCCGTCAAGCCCGGCGCGGCCGAGTTCCTGGCTGCGCTGCGTGAACGCGGCACGCGCTGCGCCGTGGCTTCGTCGTCGACCAGCGGGCAGATCCAGGCCTGCCTCGGCAGTCTCGGCCTGCTGCACCATTTCTCGGCCTTCGCGGGCGGCGACGAGGTGGCGCGCGCCAAGCCCGATCCGGCGCTCTACCTGCTGGCAGCCGAGCGGCTGGGCGTGGATCCGGCGGAGTGCATCGCCTTCGAGGACAGCGAGAACGGCGCCAAGGCGGCGCTGGCGGCGGGGCTGCGGGTCGTGGTGGTGCCCGACCTCAAGCATCCGCCCGAGGCCATCACCGGCCGGGCGTTCCATGTGCTCGAGTCGCTGCACGACGCGGTGCCGCACCTGCCGCGCTGGTTTCCGTCGCCGGCCGGGACGCAGGGAAAGCAACCCGCATGATCAAGATCGGCACGCTCTGCCATGTGGTCGACAGCTGCCTGGCGTCGCCCTTCACCGAGCGTGCGGTGGGCCGGATCGTGGAAGTGGTTTCGCCGCCCTACGAAGCGCCGAGCGAGCGCTACCTGCCCGGCACCTACTACGACGTGGCGTTCGAGGGCTGGACCTTCTATTGCCGCAGCGACAAGCTCGTGCCGATTTCCGACCCCGATGCCGAGATCGAGCGCTGGGAAGACGCCTTCCTCGACGAGCCGTCGCCGGCCGTTCAGAGCACTTCGTCGCGCAGTTGCGGGAACACCTTCGACACCTTCGCCAGCAGGTAGTCGCCGTAGCGCCCGCTGAAGGCGTGCACGTTGGCGCGGTCCCAGCGCCCGGCGCTGTCGTCGCGTGCCTCGGCGCCAGCCAGGCCCTCGATGCGCTGCACGCGCGCCTCGAAGTTCGGGTCGAAGAACAGCGGAAACGACAGCCGGTCGTGCCCCGAGGTGTTGCGCTTCACGCGGTGCGGCGTCGACTTGTAGAGCCCGCCGGTCATGCGGTCGAGCATGTCGCCGATGTTGCAGACGAACGACCCCGCGACCGGCGGCGCGTCGATCCAGCCGCCGGGCGTATGCACCGCGAGGCCGCCGATCTGGTCTTGGTGCAGGATCGTGAGCAGCCCGTAGTCGGTGTGCTCGCCCACGCCCCATTGCACGTCCAGGCCTTCGGGCACCGGTTGCGACGGATAGTTGAACAGGCGGAACAGGATCAGCGGATCGCCCGTGTAGCGCTCGGCGAAGTAGCCGGCCGGCAGGCCCAGGCTCAGCGCGATGCCTTCCATGAGCCGGTGGCCGAGTTGCGTGACGGCCGCCATGTAGTCGAGGATGGTTTCGCGAAAACCCGGCACGTCGGGGAACAGGTTGGGCCCGTGCACCGGCGTCTTCGCCAGCACCAGCGGGTGCGTGGCGGGCAGCTCGGTGCCCAGGTAGAGGCCTTCCTTCCAGTCGGGCCGGCCGGAGGTCAGCTCGCCGCCGAGCGGAAAGTAGCCGCGCCATGCGCGACCGCCCAGGGCCATGCGCCACTGCATCTTGGTTTCCTCGGGCAGCTCGAAGAAGCGGTGGCTCAGGTCTTCGAGCCGCCGCACCAGCGCGGGGTCGACGCCGTGGCCGGTCACGTAGAAGAAGCCGTGGGCGCGGCAGGTGGCGCCGATCTGCGAGGCGACGGCCTCGCGCCCGACGGAGCCGGCAACGAGCGCCGAAACGTCGATGAGGGGGAGCGATGCGTCGGTCATGCGTCTCTCGAGAAAGGGGATCGGATGTCGGACAGGAACTGCTGCGCGCGCGGATGCTGCGGGCGGTTGAAGAAGTCGTCGGGCGTGGCGCGTTCCAGCACCTTGCCTTCGTCCATGAACAGCACGCGGTCGGCCACCTCGCGCGCGAAGCCCATCTCGTGCGTCACGCAGACCATCGTCATGCCGTCGCGCGTGAGGTCGCGCATCACCAGCAGCACCTCGCCGACCATCTCGGGGTCGAGCGCGCTGGTGGGCTCGTCGAACAGCATCAGCGGCGGCTGCATGGCCAGCGCGCGCGCAATGGCCACGCGCTGCTGCTGGCCGCCGGACAGTTCGCTCGGCCATGCGTCGGCCTTGTTCGACAGGCCCACGCGGTGCAGCAGCGCCAGCGCGCGCTCGTCGGCTTCCTTGCGCGTGAGGCCGCGCAGCTGCATGGGCGCCATCGTGCAGTTCTGCAGCACCGTGAGATGCGGGAACAGGTTGAACTGCTGAAAGACGAAGCCGATGCGCGAGCGAAAGGCGTTCACGTCCAGGCCCGGCGCATGGATGTCCTGCCCGTCGACCACGATGCGGCCCGACTGGATCGGCTCCAGCCGGTTGAAGGTGCGGATCAGCGTCGACTTGCCCGAGCCCGATGGCCCGCACACCACGACGACTTCGCCCTTGCGGATGGTCTCGGTCACGTCGACCAGCGCGTGGTAGCTGCCGTACCACTTGTTGACTTTTTCGAGTTCGATCATGCGGACACCTTGGCGGTGGCTGTGGAGATGCCGCGGCGCGCGAGCCGGCGTTCGAGCCAGTAGGCGAAGCGCGACAGGCCGAAGCAGAGAATGAAATACGTACCGCCCAATATCAGGTAGATCTGCGCGGGCTTGGTGAACACCTGCGTGTTGATCTGCGTCGCGATGAACGACACCTCGGCCAGCCCGATGATGTAGCCCAGAGAGGTCTCCTTGATGGTCGAGACGAACTGGTTCACCAGCGAAGGCAGCATGCTGCGCAGCGCCTGCGGCAGCACCACCAGCCGCATCGCGCGGCCGTAGCCCAGGCCGAGCGCGCGGGCGGTTTCCATCTGCCCGCGCGGCAGGCCCTGGATGCCGGCGCGCACGATCTCGGCGAGATAGGCGGCGTCGAACACCACCAGCGCGATCAGCATGGTGGTGAACTGGTCGGTCTTTACTCCGGTGACGCTGGGCAGGAAGAAGTAGGCCCAGAAGATCACCATCAGGAGCGGCAGCCCGCGCACCACGAACACGAAGCCCGTGACCGGCCAGCGCAGCCAGCGCCACGGGCTCACGCGCGCCAGGCCCAGCACGATGCCCAGCGGCAGTGCGAGCACCAGCCCGCAGGAGGCCAGCAGCAGCGTGAGCACGAGCCCGCCGAGCGGGCCGTTCGGGTACTGCCCGATGAGGAAGTAGACCCAGTAGTCGTTGATGATCTGAAGCATCGCGTCGGGCCTTCAGATGGTCCGCACCGGATAGCGGTGGTGGTACCAGGTCGCCAGCCCTGTGATGGCCAGTGATACGGTGAGGTACGCGGCGCTCGCGAACGCGAACGACTCGAAGCTGCGGAAGGTCGCGCTCTCGACCTGCCCGGCTTGGTACATCAGCTCGGCCACGCCGATCACGGTGGCGATGGAAGTGTTCTTCCACAGGCTCAGCGTCTGCGAGATGAGCGGCGGAACGGTCACGCGCAGCGCCTGCGGCAGCACCACGCGGCGCATGGTGGCCAGGTAGCTGAAGCCCATCGCGCGCCCGGCTTCGAACTGCACCAGCGGAATTGCGCGGATGCCGCTGCGGATGTCCTCGGCCATGAAGGCCGCCGTGTACAGCGCCAGCGCGATCACCGCGCTGAAGGCCTCGATGTGCCCCGCGTAGAGCCATTGCTTGATGCCCTCGGGCAGCAGCTCGGGCGCGCCGAAATACCAGAAAAGCATGTGCGCGAGCAGCGGGATGTTGCGGATCGACTCGACGTATGCAAAGCCGAGCCAGCGCAGCGGCGCGAAGGGCGACAGCCGCAGCAGCGCCACCACCAGCGCGATGGGCAGGGCCAGCACCAGCGCGGCCGCGAGCAGCTGCAGCGACAGCAGCAGGCCCGCGACCAGCATGTCGTGGTACTTGCCGGTGAGCAGCAAGGAATAGTCGAACAGGGGCATGAGGGGCGACAGTATCACCGTCGCGCGCGGTCTTGGCTCCCTCCCCCGCTGGGGGAGGGTTGGGGTGGGGGCACGACGGCGCCCGGAAAGACGCGGCGCTCATGCGGAGCCCGCGCGCCCCAACCCGGCCTTCCCCCGGCGGGGGAAGGAGAAAGACAGGCTCAGTCGATCTTGTCGCTGTCGAGCTTGAAGTCGCGCGTCTGGAAGCCCGACGCCGTGTTCGGGCCATACCACTTGATGAAGATCTTCTCGGCCTCGCCGGACTTCTCGAGCTCGCGCAGCGTGTCGTCCACCACCGCCTTCAGGCCGGCCTCGCCCTTCTTGATGCCGATGGCCAGTGCCTCGGTGCTCAGGTTCTGCTTGAGCACCACGTACTGCGCCTTCTGCGGGCCCAGCTTGGCGTAGCTGCGCAGCAGCGCGGCTTCGTCGTCCACATAGCCCACGCCCTTGCCCTGCTGCAGCGCCTGGAAGGCCTGCTGGCTGGTGTCGAAGGTGACCACCTCGACATTGGGCACGGCCTTGCGGATGTTCGGCTCCTGCGTGCCGCCGCGGATGGTCAGCACCTTCTTGCCGGCGAGCTGCGGCACGTCGGTGATGCCGCTGTCCTTCTTCACGATGGCCTTCTGGCCGGTGACGAAGGTGGTGAGCGAGAAGTCGATCTGCGCCTCGCGCTCCTTGTTGTGCGTGAGGCCTGCGGCCACCAGGTCGACGTGCCCCTGCTGCAGTTCCGGAATGCGCGCGGCCACCGCGATCTGCTTGAGCACCGGCTTCACGCCGATCTTCTTTGCGATGGCGTTCACCAGGTCGACCTCGTAGCCGACGATCTGGCGCGTCTTCGGATCGATGAAGGTCGCGGGCTCGTCGGTGCCGAGCACGCCGACGACCAGTTCGCCTTTCTTCTTGATGTCGGCCAACTGGTCGGCGTGTGCGACGGTGCCGAGCAGCAGGGCGGAGGCGGCAACTGCCGCGGCAATCAGGTTCAAGCGCATGTTCTTCTCCTTCAGGGAAAGCAGGGCGAGACCATATCAATAAAACCTCGGATCATTAAATGGTCAATTCATATATCGACATGTGCGCGGGGCTATGTGTGGCACGCCGGCCTGTGCATGCCTGTGGGGCTGCTGAAGGCGCGGCTTTCGCGCTGGGTTAAATTCACGTCGCCGACCGGCCGGTCGCGAACGAAAGCGTGCTCTCCCCCAGGCATGCCCCGGCCGCTCTTTCCAGATATCCCATCCAGCGAGTTTTCCATGATCATCAAACCGCGTGTGCGCGGCTTCATCTGCGTGACCACCCATCCGACGGGTTGCGAAGCCAACGTCCGGCAACAGATCGACTACGTCAAGGCCCGGCCTCCCATCGCGGGCGGCCCGAAGAAGGTGCTGGTCATCGGCGCGTCCACCGGTTATGGCCTGGCCGCGCGCATCACCGCCGCCTTCGGCTGCGGCGCCGACACGCTCGGCGTGTTCTTCGAGCGCGCGGGCAGCGAGAACCGCCCCGGCTCGCCCGGCTGGTACAACACCGCCGCCTTCCATCGCGCCGCCGAGGCCGAGGGCCGCTATGCGAAGAGCATCAACGGCGACGGCTTCTCCGACGAGGTGAAGCAGCTGACCATCGACGCCATCCGTGCCGATCTGGGGCAGGTCGACCTCGTGGTCTACAGCCTGGCCGCGCCGCGCCGCACGCATCCGAAGACTGGCCAGGTCTTCAACTCGGTGCTCAAGCCCATCGGCAAGCCGGTGACCCTGCGCGGGCTCGACACCGACAGCGGTACCGTGAAGGAATCGGTGCTCGAGCCCGCGACGCAGGAAGAGATCGACAACACCGTGGCCGTCATGGGCGGTGAAGACTGGCAGATGTGGATCGACGCCCTGCAGCAGGCCGGCGTGCTGGCCGACGGCGCCAGGACCACCGCCTTCACCTACCTGGGCGAGCAGATCACGCACGACATCTACTGGAACGGCTCCATCGGCGCGGCCAAGAAAGACCTCGACCAGAAGGTTCTGGGCATTCGCGAGACGCTGGCCGCGAAGGGCGGCGATGCGCGGGTATCGGTGCTGAAGGCGGTCGTCACGCAGGCCAGCTCGGCCATTCCGATGATGCCGCTGTACCTGTCGCTGCTGTTCAAGGTGATGAAGGCGCAGGGCACGCACGAGGGCTGCATCGAGCAGGTGCACGGCCTCTACGCCGACAGCCTCTACGGCGGCGCACCGCACATCGACGACGAAGGCCGCCTGCGCGCCGACTACAAGGAACTGGCGCCGCAGGTGCAGGCCCGCGTGCTCGAACTCTGGCCGCAGGTGACCGACGAGAACCTCAACACCATCAGCGATTTCGCGGGCTACAAGGCCGAGTTCCTGCGGCTCTTCGGCTTCGGGGTGGAAGGCGTGGACTACGAGGCCGACGTGAACCCCGACGTGGGCATTCCGAACCTCGTGCAGGCCTGAGCACCTGCGGCACGGATACTTGCGCCCATGCAGATTCAAGAAAAGCCGCCCGCCGGCACGCCGTTCGACTGGATCGGCGGCGAGCCGAAGGTGGAGGCGCTGGTCGAGCGCTTCTACGACCTGATGGACCTCGAGCCCGCCTACGCGCAGCTGCGCGCGGTGCACGGCACCAGCCTCGACAACGCACGCCAGCGCCTGTTCTGGTTCCTGTGCGGATGGCTCGGCGGCCCGCAGCACTACACCGACCGCTTCGGCCACCCGATGCTGCGCGCGCGCCACCTGCCGCAGAGCATCGGCGGCCACACCATCGGCATCAAGGAACGCGACCAGTGGCTGGCCTGCATGGACCAGGCCATGGGCGAGACGGGCGTGCCGGAAGACCTGCGCGCGAGGTTGCGTGACTCCTTCTTCAAGACCGCCGACTGGATGCGCAACCGCGGCGAATGACGCGGCCACAGCGCGACCGAATACATAACGACTCCGAAAGACGCTTTCCAATGAACTCCATCGTCATCATCGGCGGCGGCCACGCCGCGGCCCAGCTCTGTGCCGGCCTTGCCGAAGCGGGGCAGGGCGCGCGCGTGCACCTGGTCTGCGAAGAGGCCTGCGAGCCCTATCACCGTCCGCCGCTGTCCAAGGCCTTCCTCAAGAGCGCCGAGGAAACCACGCAGCCGCACAAGGCTGCCGACTGGTACCGCGAAGCGGGCATCACGCTGCACCTGGGCGACGCGGCCGTGGCCATCGACCGCGAGGCACATACCGTCACGCTGCGTTCGGGCGCCGTGCTGCCTTGGGAGCGGCTGGTGCTGGCCACCGGCACACGCGCGCGCCAGATGCCCGACCTGAAGCCTGGCCTGGAGAACGTCGCCAGCCTGCGCGCCGCGGACGAGGCGCATCGCCTGCGCACCCGGCTCGCATCGGCCGAGAAGGTCACGGTACTGGGCGGCGGCTTCATCGGGCTCGAAGTGGCGGCAACGGCCAAGGCGCTGGGCAAGTCGGTGCAGGTGATCGAAAGCGCGCCGCGCCTGCTGGGCCGCGCGGTGTCGCCCGAGCTGTCGGCACACGTGCTGGCCACGCATCGCGCGGCAGGCATCGACATCGTGCTCGGTGCGCAGACGGGCGCGTTCGAGGTCGAAGGCGACCGGCTGGTGTCGGTGCAGGTCAACGGCGTTAAGCAGCCCGTCGACCTGCTGCTGCTGGGCATCGGCGCCGTGCCCGAGACCGCGCTCGCGCAGGCGGCCGGCATCGAGTGCGCCGACGGCATCGTGGTCGACGCACAGATGCAGACCAGCGCCGCCGGCGTGCTGGCCGTGGGTGACTGCACGCGCTTCCCCGATCGCCGCGCGGGCCGCGCATTGCGGCTCGAGTCGGTGCAGAACGCGAACGACCAGGCGCGCACGGCGGTCGCCACGCTGACCGGCGCGGCACGCGACCACGACGCGGTGGCGTGGTTCTGGTCCGACCAGGGCAGCATGCGGCTGCAGATGGTGGGCCTGATGCCGGCAGAGGGCACGGCGGGCCTGACCAGCGTGCGCCGTCCCGGCCCGGGCGCGAACCCCAATGCGTTCTCGCTCTTCCACTATGTCGATGGGCATCTGGTGTGCGTCGAATCGGTCAACGCACCGGTCGACCACATGATGAGCCGCAAGCTGCTCGAAGCGGGCCGCAGCCCCGATCCGGCTGTGATTGCCGATGCTTCGATTCCCCTGAAAAACCACCTGTCGTAATTGCGCCGCAAGTCAGGCCGGGTTCACCAGCCTGTCATTGCGCTTTCAGAGACTGCTTCCTTCTCCAATACTGCAGAGGGAGTTCTCGATGAAAAACGCAGCGGCCGCGTCGCTATTGCGCCTTGCCCCCATGTCCACCTGTGCCGCCGTGATCGCCGCCGTGCTGACCGCCTGTGGCGGCGGCAGCGGCGGTGGCGGCACCGTGTTTCCCCCGGTCGCGTCCACGCCCGCGACCGACACCACGCCGGCACCCGTTGCCAAGGGCACGCGCGCCACGGTCGCCTTGCTGGAGACCACCGACCTGCACGCCAACGTGCGCAGCTACGACTACTTCAAGCTCGCCGAAGACAAGTCGTACGGCTACGAGCGCACCGCCACGCTGATCAACGCGGCGCGCAAGGAATTCCCGAACACGATGCTGTTCGACAACGGCGACACCATCCAGGGCACGGCGCTGGCCGACTACGAAGCCCTGGTGAGCCGCGTTCCGTGCACGCAGCCGCTGTCGATCTACAAGGCCATGAACGCCACCGGCTACGACGCCGGCACGCTGGGCAACCACGAGTTCAACTACGGCCTCGATTTCCTCAACCAGGTGATCGGCGGCGGCCTCGACGTCGAAGGCGTGGACGGCAGCAAGAAGTGCGCAGGCCCGGCTTTCCCCATGGTGCTGGCCAACGTGCAGAGCGTGAAGAGCGGCAAGCCGCTGCTCGCGCCGTACACCATCGTGACCAGGCAGTTCACCGCCATGGCGCCCGACGGCAAGACCGTGACCGTGCCGGTGAAGGTCGGCGTGATCGGCTTCACCACGCCCGGCATCCTGAACTGGGACAAGCGCTTCCTCGAAGGCAAGGTGCGCACCGAAGGCGCCGTCGAAGCCGCCACCAAATACATCCCCGAACTGCGCGCCAAGGGCGCCGACATCGTGGTCGCGCTGCAGCACGGCGGCCTCGATGCATCGCCGTACTCGCCGACGATGGAAAGCCCCGGCCTCTACCTGTCGAAGGTGGCGGGCATCGACGCTCTGATGATGGGCCACCAGCATGGCACGTTCCCCGATCGCAGCGCGAAGCCGGGCTACACGCAGGCCGGCGTGGACAACGCCGCAGGCACCGTCAACGGCGTGCCGGCCGTGATGGCCAGCTCGTGGGGCAAGGCGCTGGGCCTGATCAGGCTCGACCTGGTGTACGACGGCAAGGCATGGGGCGTGGACAAGACCAGGACCTTCGTCGAGGCGCGCTCCACGCAGACCGGCAAGGACGGCGCGGGCAAGGCGATCTACGCCGATGCCGACCCGAGCGTCGCGCCGCTGGTCGAAACGCAGCACCAGGCCACCATCGCCTACGTGAAGACGCCCATCGGCACCACCGACTTCCAGATGAGCACCTACTTCGCGGACGTGGGCGACCCCGGCGCGATCCAGATCGTGAACCAGGCGCAGGCCGACTACGTGAAGAACTACATCGCGGCCAACCTGCCGCAGTACGCGAGCCTGCCGGTGCTGTCGGTGAGCGCGCCCTTCAAGTCGGGCTATGAAGGCGCCCGCGACTACACGGACGTGGCCGCCGGCAACGTGGCGATCAACAACGCGGCCGACCTGTACCTCTACCCCAACACGGTGTATGCGGTGAAGGTGACGGGCGCCGAGATCAAGGGCTGGCTCGAAGCCGCCGCCAAGCGCTTCAACCGGATCGATCCGGCACTGGCGACGGACCAGCAGCTGATCAGCACCTTCCCGGGCTACAACTTCGACATGTTCACCACGCCGGATGTGCAGTACGAGATCGACGTGACCCAGGCGGTGGGCAGCCGGGTCAAGAACCTGATGTACATGGGCGCGCCGATGGACCCGGCGAAGGACTTCGTCATCGCGACGAACAACTACCGTGCGACCAGCGGCGCGAGCTTCATCCCCGCGCTGGACGGCCGCGCGACGATCTACCCGTCGCCCGACGCGAACCGCGACGTGCTGATCGACTACATCAAGGCCAAGAAGACCATCACGCGCGCAGCCAACGGTTCAGCGCGCAGCTGGGCCTTCACCAAGGTCGCGACGGCGGGCAACGTGGTCTTCTCTTCGGCGCCGAATCAACTGGGCGCGGCCACGGCCGCGGGACTGGCCAACATTTCGCTGCTGGCCGCGGACGACGGCGGCGGCAAGGGTCAATCGCGCTACAAGCTCGACCTGAACAACTGACCGAAACCGGGCCGGCGTCCGCGTGGCTCAGCGCCGCGCGGGCGCCAGCAGTACCACCAGCGCCCCGGCGCCGCCCTCCGCCGGCTTCGCCTGCACGAAGGCGATCACTTCGTTCTTCTGGATCAGCCAGCGCTGCGTCTTGGTCTTGAGCACGGGCTGCCTGCCCGGCGAGCCCAGGCCCTTGCCGTGCACCACGCGTACACAGCGCAGACCCTGCTTGTGGGCATTGCGGATGAAGCCACCGAGCGCTTCGCGCGCCTCGTCGCTGCGCAGGCCGTGCAGGTCGACCTGGGCCTGGATGGACCAGTCGCCCTTGCGCAGCCGCGCCGTCACGTCGGTGCCGATGCCGGGACGGCGAAAGCTCATGGCGTCGTCCACGTCGAGCAGCGTGGTCACGTCGAACTCGTCGGACAGCGATTCGCGCAGCACGCGCTGCTCGTCGAGCTGGTGCTGCACCGGGATGGGGGCCGGCGGTTCCGGCGCGAGTGGCACTGCCGCCTTGCGGCGCAGCGGTTCGGTGGCGCCGATGGCGCGGGCGAACAGGTCTTTCTCGGCGGCGCGCTTGCGTTCGGCGGCGGCCTTCGCGGCCGCCTCGGCCGCTTCGCGCTCGCGGGTTTCGGCGAGCACGCGCTGCACCTGCTTGAGGTCGGCGAGGTTCTTGAGCGCGGTTGAACGCTGGGGCATCAGAGCAGTCCTTTCTCGGCCATCGAGAAGCTCTGGCCGGGGCTCACGATGACGTGGTCGAGCACGCGCACGTCGACCAGCGCGAGCGCGGCGCGCAGCGTCTGCGTGAGCGATTCGTCGGCGCGCGACGGCTCGATGGCGCCGCTGGGATGGTTGTGGGCCAGCACCACGGCCGCGGCCTGGTGGTGGATGGCGCGCGTGACCACTTCGCGCGGGTAGACGCTGGTCTGCGTGAGCGTGCCGCGGAACATTTCTTCCAGCATGATGAGGCGGTGCTGCACGTCGAGGAAGACGACCACGAACACCTCGTGCGGGCGCGAGCCGATGTGCAGCTGCAGGTATTGCTTGACCGCCTCGGGCGAGTCGAACACCGTGCGCTCCTTGAGCTTCTCGCCCATGGCGCGCCGCGCCAGCTCGAGCACCGCGATCAGCTCGGAGCGCTTGGCGGTGCCGCCCATGCCCTTGACGGCCTTGAGGTCGTCAGGGCCGGTGTGCAGCAGGCCCGACAGGCCGCCGAAGCGCTCGAGCAGTTGCTGGGCCAGTTGCAGCACGTTCTTGCCCGCCACGCCGGTGCGCAGCAGCAGGGCCAGCAACTCGGCATCCGCCAGCGCGGCGGCGCCTCGCGAGATGAGCTTTTCGCGTGGACGGGCGTCGAGAGGGAGATCCTTGAATGCCATGAAACCCTGGGTGAAACCTTGGCGGAGCCGGGTGGAAGCCCCGGTCCTTAAAATGAAGTCCAGTTTATCGGGACACCCACCTTGTCTTTGCCCACCTCCGCCGCTCCCATGTCCCAAGTCGTGACTTTCGGCTCCTTCCTGACCTTGCACTACCGGCTGGCCGGTCCGGCAGGCGACATCATCAACACTTTCACCGACAAGCCGGCGACCCTGTCGCTGGGCACCGGCGAGCTTTCGCCCGCCATGGAGCAGCGCCTGATGGGCCTGGAAGAGGGCACCCACGCCACCTTCGAGCTCCCCGCCGGCGAGGCCTTCGGCGAGCGCAATCCCGACATGCAGCAGTGGGTGGCGCGCAAGCTGCTCGCCCAGATGGGCGACCCCGACGAGCAGTACGCCGTGGGCGACGTGGTGCAGTTCCCCACGCCCGACGGCACCGGCAGCTACGCCGGCGCGGTGATCGAATCGAACGAGACCGGCGTGCGCTTCGACTTCAACCATCCGCTGGCCGGCCAGCCCGTGACCTTCGAAGTGAAGCTCATCGGCGTGCTATGAATACAGGCATCTCCGAAGTCATCCTGGCCGAGCCGCGCGGCTTCTGCGCGGGCGTGGACCGTGCCATCGAGATCGTCGAGCGCGCCATCGCCAAGTTCGGCGCGCCGATCTACGTGCGCCACGAGATCGTGCACAACACCTACGTGGTGAACGAGCTCAAGGCCAAGGGCGCGATCTTCATCGAGGAACTGTCCGACGTGCCCCCCGGCGCCACGCTGGTCTTCAGCGCGCACGGCGTGAGCAAGGCCGTGGAGCAGGAGGCGCGCGACCGCGGCTTCGAGATCTTCGACGCCACCTGCCCGCTGGTGACCAAGGTGCACGTCGAGGTGGCCAAGCTCGCGAAAGAGGGCTACGAGTTCATCATGATCGGCCACAAGGGGCACCCCGAGGTCGAGGGCACGATGGGCCAGCTGTCCAGCGGCATCCACCTGGTGGAAGACGTGGAAGACGTGGCCAGGGTCTCGCCGGGGCAGACCGACAAGCTCGCGGTCGTCACGCAGACCACGCTGAGCGTGGACGACGCCGCCGAGATCGCTGCCGCGGTGCGCGCGCGCTTTCCGGCCGTGCGCGAGCCCAAGCAGCAGGACATCTGCTACGCCACCCAGAACCGCCAGGACGCGGTCAAGATCATGAGCCCGCAGGTCGACCTGGTGATCGTGGTCGGCAGCCCCACCAGCTCCAACAGCAACCGGCTGCGCGAATTGGCGCAGCGCCTGGGCACCGAGAGCTACATGGTCGACTCCGCCGAAGAGCTCAAGCCCGAGTGGTTCGAGGGCAAGACGCGCATCGGCCTCACCGCCGGCGCCTCGGCCCCCGAGGTGCTGGTGCGCGAGGTGATCGACCGCGTGCGCGCTTTCGGCGCGGTGTCCGTGCGCAAGATGGACGGCATCGAGGAAACCATCAAGTTTCCGCTCCCCAAGGGCCTCAAGCTCGACGACATCCCCCCTCCCGGACACATCTCTTGAACGACAAGAACACGAACCGCTGGCGCTCCGAAATCGAGAGCGCCGCCGCCAGGCTGGACGCGCGCGCCGGTCATTTCCTGCGCCAGACGCCGCTGTGGAAGCTACCGGCGGCCGCCTTCGGCGTCACGGCGCCGGGCGCCGAGGTCTGGCTCAAGCTCGAGCACATGCAGGTCAGCGGCAGCTTCAAGGCACGCGGCATGATGAACCGGCTGCTGGCCAACGACATTCCCGAAAGCGGCGTGGTCGTGGCTTCGGGCGGCAATGCCGGCATCGCCACCGCCGCCGCGGCGCAGGCGCTGGGCGTGCCTTGCCAGGTTTTCCTGCCGGGTGTCTCGCCGGAAGCCAAGCGTGCGCGCCTGCGCGCGCTGGGCGCCGAAGTGGTCGTCGTCGGCCAGCTCTATCCCGATGCGCTGGCGGCCTGCCTCACGCGCCAGAAGGAGTCCGGCGCCTTGCTCACGCACGCCTACGACCAGCCCGAAGTGGTGGCCGGCGCAGGCACGCTGGGCCGTGAAATCGAAGCGCAGGGCGGCCTGCCCGACGCGGTGCTCGTGAGCGTCGGCGGGGGCGGCCTGATCGGCGGCCTCGCCGGCTGGTTCGAGAAGCGCGCCCGCGTGGTGGCGCTGGAGCCCGAGAAGGCGCCGACCCTGTTGCGCGCCCGCGAAGCCGGCGAGCCGGTCGACGTCGAAGTGGGCGGCATCGCGGCCGACTCGCTCGGCGCGCGCCGCATCGGCGCCATCGCCTGGGAAATCACGCAGCAGCAGGTCGCGCAGGCGCTGCTGCTGTCCGACGAATCCATCCGCGCCGCGCAGCAGTGGCTGTGGAAGGAGCTCAAGCTCGCCGTGGAGCCGGCCGCCGCGCTGCCGCTGGCCGCGCTGCAAACGGGCGCCTATGTGCCGCGCGAAGGCGAGAAGGTGTGCCTGATCGTCTGCGGCGCCAACGTCGACCCCGCCACCGTCGCCTGACAAGCCGCCCTCTAAAATCGACCGATGCTCGACATCACCCTGCTCCGCAAAGACCTGGCCTCCGCCGTGGCCGGCCTTGAAAAACGCAAGAAAAACCAGCCTTACCTCGACGTGTCGGCGTTCACCACGCTCGAGGCCGAGCGCAAGACGCTGCAAACCCGCACCGAGGAAATCCAGGCGCGCCGCAATTCGCTGAACAAGCAGATCGGCCCGCTCAAGGCCAAGGGCGAGTCGGTGGATGCGCTGATGGCCGAAGTCAACGCGCTCAAGGCCGAGCAGGAATCGCAGTCCAGACGCCTCGAAGAAATCCAGCCCGAGCTGCAGGCCCTGCTGCTCGCCGTGCCCAACCTGCCGCACGCCAGCGTGCCGCTGGGCGAAGACGAGAGCGGCAACGTCGAAATGCGCCGCTGGGCCCCGCAGGGCGGCGCCGGCGCCAACGCCAAGCCGCTGGGCTTTGCCGCCAGAGACCATGTCGACCTGGGTGCGCCGCTGGGCCTCGATTTCGAGATGGGCGCCAAGCTCGCGGGCTCGCGCTTCACCGTGATGAAGGGCCCGATCGCCCGCCTGCACCGCGCGCTTGCGCAGTTCATGCTCGACATGCAGACCGAGAAGCACGGCTACACCGAGTGCTACGTGCCCTACATCGTCAATGCCGCCACGCTCAGCGGCACCGGCCAGTTGCCCAAGTTCGAGGGCGACCTGTTCGCCGCGAAGAAGGGCGGCCAGGACGGCGAGCCGGCGCCCGACCATTCGGCGCTGTACCTCATTCCCACCAGCGAAGTGCCGCTGACCAACTTCGTGCGCGACGAGGTGGTGGCCGAGTCGCAACTGCCGATCAAGGTCACGGCCCACACGCCGTGCTTCCGCTCCGAAGCCGGCAGCGCCGGCCGCGACACGCGCGGCATGATCCGCCAGCACCAGTTCGACAAGGTCGAGATGGTGCAGATCGTGCACCCAGAAAAGAGCTACGACGCGCTCGAAGAGATGACGGGGCACGCCGAAGCCGTGCTGCAGGCCTTGGAGCTGCCGTACCGTGTGGTGCTGTTGTGCACGGGTGACATGGGCTTCGGCTCCACCAAGACCTACGACCTCGAGGTTTGGCTGCCGGCGCAGGACACCTACCGCGAGATCAGTTCGGTCTCCAACTGCGAAGCCTTCCAGGCACGGCGCCTGCAGGCCCGCTTCAAGAACGCGCAGGGCAAGAACGAACTCGTGCACACGCTCAACGGCTCCGGCCTTGCCGTGGGACGCGCGCTGGTGGCCGTGTTGGAGAACCATCAGAACGAAGACGGCTCGATCAACGTGCCGGCCGCGTTGCGGCCGTACATCGGCGGCGCCGAAGTTTTGCGCGCCTGAGGCGCAGGGCTTCAAATAGCGGAAATTTCTCCGCTATAATCAGAGGCTCGACAGCACCGGAGAGGTGGCAGAGTGGTCGAATGTACCTGACTCGAAATCAGGCGTACTAGCGATAGTACCGAGGGTTCGAATCCCTCCCTCTCCTCCAAGAATGGCCCCGCAAGGGGCTATTTTTTTGCCTGTTCCATCCCAGGGAAAAGCCGCTTTCAGATTCAGGTCGGCTTAAGTTTCCCCGCCGATACTGCAGAGGACGGTCTTTTGGCGTTGGTAGAGGTCGCTTCGGCACCCGCCTTCACGGCGGTTCCTCGAGGCTGGAGGTCGTCATTTCCTTTGTATGGCCGAGGGCGCATGTCGCTCGTTCGGCCGGCTGTCAGAAAGCCCTTGCGGCACATGGCCCGGCATTGAGCGCCTGCCTTCGGAGAACTATTTCTTCGAACCGACATGACCCTGAACGCGTGCGCTCACGGGTGAAATATTTTCTCGAAGAATGGCTGAGCCGCGCTCAAGACGGCGCTCATCGGGTGTAGGAAAAGCGCCGTTTCCCGGCCCGAACGTCGAAGTTTTCCACGCTGCCCATTTCGCAGGCACCGTGTTGCAGGCCACGCCAGGCAACGATTCCGCGCGCAATCCCCTTGGTTTTCCCCAAAGTTGTCCCCAGTCGGCGGGGAAAACCCAAGGACGCCTTTTCAGGCCCCGCGCTTACGCCCGGGCGCGCTCTGTTTCCTCTAGCCAGGTGGGCTCGTTGGAGGTGTCCGGAAAGCCGCTGTCGGCCATGGCCGGCAACCCTGCCGATCCCGGCACGTGCCGCAGCTCATACCCCCGTCCATAGACCGAGTGCAGGACGAACTCGCTTTCCTTGTGCAGCGACAGCTTGCGGCGGATGTTCGCCACGCAGCAGTCGAGCACGCGGCTTTTGCGTTCGATCCGCGAATCGACCCACAGCGAGGCCAGCAGCCATTCACGCTCCAGCAGCCGCCCCGCGTTGCGGAACAGCAGCAGCGCCAGTTCGAACTCGCGCGGCTTCAGCCGGATCTCGCTGCCGTGGTGCACCACCACCTTGCGGCTGCCGAGGAAGTGGTAGCTGCCGAACAGCGCGCTCACCGAAAGTGGGTGCAGCAGGGTTTCATTGCGGCGCAGCGCCTCGCGCACGCGCAGTTCCACCTCGAAATCGTCGACCGGCAGCACCGCGAAGTCGATGCCGGCACCGGGGGAATCGTTACCGGTCACCGCCAGCACCTCGTTCAGCAGGTCGCGCTGCAGTGCATTGACCACCAGGAAGATGGGAATGCGCAGCGCCTTGCACATGGCGGTGAGCACCGGCCAGGCGCCTTCGTCCTTGAGCACGACCAGCAGCAGGTCGAATGGCGCGCCGTTGGTCACGGCGCTCAGGAAATCGGCGCTGGAGTCGAATGGCGCCGATGTGCAGCCGATCTGCTGCAGGCGCTGGCCCCAGGCCTTCGCCTGGGCCTTGTCGCAGCCCACCATGGCCACGTGGCGCGAGCCTTGAGCGTTGTTCATGTCCATAGTTCGATGCGGTTTGGAGGGCAGGGCGGCGGCGGTGCCGCTCAACCCACTGCCAGGCGGCTTCCGCCGCCGGATTGCGTCTTGCGGATGCCGTCCGGGCCGTAGAAGAGCTGTGCGCTGGCCTGCAGGAAGTGCAGCGCCTGCTGGGTGAAATCGAGGTGCGCGTACACCATCGAGCCGTTGCGCAGGTTGTGGCTGCGCGCCTGCACCGCCAGCACCAGCAGCTCGGCCCAGGCCTGTTGCAGTTCGGGGCCGCCGCCCGCCGCAGCGGCGTCCGCGCCCGCGCGGCCCGGCTCGTAGCCCATGGCCGCCTGCATGGCTTCGCGCTCGCGGTCGAGCTCGGCCATGCGGTCGAGCAGGCGGGTCTTCTCGCTGGCGATGGCCGCGAGATCGGTGAAAACGCCGGCCGACATGGCCTTGGCCTCCCGGTCCAGCACGGCCAGGAATTCCCCGATGCAGGCCGCTTCCGTGCGCAGCCTGGCCAGCAGAGCCTGGGCGTCGTTCATTGGCCGTCCTTCTTGCCGTCGAGCAGGTCGCGCACGCTGGCCAGCAGGCCGTCGGCGATGCGCTCCGGGCGCACCTGGTAGCGGCCCGCGCGGATGTCCTCGCGGATCGCCGCCACGCGGGCCGCGTCGAAATCGCTGCCATCCGTGGCCGCGGGCAGCGCATGGACGTGCGCGGAGGCCTGCCGCGCAGCTTCCTTGGCTTCCTTGGTGCGCTCGGGCGCGTCGGCGCCGGTCATCGGGGCCGCGCCCGTGGCGGGCGAGCGATGGAGGGGCGTGGCCGAAGGGGCGGGTTGATCGATTTTCAAGGTGATTCCTCAGGGGCTGACCGGTATATCGGCAGCCCTGGCAAGAACTTTAGGAATTGCGTGCACGAAGGTTGAAACGGGCGCCAGCGGCTACTGCGCGAGCTGGATCTGCCCCTCCTCGTCCGCCACGCCGCTGACCAGCCGGCCCTCCCGGGTCTTGGCCTGCACCACCGCGCCGACCCTCGCCCCGCTCAGGGCCTTGCCCTCGGTGCTGACCACGAATCCTTCGCCCTGGGCCACCAGCTTCACCGCCTGGCCCTGCTGGATGACCGTCACCCCGCGCACCGATTCCTTGCGCAGCGGCGCGCCCGGGCCGATGCGGTTGGCCGCCACCACCCCGACCAGTTCGGCCGCGCTGGTGATGACGGAGCGCGGCAGCCGCGTGAGGTCGCCGGTGCGCTCGGTGACGTCGCCCGCGCCCAGCGGGCGGCCGGTCTCGATGGCGCGCGCGGCCACGAAATAGCTGCCTTCCACCGACACGTGCGCCTGCACGAAGCGCGTCCAGGGCCGCTCCGTCTGGCAGCGCACGCCGACCGACACCCGGCCCCACGGCGTGGCGCCCGGCGGCAGGAAGGCCTCGGGCGCCTCGCAGGGCGGCAGCGCCTCGGTGCCGCGGCCTTCCAGGCTGATCGTGACCTTGCCCGGCAGGCCGGCGGTCTGCACCTGCAGGTATTTCTGGATGGCCGTGCCGGCGGCATCGGCCGCGGGTGCCGAAGAAGCCCACGCGGGAGCCATGCACGCGGCCATCGCCAGCAGTGTCGGCAGCACGGTGCGCAGCAGGCGGGTCCGGAGCTGTAGGAGGTTCATCGGCAGCGTGAGGAAAGGGCAAAAAAACAGGTGGCGCCGGAGTCGACGCAGACACGCCGACGCCGGGCAATTCTAGAAATCCGGTGCCGGATCGAAGGTGCGAGCAGCAGGCGAAAACCCCCTTTGTTCGGACGATTGCAAACGCGATGCATGCATAGACTCGCTTTCCATCTGTCGCTGCGCCTCGTGCATCGGCGACGCCACAACGGATGGAAAAAAGATGATCGACAAGCTGGATGCGGCGCTTCGCTTCAATCGCGAAGCCCTCAACCTCCGGGCCGAGCGCCAGGAGGTGCTCGCGGCCAATATCGCGCATGCCGACACGCCCAACTACAAGGCGCGCGACTTCGACTTCGGCAGCCGCCTGAGCGAAGCCGTCGAGCGCGGCCGCGCGTCGCAGTCGATGTCGCTGGCCACCACCTCGGCGCGCCATCTCGCGGGCCAGGCGCAGGCCATGCCCGACAAAGACCTGCTCTACCGCACGCCCAACCAGTCGAGCCTGGACGGCAACACCGTCGAGATGGACGTCGAGCGCATCGCCTTCGCCGACAACGCGCTGCGCTACGAGTCCAACCTCACCGTCATCAACGCCAAGATCAAGTCGCTGCTCTCCGCGGCGCAGCAGTAAGCCATGCCGTTCCCAAGCAGTTCCATGAACATCTTCAACGTGGCGGGCTCGGCCATGACCGCGCAATCGCAGCGCATGAACGTGACCGCGAGCAACCTGGCCAACGCCGAGAGCGTGGCCGGCCCCGACGGCATGCCCTACCGCGCCAGGCAGGTGGTGTTCGAGGTCGCGCCTTCGGGCCACCAGGACATCGGCGGCGTGAAGGTGTCGGGCGTGATCGAAGACCCGTCGCCGCCCAGGATGGTGTTCGACCCCAAGAGCCCGCATGCCAACGGCGAAGGCTACGTCGCGATGCCCAACGTCAACGTGGTCGAAGAGATGACCAACATGATCTCGGCCTCGCGCAGCTACCAGGCCAACGTCGAAGTGCTCAACACGGCCAAGACGCTGATGGTCAAGACGCTGACCATCGGCCAGTAAACCCCCTCATACCCACCACGCCATGGCCATCTCCGACACATCTTCCATCTCCGGTCAGAACGCATCGACCGCGACCGGCAACACCGTCTCCAGCCAGGACAACGAGCAGCGCTTCCTCAAGCTGCTGGTCACGCAGCTCAACAACCAGGACCCGCTCAACCCGATGCAGAACGCCGAGCTCACCTCGCAGCTCGCGCAGATGAGCACCGTGACCGGCATCGAAAAGCTCAACACCACGCTCTCGGGCCTGGTGAACCAGACCGGCGCCAACCAGCTGCTGCAGGCGACCTCCCTCATCGGCTACAACGTGCTGTCGCCGGGCGACGTGCTCACCACCAAGAAGCCCGAAGAGGGCAAGGACCCCGCCACGCAGGCCTTCGGCGTGCAGCTGCCGGGCACCGCCGCGGACGTCACGATCAAGATCCTCGACGACAAGGGCAACGTGGTTCGTACCCTCGACGCCGGCCCCATGAAGGAAGGCGTCAACGCCGTCACCTGGGACGGCAAGGACGAGGCCGGAAACGCGGTCGCCGAAGGCGCCTACCGCTTCACCGTCGATGCCAAGAACGGCACCTCCGCCGTGACCTCCACCGCGCTCACCTTCTCGCAGGTGGCGGCCGTCAAGCAGGGCGCCGGCGGCGTCACGCTCGAACTGGGCTCGGGCGCCAGCATCGGCCTGTCCGACGTGCGCCTGTTCCTGTGAGGCGCGTGCCTCCTCTCTCATCCATCGCAGCACTGAACGCATTGAAGTAAGGAACCATCATGAGCTTTTCCCAGGGCATCAGCGGACTCGGCGTGGCCGCGGCCAACCTCGACGTCATCGGCAACAACATCGCCAACTCGGGCACCGTGGGCTACAAGTCCGCCGCCGCCACCTTCCAGGACGTGTATGCCGGCTCGCGCGTCGGCCTCGGTGCCTCGGTGTCGGGCGTGGTGCAGAACTTCACGCAGGGCGTGACGCAGTCGAGCAGCCGTCCGCTGGACGTGGCCATCCTGAACGGCGACGGCTTCTTCCGCCTGAGCAGCGCCACCGGCGAGGTCGCGTATTCGCGCAACGGCCAGTTCACCCGCGACAAGGACGGCTACATCGTCAATGCATCCGGCCTGCGCCTGACGGGCTACGGCGTGAACGCCAGCGGCGGCATCAACGGCGGCACGCCGTCGGCCATCCAGATCCCGACCGCGTCGATGACCCCCAGCGCCACCGGCAACGTCAATGCCGAGTTCAACCTCGACGCGCGCCTCGGCGTACCCGCCAAGACGCCGTTCAACCCGGCCGACTCCGGCACGTTCAACTACTCGAACGCCCTCGGCCCGGTGTACGACTCGCTCGGCAATCCGCATGACCTGTCCGTGTACTTCGTGAAGAGCGCCACGCCGGCCAACACCTGGAACGTGTACGGCACCGCCGACGGCGCGCCGCTGAACGCGGGCGCCGCGCTCACCACGCTCACGTTCGACAGCAAGGGCGTGATGACCGCGCCGGCCGGCGGCAAGCTGAGCACCGGCGCCATCACCTTCACCAACGGCGCGGCACCGCTGACCGCGTCGATTGACCTGTCGGGCACCACCCAGTTCGGCGCCGCCAACGGCATGAGCAAGCTGAGCCAGGACGGCTACCGTTCGGGCGAACTGACCTCGTTCTCCATCAACCCCGACGGCACCATCACCGGCAAGTTCTCCAACGAGCAGACCAAGCTGCTGGGCCAGGTCGTGCTGTCGTCCTTCGCCAACCCGAACGGCCTGGAGCCCAAGGGCAACAACGTGTGGGGCGAGACGCTGGCTTCGGGCAACGCGCTCACCGGCACGCCCGGCGAGGGCACCAAGCTCGGCTCGCTGAAGTCGGGCGCACTGGAGTCGTCCAACGTCGACCTGACCTCCGAACTCGTCAACCTCATCGTCGCGCAGCGCAACTACCAGGCCAACGCGCAGACCGTGAAGACGCAGGACCAGGTCATGCAGACGCTGATGAACATCCGCTGACGCGGCACCCCGACCACCACCACCGAACGACCGGCACCAGGAGCACCCAGTGGATCGAATGTTGTATGTCGCGATGAGCGGCGCCAAGCAGGCCATGGATCAGCAGGCCACCGTGGCCAACAACATGGCGAACGTCTCTACGCCGGGCTTCCGCGCGCAGATCGCCAACTTCCGCGCGGTGCCCGTGGTCGGCCAGGAGGCGCCCACGCGGGCCTTCGTGGCCGCGACCACGCCCGGTGCGGATTTCACGCACGGCCCGCTCACCGAAACCGGCCGCGCGCTCGACTTGGCCGTCAGCGGCCAGGGCTGGCTGGTGGTGCAGACGCCCGACGGCGGCGAGGCCTACACCCGCGTGGGCAACCTGCAGATCGGCGCCGACGGCCAGATCACCACCATGGGCGGACGCGCCGTGATGGGCGACAACGGCGCCATGACCGTGCCGCCCGGCTCGGCCGTGGCCATCGCGCCCAACGGCCTGGTCGGCGCGCGCGACCCCGCCTCGGGCACGCTCACCGGCATTGCCGAGGTGGGCCGCCTGAAGCTGGTCAACCCGCCCACCACCGACCTCGTGCGCGGCGACGACGGGCTCTTCCGCATGCGCGAAGGCCTGCCGCCGGCCCAGGCCGACGAGGCCGTCACTGTCGTCACCGGCGCGGTCGAGGGCAGCAACGTGAACCCGGTCGAGGCCATGGTCGCCATGCTCGCCAATGCACGCAGCTTCGAGATGCAGATGAAGTCGCTGCAGACCGCCGACACCAACGCGCAGGCGGCCAACAAGCTGCTGGCCTACGGCTGATCGGCCGCAGGCACCGCATCCCGGCCATCACGCGGCCCGCACGCAACACACGCAGGATTTTCAAGAAATGATTCGTTCCCTCTACATCGCCAAGACCGGCCTCGATGCGCAGCAGACGCAGCTCGACGTCGTGTCGAACAACCTGGCCAACGTCGGCACCACCGGCTTCAAACGCAGCCGCGCCGTGTTCGAAGACCTGGTCTACCAGAACCTGCGCCAGAGCGGCGCCCAGTCGTCCGACCAGACCCGCCTGCCTTCGGGCCTGCAGGTCGGCACCGGCGTGCACGTGGTCGCCACCGAGCGCATCCACTCGCAAGGCAACCTCACCAAGACCGACAAGCCGACCGACGTGGCCATCAGCGGCGGCGGCTTCTTCCAGGTGCTGATGCCCGACGGCACCACCTCGTACACGCGCGACGGCTCGTTCCAGAAAGACCGCGACGGCCAGCTCGTGACCGCCAGCGGCTTCCCGGTGCAGCCCGCCATCACCATCCCGGCCAACGCCACCAGCATCACGGTGGGCCGCGACGGCATCGTGTCGGTGGTACAGGCAGGCAGCACGAACACCGTGCAGATCGGCCAGCTGCAGCTCGCGACCTTCGTCAACCCGACGGGCCTGGAAAGCCGTGGCGAGAACCTGTATGCCGAAACCGACGCCTCGGGCGCGCCCAACCAGGTGAACCCCGGCGTCGACGGCGCGGGCACGCTGAGCCAGGGTTACGTGGAGGCTTCGAACGTGAACGTGGTGGAAGAGCTGGTCAACATGATCGCCACCCAGCGTTCGTACGAAATCAACAGCAAGGCGGTCCAGACTTCGGACCAGATGCTGCAGCGCCTGGCCCAGCTGTGATGCAGGGTGCGCGTCTTCTTCGTCGGGGCGGCGCCGCCAGGGTGCTGGTGGCGATGCTCGTCGCCGCGCTGGCCGCGGGCTGCGCGCAGTTGCCGCGCGAGCCGCTGGTGCACCAGCCGATGACGGCGCGCGCCGAGAGCTATGCGCAGCTGCAGCCGCGGCGCTCGCCCGGCGCGATCTTCCAGGACGGTCCGGGCGCCAACGCGCTGTTCGAGGACCGGCGCCCGCGCAACATCGGCGACATCCTGACCATCGTGATCAACGAGAAGGTCAATGCCACCAAGAACTCGGGCGCGAACGCCAGCCGCGCGGGCAGCACCACGAGCGTGTTCGCGGCGATTCCGAAACTCATCGGCGGCCTGCTCGACGGGCAGGACACCAAGCTCAGCGGCACCAACTCGCTCACCGCCAAGGGCGGCGCCAACGCCAACAACACCTTCAGCGGCGTGATCACGGTCACGGTGGTGGACGTGATGGGCAACGGCAACCTGCTGGTGAGCGGCGAGAAGCAGATGGGCATCAACCAGGGCACGGAGTTCATCCGCTTCTCTGGCGTGGTGAATCCGCGCACCGTGTCGGGCAACAACACCGTGCCTTCGACGCTGGTGGCCGACGCACGCATCGAGTACTCGGCCAAGGGCTACATCGACGAGGCCCAGACCATGGGTTGGATGCAGCGCATCTTCCTCAACGTCATGCCATTTTGACTATGAAAAACCCCCAGGCTTCGCGCACTTCGTGTCGCTTCTCCTTCCCCCTTGCAGGGGGCGATGCCTGCGGCCCGGCAAAGCCGGTTCCGCGGCATCTCACGAACTTTCTGGCTCGCTTGCGCATCGCCTCGGCGGTGGTGGTGGCGCTGGGTGTCTTCGGGTTTGCGCCCGCGCATGCGGAGCGCCTCAAGGAGCTGGCGAGCATCCAGGGGGTGCGGGACAACCCGTTGATCGGCTATGGGCTCATGGTGGGCCTGGACGGTACGGGCGACCAGACGATGCAGACGCCGTTCACGACGCAGAGCCTGAACAACATGCTGCAGCAGCTGGGCATCACGATTCCGCAGGGCGTGAACATGCAGCTGAAGAACGTGGCAGCCGTCATGGTGACGGCCACGCTGCCTTCGTTCGCGCGGGCGGGGCAGAACATCGACGTGACGGTGTCGTCCATGGGCAATGCGAAGAGCCTGCGCGGCGGCACGCTGCTGATGACGCCGCTGAAGGGCGTCGACGGCGCGACCTATGCGGTGGCGCAAGGCAACATGGTGGTCGGCGGCGCGGGAGCGTCGGCCAATGGCAGCAAGGTGCAGGTCAACCAGCTGAGCTCGGGCCGCATTCCGGGCGGTGCGCTGGTCGAGCGCACGGTCGAGGCGCCGGTGGGGGGCGAAGGCACGTTCACGCTCGAACTCAACCGCTCCGACTTCGGCACCACGCAGCGCGCGGTCGATGCCATCAACCGGCAGTTCGGCGCGGGCTCGGCCGAGGCGATCGACGCGCGCGTGATCCGCGTGCGGGCGCCCGAGCCGCAGCAGCGCGTGGGTTTCCTCGCGAAGCTCGAAGATCTCGAAGTGACGCCGACGCAGGCCGGCGCGCGCGTGGTGGTCAATGCGCGCACTGGCTCGGTGGTCATGAACCAGGCGGTGCGGGTGAAGGACTGTGCCATCGCGCACGGCAACCTGTCGGTGGTCATCAACACCGAGCCCGTCATCAGCCAGCCGGGTGCGCTCTCGGGCGGCACCACGGTGGCGGCGCAGACCTCGCAGATTTCAGTGAACCAGGGCGGCGGCGCCATGCAGATGGTGCGCGGCGGTGCCTCGCTGTCGGACGTGGTCAAGGGGCTCAATGCCCTGGGCGCGAATCCGCAGGACCTGGTGTCGATCCTGCAGGCCATGAAATCGGCCGGCGCGCTGAGCGCCGAGCTGGAAATCATCTGAGGCCGCACGCATGACCGTCTCGAACATGGGCGCCGGCGCGGGCGCATGGAACACCTCCGACGTGGCCAGCCGCGCCGGCGCGCTCGACCAGCGCTTTGCGCTGGACGTGCAGGGCGTCGATGCGCTGCGCCGCACCGTGCGCGCGTCGCCGGAAGAGGGGCTGCAGCAGGTCTCTCGCCAGTTCGAAGCCATGTTCATGAACATGGTGCTCAAGAGCATGCGCGAAGCCACGCCTTCCAGCGGCATGCTCGACAGCCAGAGCCAGAAGGTCTACCAGTCGATGTTCGACCAGCAGCTCGCGCAGAACCTCTCGGGGCGCGGCGTGGGGCTGGCCGAGGCCATGCTCGAGCAACTGCGCCGCACCTTGCCCTCGGGCCCGCCCGATGCAGAGGCCGACGCCGAGATCGGCATCCGGCCGATGCTGCTCGAGCCTCGCGCCAGCGGCCTGCCGTTGTCTCCGCGCGCGGGCATTCCCATCGGCTCCGCGCCCACCGGACGTGTCTCCACGGCGGCCGACCTGGGCGTGTACCAGTACAGCGGCGAGCGCCGTGCGCCGGCAGCGAATGCTTCGCTGCAGGGCCAGGTCGACGAGTTCGTGGGCCGCATGGGCGCTTCCGCGCAGGTGGCCAGCACGGCCAGCGGCGTGCCCGCGCCGTTGATCCTGGCGCAGGCCGCGCTGGAGTCGGGCTGGGGCAAGCGCGAGATCCGCGCGGACGACGGCACGCAGAGCTTCAACCTGTTCGGCATCAAGGCCGACCGCAGCTGGAAGGGCCCGACGGTCGAGACCACCACCACCGAATACGTCGACGGCGAGCCGCAGAAGGTGCGCGCCAAGTTCCGCGCCTACGCGTCGTACGACGAAGCCTTCACCGACTACGCGCGCTTCATCACGCGCAACCCGCGCTACGCGAACGTGCTGGCCACCGACGACCCGCACGAAGCCGCGCACGGCCTGCAGCGCGCGGGCTACGCCACCGATCCGAAGTACGGCGAGAAGCTGGTTCGCATCATGCAGAAATTCGGCTGAGCCCCACGCGGCGCAGCCTTGCCCGGTAACGGCCGCCGCACGCGCGGCAAGCCTTTCCCCAACACTGGAATACACAGGAATTCCCATGGCAGAGATCGCAAGCATCCAGCAACGGCAACAGCAGCAGCCCGGCGCTTCCACAGGCGCGGGCCGCCTGGAGGTGGTGACGTTCAAGCTGGGCGAAGAGGAATACGGGATCGACATCCAGAAGGTGCAGGAGCTGCGCGGCTACGACGCGGTGACGCGGATCGCGAACGCGCCGGAGTACATCAAGGGGGTGGTGAACCTGCGCGGGATCATCGTCCCGATCATCGACATGCGCATCAAGTTCAAGCTGGGCGACCCGACGTACGACCAGTTCACGGTGGTGATCGTGCTGAACATCGGCGGTCGCGTGGTGGGGATGGTGGTGGACAGCGTGTCGGACGTGATCACGCTGTCGGCCGAGCAGATCAAGCCGGCGCCGGAGATGGGTTCGGTGCTGGACGCGGACTACCTGATCGGGCTGGGCACGCTGGAAGAGCGGATGCTGATCCTGGTGGACATCGACCGGCTCATGTCGAGCCAGGAAATGGGCCTCATCGAGAAGATGGCGGCCTGAGCTTTCTCCGGGCACCGCATAAAGAAGACACCAGAGGGTCCGAGAGGAGACAAGCCACATGAAGAATTGGAATACGAGCCGGCGCCTGGGCGCCGGATTCGCGGTCGTGCTCGCGCTGGTGGTGCTGATCGCCGGCCTGGGCGTGCTGCGCCTGCAGGCCGTGGGCGAGGCCACGAAGGAACTGGCCCGGCAGTCGCTGGTGAAGGAGCGCCTGGCCTCGGCCTGGCACTTGGGCACCACCTCCAACGGCGTGCGCACCATCTCGCTGCTCAAGAGCACCGACGCCACGGTGCAGGACTACCTGAAAAAAGGCATCACCGTCACCAGCGCCGGAATCTCCGAGACACAGAAGAAGCTCGAGGACATGCTGGTGTCCCCCGCGGAGCTGGCGCTGAGCGCCGACATCAAGAAAAAGCGCGGCGACTACGTCGAGCTGCGCAACAAGCTGCTCAAGCTGAAGGCCGACGGCCAGCCGGAAGAGGCCGCGAAGCTCACCGACACTCAGCTGCTGCCCGTGCTCGAAACCTACGATGCCAGCATCCGCGCGATGGCCGCGCTGCAGCAGCAGCAGATCGACAGCACGGCCAGCGACATCGAAGCCCGGTACCAGTCGGGCCGCGTCTACCTCGTCGTGCTGGCGGCGCTTGCCCTGGCGCTGGGTTCGGTCATTGCATGGCTGCTGACGCGCGGCATCGTGCAGCCGATCGGCGAGGCGCTGCTCATCGCCGAGACCGTGGCGTCCGGCGACCTGAGCCAGGAATTCGAGACCGATCGCGGCGGCGACTTTGGCCGGCTGCTGCGCGGCATGGGCGACATGGAAGACACGCTGACCGACCTGGTGACGCGCATCAAGGCGTCGACCGACGCGATTGCCGTGGCGTCCCGGCAGATCGCGGCGGGCAACGAAGACCTGTCGTCGCGCACCGAACAGCAGGCCAGTTCGCTGGAGCAGACGGCCGCCTCGATGGAAGAGCTGACCTCCACGGTGAAGCAGAACGCGGACAACGCACGGCAAGCCAACCAGCTGGCCGTGTCGGCCTCCGAGGTGGCGGTGAAGGGCGGCAGCGTCGTCTCTCAAGTGGTCGACACCATGGGCTCGATCAATGCGTCGTCCAAGAAGATCGTCGACATCATCGGCGTGATCGACGGCATCGCCTTCCAGACCAACATCCTCGCGTTGAATGCGGCGGTGGAGGCCGCACGCGCCGGCGAGCAGGGCAAGGGCTTTGCCGTGGTGGCTTCCGAAGTGCGCAACCTCGCGCAGCGCTCGGCATCGGCGGCCAAGGAAATCAAGACCCTCATCGGCGACTCCGTGGAGAAGGTCGAGGAAGGCAGCAAGCAAGTCAGCGAAGCCGGCCGCACGATGGAAGAGATCGTCGGCAGCGTGCGCCGCGTGACCGACATCATGGGCGAGATCACGGCAGCGAGCCAGGAGCAGACCTCGGGCATCGAGCAGATCAACCAGGCCATCACGCAGATGGACCAGGTCACGCAGCAGAACGCCGCGCTGGTCGAGCAGGCCTCGGCCGCCGCCCAGTCGCTGCAGGAACAGGCCGACAACCTCGTCAGGGCTGTGAGCACCTTCAAGATCGACGCCGACGAGGCCGTTGCCGTGGCGGTTTGACGAGGTGTTGTCCCATGCCCGCCTTTCTCCGAAGTTCGCCCTGCGCCTGGGCGCCGGCATTGCCGTGTTCTTCCTGTTGCTTGCGGCGGCGCTCGGCGTCGGTTTCCAGGCCGGCGCCGGCCTGGCGTGGGCCCGCAGCGCGATGCTGGCGATGGGCGCCGCATCGCTGCTTGCCGGAATTGTCATTGCGTGGTTCATCGCGCGCTCCTTCCACCGTTCCAGCCATAACGCGCTGAAGACCGCCAAAAGGCTGGACCGGGTTCTTCAAAACGTCAACGCAAGAGATTCCTGAAACACCCATGCGCTCATTTCTCAATCTACGGATCGGCACCCGCCTGGGTGCCGGCTTTGCCGCCGTTCTGCTGATGCTGGCCGGGGCCATCGGCCTCGGGCTCCAGGCCATGGGCGACGTGCAGTCGCGGCTCGAAGGCATCGTCGAGGGCAACAACGTCAGGATGGCCGCGGTCAACACGATGTCGGACGCCGTCCGCGAGATCGCCATCCTCGACGGCAACCTGATCCTGCTGACCGAAGAAGCCGCCATGCGCGAGGAGTCGAAGAAGATCGCCAGCGCCCGCGAACGCTACACGGAAGCCCACAAGACCTTGGAGAAGACGCTGACCGGGCCGGAAGGCAAGGCCCTGCTGGCCAGGGCCGACGAGAAGGCTGCGCTGCTCCTGCCGCTGAATTCCCAGCTGTCCGAGCTGGCGCTGCAGAACAAGAACGAGGAAGCGACGCAGGTCTTCATCACGAAGTTCCAGCCGGCCGTGCGGGGCGTGCTGGCCGAACTCGATGCCATGGACGCCACCGAAAGCAGGCAGGCCCAAGCCGCCAACCGGGAAGCCGCCGAAGGCTATGCATGGTCGCGCAACCTGATGCTCGCGCTGGGCGGCTTCGCCATACTGTTCGGCGCGGCCATCGCATGGTTCACCACGCGATCGATCACGCGTCCGATCGGCGAGGCCGTGCAGGTGGCCGAGAAGGTGGCCGCGGGCGACATCACTTCGCGCATCGAAGTGCACTCGAAAGACGAGACCGGTCGGCTGATGGCCGCGCTGAAGGCGATGAACGAAAGCCTGATTCGCATCGTGCGGGACGTGCGCATGGGAACGGACACGATCGCCACGGCGTCCAGCCAGATCGCTTCCGGCAACCAGGACCTGTCGTCGCGCACGGAGCAGCAGGCCAGCTCGCTGGAGCAGACCGCTGCCTCGATGGAACAGCTCACGAGCACGGTGAAGCAGAACGCCGACAACGCGCGCCAGGCGAACCAGCTGGCGGTTTCGGCCTCCGAAGTGGCGGTGAAGGGCGGAAGCGTCGTGTCGCAGGTGGTCGGCACGATGGGCTCCATCGACGCTTCTTCCAAGAAGATCGTGGACATCATCGGCGTGATCGACGGCATCGCGTTCCAGACCAACATCCTGGCGCTGAATGCGGCTGTGGAAGCCGCCCGGGCCGGAGAGCAGGGCCGCGGCTTCGCGGTGGTGGCATCGGAAGTGCGCAGCCTCGCGCAGCGCTCGGCAGCGGCAGCCAAGGAAATCAAGACGCTGATCGGCGATTCCGTGGAGAAGGTCGAGGAAGGCAGCAAGCAGGTTGCCGAGGCGGGCCGCACGATGGAAGAAATCGTCGGCAGCGTGAAGCGTGTGACGGACATCATGGGCGAGATCACCGCAGCGAGCCAAGAGCAGACCTCCGGCATCGAACAGATCAACCAGGCCATCACGCAGATGGACCAGGTGACGCAGCAGAACGCCGCGCTGGTGGAAGAGGCCTCGGCCGCCGCCCAGTCGCTGCAGGAGCAGGCCGGCAGCCTCGTGCAGACCGTGAGCATCTTCAAGATCGATGCCAATGCCGTCGCCACCGTGCGCCCCGGCTTCACCCGCATCACCCCCATCCCCCGGCCCGCGAAACCCGCGCGGCCGTTGGCGAAGCAGCCTGCCAAGGCGCTGCCCGCACGCCGTGCGCCGGCCGCCGCTCCGGCGCCGCAGTTGGCGATGGCCGGCGACCCCAAAGGCGATTGGACCGAGTTTTGACACGAAAGGACTCAAGTCTGGCGATCCGATGCCGATAACAGGATGACGGCGTTGCCGCTTTGCGTGCAACAGCCGCCGTCTCCCGTTATTGAAAGAAGAGAGCGATGAGTTTGAAGGATCTGAAAATCGGCACGCGCCTGGGGCTCGGCTTCGCGGTGATGCTGCTGCTGATGGCTTTCATTGCCGGCACCGGCGTGCTGCGGCTGACCAATGTGGGCCATGCCACCGACGAGATGGTGGAGAAGGCGCTGGTGAAGGAGCGCCTGGCCAACGAATGGCTGAGCAACCTCAGGTCGAACACGGTGGCCAACTTCGCGATGGTCAAGACCACCGATCCCGCCATTGCCGCCTACTTCTCCAAGCTGCAGGCGGCCGGCTCGGCACGCATCAGCCCGGCGCAGAAGAAGCTCGAATCGATGCTGGACACGCCGGAGGAGAAGGCGCTGTATGCCAGGGTGTCGGCCTCGCGCGCCGTGGTGCTCGAGACGGTGGGCGTGCTCAACAAGCTCAAGGACAGCGGCCAGCTCGCCGAAGCGAACACGCTGGTCGACACCAAGTTCAGCGAAGCGCTGGGCGTGTATGGCGGCGCCGTCGAGGCGCTGGCCCAGCACCAGCGCGAGAAGATCGATGCCGCCGCCAAGCGCATCGGTGCCGACTACATGGCGGGCCGCACCACGCTGATCGTGCTGGCGTGCATCGCCGTCGTGCTCGGCGCGCTGTTCGCCTGGCGCCTGAGCGTGGGCATCGTGCGCCCGCTGGGCCACGCGCTGGAAGTGGCCGAGACCGTGGCGGCCGGCGACCTGAGCGCCGACATTCGCGTGGAAAGCCGCGACGAGGCGGGCCAGTTGATGCAGGCGCTCAAGAACATGAACGAGAGCCTGGCCAAGGTGGTGGGCGAAGTGCGTACCGGCACGGAGACGATCGCGACGGCTTCGGGGCAGATCGCCTCGGGCAACCAGGACCTGTCTTCGCGCACGGAACAGCAGGCCAGTTCGCTGGAGCAGACGGCTGCTTCGATGGAAGAGCTGACTTCGACCGTGAAACAGAACGCGGACAACGCACGTCAGGCCAACCAGCTGGCTGTGTCTGCTTCGGAAGTTGCCGTGAAGGGCGGCAGCGTCGTGTCGCAAGTGGTCGACACCATGGGCTCGATCAATGCGTCGTCCAAGAAGATCGTCGACATCATCGGCGTGATCGACGGCATCGCATTCCAGACCAACATCCTGGCGCTGAATGCGGCTGTGGAAGCGGCCCGTGCGGGTGAGCAGGGCCGCGGCTTTGCGGTGGTGGCATCGGAAGTGCGCAGCCTCGCACAGCGCTCGGCAGCAGCAGCCAAGGAGATCAAGACGCTGATCGGCGACTCCGTGGAGAAGGTCGAGGAAGGCAGCAAGCAGGTCGCCGAGGCGGGCCGCACGATGGAAGAAATCGTCGGCAGCGTGAAGCGCGTGACGGACATCATGGGCGAGATCACCGCAGCGAGCCAGGAGCAGACCTCCGGCATCGAGCAGATCAACCAGGCCATCACGCAGATGGACCAAGTGACGCAGCAGAACGCCGCGCTGGTCGAAGAGGCCTCGGCCGCCGCCCAGTCGCTGCAGGAGCAGGCAGGCAGCCTGTCGCAAGTCGTCGGCGTGTTCCAGCTCGGCCGCAATCAACTGGCCCTGGCCTGAAAGCGAGGCCCGGATCATGCGTGTCAATCTACCAGTCACCGGCATCGAATACGAACTCCCGAAGGACGCCGCCCTGGTGTCCCGCACCGACCTCAAGGGTCGCATCACGTACGTCAACCCGGCCTTCGTCGAGGCCAGCGGCTTTACCGTGGACGAGCTCATGGGCAAGGCGCACAACATCGTGCGCCATCCCGACGTGCCGCCCGAAGCCTTTGCCGACCTGTGGCAGACGCTGGGGCAGGGCCTGCCCTGGACCGGCCTCATCAAGAACCGGCGCAGCAACGGCGACTTCTACTGGGTGCTCGCGAATGTCACGCCGATCCGGCGCGACGGCCGCGTACAGGGCTACATGTCGGTGCGCAGCCGGCCCGACCGCGCTGACGTGGCCGAGGCCGATGCGCTCTACCGCCGCCTGCGCGAAGGCGGCGCCAAGGGCATCACGCTGCAGCAGGGGCAGGTGGTACAGCGCGGCTGGATGAACCCGCTGGCGCAGCTGCGGCGCATACCGGTGCGCCAGCGCGTGTTCGGCGTGACCACGGCGGCCGCGCTGCTGTCGTTCGGTTTGGGCATTGCGGGCTGGATGGAAGCGGGCCGGCTGGTCGCTTCCGCCGGTGCGCACAGCTGGCTGCCCGGTGCCGCGGCGGCCGGCGGCGTGGGCTTAGCGCTCGCATGGCTGGGGCTCGGGCAGTTCCTGGGCCGTACCGTCTTCCGTCCGCTCGACGAGGCCCTGCATGTGGCGCGGGCCATTGCCGGCGGCGATCTTGCCAAGTTCGAGATCCGTCGCGGCGACGAGATCACGGGGCTGCTGCGCGCGCTGAACCAGATGAGCGCGAACCTGTTCGCGATCGTTGCGGACGTCGGCACCAACGTGGCGGGCGTGATGTCGGCCTCGAGCCAGATCGCCTCGGGCAACCAGGACCTGTCTTCGCGCACCGAGCAGCAGGCCAGTTCGCTGGAGCAGACGGCGGCCTCGATGGAAGAGCTCACTAGCACGGTGAAGCAGAACGCGGACAACGCGCGCCAGGCGAACCAGCTGGCCGTGTCGGCCTCGGAAGTGGCGGTGAAGGGCGGCAGCGTGGTGTCGCAGGTGGTGGACACCATGGGCTCGATCAATGCGTCGTCCCGCAAGATCGTGGACATCATCGGCGTGATCGACGGTATCGCCTTCCAGACCAACATCCTGGCGCTGAATGCCGCTGTGGAAGCCGCACGCGCCGGCGAGCAGGGCAAAGGCTTTGCCGTGGTGGCAGCCGAGGTGCGCAGCCTCGCGCAGCGCTCTGCGGCAGCAGCCAAGGAAATCAAGACGCTGATCGGCGATTCCGTCGAGAAGGTCGAAGCCGGCAGCAAGCAGGTCGCGGAAGCGGGCCGCACGATGGAGGAGATCGTGGGCAGCGTGCGCCGCGTGACCGACATCATGGGCGAGATCACCACCGCGAGCCAGGAGCAGACCTCCGGCATCGAGCAGATCAACCAGGCCATCGCGCAGATGGACCAGGTCACGCAACAGAACGCCGCACTGGTCGAGGAGGCTTCGGCCACGGCGCAGTCGCTGCAGGAGCAGGCCGACGGCCTGGTCAGGGCCGTGCGCGTGTTCAGGGCCGAAGTGGCCGAGACCCATTAATTTCAAACCGGAGAGAACAGATGCTGACCAAGGCAAAAGACCCCTTGCAACAAGCCGCCTCGGCGCCGTCGCCTTCCACGGGCGGCAGCCGCCTGGAAGTGGTGACGTTCAAGCTGGGCGAAGAGGAATACGGGATCGACATCCAGAAGGTGCAGGAGCTGCGCGGCTACGACGCGGTGACGCGGATCGCGAACGCGCCGGAGTACATCAAGGGGGTGGTGAACCTGCGCGGGATCATCGTCCCGATCATCGACATGCGCATCAAGTTCAAGCTGGGCGACCCGACGTACGACCAGTTCACGGTGGTGATCGTGCTGAACATCGGCGGTCGCGTGGTGGGGATGGTGGTGGACAGCGTGTCGGACGTGATCACGCTGTCGGCCGAGCAGATAAAGCCGGCGCCGGAGATGGGTTCGGTGCTGGACGCGGACTACCTGATCGGGCTGGGCACGCTGGAAGAGCGGATGCTGATCCTGGTGGACATCGACCGGCTCATGTCGAGCCAGGAAATGGGCCTCATCGAAGCGGCGGCCACCGCCTGATTTCTTGCCGCCCCGCCTTCTCCATCCAACGCCCGCACCATGAACTTCTTCTCGAACCTGCGCATCGGCACGCGGCTTGCCGCGGCCTTTGCCGTCGTCCTCGGACTGGTGGTGCTTTCCACCGCCTTCGCGCTTTTCTCCGCGCGCAGCAACGCGGAAGCCACGCGGGTGATGATGGAAAGCCCGCTGGCGAAGGAGCGGCTGATTGCCGACTGGTATGTGCTGACCTACTCGGCCATCGCACGCACGTCGATGATCGCGCGCACCACCGACGAGAGCTTGCCGGTCGTCTTCGCCGACGTCATTTCCGACAGCGTGAAAAAGGGGTCGCAGACCATCGCCAAGGTCGAGAAGCTGCTGGTGACCGACGAGGAGAAGGCCACCTTCAAGTCGATCATCGAGCTGCGCGCCAAGTACCAGGCGGCCAAGGAGGAAGTGGGCAAGGCCAAGGCGGGCGGCGACACGGTGGAAACCGCGCGCGTCTTCAAGGAAAGCTTCCAGCCCGCGGCCAAGGCCTATGAAAACCGGGTGCTCGAACTGCTGTCGATCGAGCGCAAGGCCATCGACGACATGAGCGCCAGGATCGACGCGGCGAATACGCGCAGCTTCAACCTGCGGCTGTTCCTGACGCTGGCGACCGTGGTGATCGGCGCGATCCTCGCGTTCCTTATCTCGCGCAGCATCGTGCGGCCGTTGGCGCGCGCCGTCGAGGTGGCTGAAACCGTCGCGGCCGGCGACCTGAGCGTCGACATTCGCGTGGAAAGCCGCGACGAGACGGGCCAACTGATGCAGGCGCTCAAGAACATGAACGAGAGCCTGGCCAAGGTGGTGGGCGAAGTGCGTACCGGCACGGAGACGATCGCGACGGCTTCGGGGCAGATCGCCTCGGGCAACCAGGACCTGTCTTCGCGTACGGAGCATCAAGCGAGTTCGCTGCAGCAGACGGCTGCTTCCATGGAAGAGCTGACTTCGACGGTGAAGCAGAACGCAGACAACGCACGGCAGGCTAACCAGCTGGCTGTGTCGGCTTCGGAAGTCGCGGTGAAGGGCGGCAGTGTCGTCTCGCAGGTGGTCGACACGATGGGCTCGATCAACGCGTCGTCCAAGAAGATCGTCGACATCATCGGCGTGATCGACGGCATCGCGTTCCAGACCAACATCCTGGCGCTGAACGCGGCGGTGGAAGCCGCCCGCGCGGGCGAACAAGGTCGAGGCTTTGCGGTCGTCGCTTCCGAAGTCCGCAGCCTCGCGCAGCGCTCGGCAGCGGCAGCCAAGGAAATCAAGACCCTCATCGGCGACTCGGTGGAGAAGGTCGAAGAGGGCAGCAAGCAGGTGGAAGAAGCCGGGCGCACCATGGACGAGATCGTCGGCAGCGTGAAGCGCGTGACGGACATCATGGGCGAGATCACCGCTGCAAGCCAGGAGCAGACCTCGGGCATCGAGCAGATCAACCAGGCCATCACGCAGATGGACCAGGTCACACAACAGAACGCGGCGCTGGTCGAAGAGGCTTCGGCGGCAGCTCAATCGCTGCAGGAGCAGGCAAGCAGCCTGTCGCAGGTGGTCGGCGTGTTTCGCCTGGAAGGCAGCCGCGCTGCCGTCCCGGCGCATCGGCTGGCACTCACTGCATAAGCAGCAGCACAAATCGGAAAAAAAGACATGCAGTGGTTCCAGAATCTTCGCGTCACCGTCCGGCTGATCCTCAGCTTTCTCGTGGTCGCCGCCATCGGCGCGGCGGTGAGCGCGCTCGGCATCTTCCACATGGGGCGCATCAGCGCCTCGACCGAAGAGCTCTACGCCAACGAGCTTCGCGCCCTGCAGGCCGTGCAGGAAGCCAACATCCACCTGCTGTACGCCAGCCGCGCCCAGATGACGCTGCTGTCGGCCGGCACGCGCGGTGAACGCAACGCGGGTGCGAACGAGCTCAAGGCTTCCATGGAAAGCCTCTCGTCGCGCGCCGCCGAGGTCAAGTCGTTCTTCGGCGAGACCGAGGAAGGCACGAAGCTCTTCAGCCAGTTCGAAGGCCTGGTCGGCCCGCTGGGCAAGCACATGAACGACTTCGTGGCGCTGGTGAACAAGCAGCCGCTGGACAGCTCGCAGTTCGACAACCAGGTGACCGAGGACAGCGCGCGCCTGCTGAAGGAATCGCGCGGCTTGGAAGAAGTGCTCAAGGGCATGGTCGCGCACAGCAAGGACCTGGCGCGCGCGCGTGCGGAGCATGCCGACGACACCTACAAGACCTCGCGGCTGATGATGCTGGTGCTGGCACTGGCCGGCATCGTGGTCAGCGTGGGGCTGGGCGTGGTGGTGGCGCGCCTGATCGGCCGGCAACTCGGCGGCGAGCCGCAGTACGCCGCCGACGTGGTCGGCCGCATCGCCGACGGCGACCTGTCGCTGGCAGTGGAGGCCGACGCCGCGCGTGACGGCAGCCTGCTGCATTCCATCAAGCAGATGCAGGTGCAGCTGACCTCGATCGTCGGGAAGATCAAGGATTCGAGCGAAACCATTGCCAGGGCTTCGGGGCAGATCGCTTCGGGCAACCAGGACCTGTCGTCGCGTACGGAGGAGCAGGCAAGCTCGCTGGAGCAGACGGCTGCTTCGATGGAAGAGCTGACTTCGACCGTGAAGCAGAACGCGGACAACGCACGTCAGGCCAACCAGCTGGCTGTGTCTGCCTCCGAAGTTGCCGTGAAGGGCGGCAGCGTCGTGTCTCAGGTGGTCGACACCATGGGCTCGATCAATGCGTCGTCCAAGAAGATCGTCGACATCATCGGCGTGATCGACGGCATCGCATTCCAGACCAACATCCTGGCGCTGAATGCGGCGGTGGAAGCGGCCCGTGCGGGTGAGCAGGGCCGCGGCTTTGCGGTGGTGGCATCGGAAGTGCGCAGCCTCGCACAGCGCTCGGCAGCAGCAGCCAAGGAAATCAAGACGCTGATCGGCGACTCCGTGGAGAAGGTCGAGGAAGGCAGCAAGCAGGTCGCCGAGGCGGGCCGCACGATGGAGGAGATCGTCGGTAGCGTGCGTCGCGTGACCGACATCATGGGCGAGATCACCGCAGCGAGCCAGGAGCAGACCTCGGGCATCGAGCAGATCAACCAGGCCATCACGCAGATGGACCAGGTGACGCAGCAGAACGCCGCGCTGGTCGAAGAAGCTTCGGCCGCCGCCCAGTCGCTGCAGCAAGAGGCGGGCAGCCTGGTGCAGGCCGTCAGCATCTTCAAGCTGGAAGCGGGCCACCAAGCCGAGTCCGGCGCGCGCGCCCAGGCATTGCCGGCCGCGCAGGACGACAAATCATCGTTGCCCGCCGTGCCGCAGCTCGCTGTGGCGGGCGCCGGCGACTGGCGCGAGTTCTGAGAGGAACGCGCCCGACGCGACAACCCACGAATCGGCTCCAGAGCCACAAGGAAAAATCATTAAAACTTTCTACAACTTCAAGATAGCCACCAAGCTGCTTGTGTCTTTCATCGCCGTCCTCGTGTTGACGGTTTGCGTCGGTGTCATCGCGGTGATGCAACTGGGCAAGGTCCATGACATGTCGACCGAAATGTCGACCACCTGGATGCCTGCCACGCGCTCGCTGCTCGAAATGAAGAACCTGGTGTCGCGCTACCGCACCCAGGAGATGCAACACATCCTTTCGGGTTCCTACGACGAGATGGCCGCGTACGAAAAGGCGATGGACGAGACGTGGGCCAACCTGCAGAAGAACCGCACCACGTACGAGAGCCTCATCACCGAGCCGGAAGAACGCGAGATCTACCCGGAACTCCAGAAGCTGCTGAACCAGTACGCGGTCGAGCACAACAAGATCGTCGCGATCTCCCACACGCAGGAGAACGAGCAGGCGAACGCGCTTATCCGCGGCAAGTCGCTGCAGTTGACCCGCGAGATCAACACGATGCTCGACAAGCTGACCGAGATCAACGTGGCCGGTGCGACCCGCGCCGGCCAGACTGCCGACGGCGTTTATTCGCAGGCGCGCCTCTGGGTGCTCGGCCTGCTGCTGGGCAGCGTGGCGCTGGGCCTGGTGCTCGCGCTGTGGATCGCACGCATCGTCTCGCGGCCCCTGTCGGAAGCGGTGAAGGTGGCGCAGTCGGTAGCTGCCGGTGACCTGACCAGCCGCATCGAGGCACGCACGACCGACGAGACCGGCCAGTTGCTCGAAGCGCTGAAGGGCATGAACGACAGCCTCTCGAAGATCGTCGGCGAAGTGCGCATGGGAACGGACACGATCGCCACGGCGTCCAGCCAGATTGCTTCGGGCAACCAGGACCTGTCTTCGCGCACCGAGGAACAGGCCAGCTCACTGGAACAGACGGCTGCTTCGATGGAGGAGCTGACCTCGACCGTCAAGCAGAACGCCGACAACGCGCGGCAAGCCAACCAGCTGGCTGTGTCGGCTTCGGAAGTCGCTGTGAAGGGCGGCAGCGTCGTCTCTCAAGTGGTGGACACCATGGGCTCGATCAATGCGTCGTCCAAGAAGATCGTCGACATCATCGGCGTGATCGACGGGATCGCCTTCCAGACCAACATCCTGGCGCTCAATGCGGCTGTCGAAGCCGCCCGCGCTGGGGAACAAGGCCGCGGCTTCGCGGTCGTTGCTTCCGAAGTTCGCAGCCTCGCACAGCGCTCGGCAGCAGCAGCCAAGGAAATCAAGACCCTCATCGGCGACTCGGTGGAGAAAGTCGAAGAGGGCAGCAAGCAGGTGGAAGAAGCCGGCCGCACCATGGACGAGATCGTCGGCAGCGTGAAGCGCGTGACGGACATCATGGGCGAGATCACTGCGGCAAGCCAGGAGCAGACCTCCGGCATCGAGCAGATCAACCAGGCCATCACGCAGATGGACCAGGTGACGCAACAGAACGCGGCGCTGGTCGAAGAGGCTTCGGCTGCGGCGCAATCGCTGCAGGAGCAGGCCGGCAGCCTCGTGCAGTCCGTCAGCATCTTCAAGCTCGATGCCAATGCCCTGGCCACGCGCACCAGCTTCACGCGCCTGACGCCGATCCCCAGGCCCGCCGCCGCGGCCAAGCCGGCACCGAAGGGTCCGGCCAAGGCGCTCCCCTCGCGCCGCGAGCCGGGTGGCCGCCCCGCACCGCAGTTGGCCATGGCCGGCGACGCCAAGGGCGACTGGACGGAATTTTGATCTTCGGGTGTTCAACCTTGCCGCATCCGTGCCGATAACGAACCCATGGCGCCGCATCCCGCGGCGGGTTTGCTCCAGTTCCGAGAAAGAAGAAGCCAAATGAATTTGAAGAATCTGAAAATCGGCACCCGCCTGGGCTTCGGCTTCGCGGTGGTTCTGCTGTTGATGGCGGCCATCGCGGCCACGGGCATGCTGCGCCTGGGCAAGGTGGGCAAGGCCACGGAAGATCTGATGCAGAACGCGCTGGTCAAGGAGCGCCTTGCCAGCCAGTGGTCCAACCTGCTCGGACCGGCGATCGCGAACTCGTTCGCGATGGTCAAGGCGACCGATCCCAAGGCGGTCGCGTTCTTCGAGAAGGCACGGGTCGACAAATCGGTGCTGATCAATCCGGTGCAGAAGAAGCTCGAGGAACTGCTGACCTCCCCGGAAGAGAAGAAGCTGTATGCCGAGGCGGCCGCTGCGCGCGGGGTCGCTGTGGTGACCATCGCCCAGATCAACAAGCTGAAGACCGAGGGCAAAGACGAGGAGGCCATGCAGATGGCCGACAACCAATGGGCGCCTTCGCTCGTCGTCTACGAAGATATCGTCGCCAGGCTCGCGGCATACCAGCGTGAACGCATCGACGAGCTGGCCAAGGGCATCGAGGTCGACCACGCGAACGGCGAGATCACGCTGCTGGCGCTGTCGGTCATCGGCCTGCTGCTGGGTGCGCTGCTGGCCTGGCGCCTGACGCTGGGCATCGTGCGACCCCTGGGGCAGGCCCTGCAGGTGGCCGAGACCGTGGCGGCCGGCGACCTGAGCACGAACATCAAGGTGGAAAGCCGCGACGAGGCGGGCCAGCTGATGCAGGCGCTCAAGAACATGAACGAGAGCCTGGCGAAGGTGGTGGGCGAAGTGCGTACCGGCACGGAGACGATCGCGACGGCTTCAGGGCAGATCGCCTCAGGTAACCAGGACCTGTCTTCGCGCACCGAGGAACAGGCGAGCTCGCTGGAACAGACGGCTGCGTCCATGGAAGAGCTGACTTCGACCGTCAAGCAGAACGCGGACAACGCGCGCCAGGCCAACCAGCTGGCCGTATCGGCTTCGGAAGTCGCGGTGAAGGGCGGCAGCGTCGTCTCTCAAGTGGTCGACACCATGGGCTCGATCAATGCGTCGTCCAAGAAGATCGTCGACATCATCGGCGTGATCGACGGCATCGCGTTCCAGACCAACATCCTGGCGCTGAACGCGGCGGTGGAAGCCGCCCGCGCAGGAGAACAAGGCCGCGGCTTTGCGGTGGTGGCATCGGAAGTGCGCAGCCTCGCACAGCGCTCGGCAGCAGCAGCCAAGGAAATCAAGACCCTCATCGGCGACTCGGTGGAGAAGGTCGAAGAGGGCAGCAAGCAGGTGGAAGAAGCCGGCCGCACCATGGACGAGATCGTCGGCAGCGTGAAGCGCGTGACGGACATCATGGGCGAGATCACTGCGGCCAGCCAGGAGCAGACCTCCGGCATCGAGCAGATCAACCAGGCCATCACGCAGATGGACCAGGTGACGCAACAGAACGCCGCGCTGGTGGAAGAGGCTTCGGCCGCCGCCCAGTCGCTGCAGGAGCAGGCCGGCAGCCTCGTGCAGACGGTCAGCATCTTCAAGCTCGACGGCAACGCCGTTGCCACCGCGCGCCCCGGTTTCACCCGCATCACCCCCATCGCCAAGCCGGCCAAACCGGCGCCTGCCGCGGCCAAGCGTCCGGCCAAGGCGCTGCCCACGCGCCGCGAGCCGGGCGGCGGCCCGGCGCCGCAACTGGCCATGGCCGGCGACGCCAAGGGCGACTGGACCGAGTTCTGACTCCGGCCCTCAAGTTTTGTCCGGCGCTGCCGATAGATACAAAGAAGGCGTCTTCGCGGCGCCAAACACACTCTCCAATTGACAGGTAAAGCCTTATGTCCGGAAGCATGTTCTACACAGGTCTGAGCGGCCTCGGCGTCGCCCGCACCGCGCTGATGACCACGGCCCACAACACCGCCAACGTCTACACGGCCGGCTACAGCCGCCAGGTGGCGGAGATCGCCACGGGCAGCGCCATTTCCAGCGGCTCGGGCTACATCGGCACGGGCGCCAACGTCACGACCGTCTCGCGCAGCTACGACCGCTACCTGACCGCTCAGCTTGCCAGCGCGCAGTCGAACTCGGTCGCGCTGGCCACCAACGGCACGCAGATCAACCGCATCGACACCCTGCTGGCCGACAAGACCTCGGGCATTTCGGCGCTGATGCAGAACTTCTTCACCAGCATCCAGGGCGTGGCCAACACCCCGGCCGACCCCGCCGCGCGCCAGCAGATGATCAGTTCCGCGCAGGCGCTGGCCAGCAAGTTCCGCTCGACCGACCAGTACCTGTCGGACCTGAACTCGTCGGTGAACGAGCAGATCGACGGCAGCGTCGACCAGATCAACACCTACGCCAGCAAGATCGCCGGCCTGAACCAGCAGATCAGCCAGGCCACGGCCATGGCCAGCGGCCAGCCGCCGAACGACCTGCTCGACCAGCGCGACCTGCTGGTGAGCCAGCTGAGCCAGGTGGTCGACGTCAAGGTGCTGCAGCAGGACAACGGCAAGTACAACGTGTTCATCGCCACCGGCCAGTCGCTGGTGGTGGGGGACTACGCCTCCCAGATGGTCTCGGTCAACTCGGCCGCCGACCCCACCCGCAAGGCGGTGGCGCTCAAGGGCTTCGGCGGCAACACCGCCGAGCTCGACGACGGCACCTTCAAGGGCGGCGTGCTTGGCGGCCTCATGACCTTCCGCAGCGAAACCCTCATTCCCACGCAAAATTCCATCGGCCGGCTCGCCATGTCGGTGGCCGATGCGGTCAATGCACAGCACAAGCTGGGCGTCGACCTGAACGGCGCGCTGGGCCAGAATTTCTTCAACCAGGCGGTGCCGGGCGTGATGTCCAACGCAAAGAACACAGGCAACCTCGAAATCGGCGCGTCTCTGACCGATGCCTCGAAGCTCACGACCAGCGACTACGACGTCAGCGTCACCAACGTGTCGGGCACGCTCACCTACACGGTCACGCGGCTGTCGGACAAGACGTCGATGGGCAGCTTCACCGCCTTCCCGATCAACTTCGACGGCGTGAGCCTCACCGCCGCCAGCGGCACCGCGCAGGCCGGCGACTCGTTCCTGGTGCAGCCGACCCGCACCGGCGCGCGCGACCTCGACGTGGCGGTGCGCGACCCCGCCAAGGTGGCGGCCGCGTCGCCGCTCGTCACCGGCAACACCGCGGGCAACAAGGGCAGCGCCGCGCTGGGCACCGCGACCGTCGACGCCTCCTACCCCGGCACGCCGCTGGCAGGCACGGTCACGCTGAGCTTCGACGCCGCCACGGGCAACCTGACGGGCTTTCCCGCGACATCGGCCGTTTCGGTGACGCTGCCCAACGGCACCACCACCAACTACCCGGCCGGCACGCCCGTGCCCTACAGCGCCGGCGCGAAGATGAGCTTCGACGGCGTCACCGTCAGCATGACCGGCGCGCCTGCGCAGGGCGACACCTTCACCATCAAGAACAACACCTCGGGCGTGTCCGACGGCAGCAATGCGCTGCTGCTGGGCGCACTGCAGCGCAAGGCCGTGATGGCCAACGGCACGTCGACCTTCAACGGCGCCTACTCGCAGCTGGTCAGCGAAGTCGGCAACCGGGCCATGGCCGTGAAGGTGGCGGCGGCCACGCAAGACAGCGTGACCGGCCAGATCAAGGCCAGCCAGCAAGCCGTCTCCGGCGTCAACCAGGACGAGGAAACCGCCAACCTGCTGATGTTCCAGCAGATGTACCAGGCCAACGCGAAGGTGATCCAGACCGCCTCGACCATGTTCGACGCGATCCTCGGCATCCGCAGCTGAGCCGTTTCACCGAAGCACAGAATCAGGAGCCGCGATGCGCATCAGCACCTCATCCTTCTACGAGCAGAACGTCAGCGCCATGGGCCTGCAGCAGCAGAAGCTGTTCAAGGTCCAGCAGCAGCTGGCGACCAATTCCAAGTTCCTGTCCGCCGGCGACGACCCGGTCGGCGCGGCGCGCTCCCTGGGCGTCAGCCAGACGCTGTCGGAAAACGCGCAGTACGCCACCAGCCGCCAGCGCGCGAGCCTGGCGCTGTCGACCGAAGAGAACGCGCTGAACTCGGTGACTTCGATCCTGCAGAACATCAAGACGCTGACGGTGAACGCCGGCAACGGCACGCTCACCGATGCCGACCGCGCCTCGCTCGCCACCACCATCCAGAGCGCCTACGACCAGCTGGTGGGCGTGGCCAACACCGACGACGGCAACGGCCAGTACCTGTTTGCCGGCTTCAAGAGCGGCAGCCCGCCGTTCGTGGCGGCCGCCGGCGGCGGCGTGCAGTACGTGGGCGACCAGGGCCAGCGGCTGATGCAGGTCGACGTGTCGCGCCAGATGTCCACGGGCGACGACGGCCGCAGCATCTTCCAGTCGGTGCAGGGCGGCGCGGGCTACGTGGCATCGAGCGCGGCCAGCAACACCGGCAGCGCCGTGTTCGGCTCCATCAGCATCGCCGACGCCACGGCAACGAACTACGGCAAGGACTTCACCATCACCTTCAACGGTGGCAACTACACCGTGATGACCAAGGACGTGCCGCCCGTGGTGGCCGGCGCCGGTGCGTACACGGCGGGCTCGCCCGTCAACTTCGGCGGCGTGCAGGTCAAGTTCACCGGCAAGCCGGCGGATGGCGACAGCTTCGACGTGTCGACCGCGCAGAACGCCGGCACCGACGTGTTCGCGGCCATCGGCCAGCTGGTGACCGCGCTGCGCACGCCGCTGGCCGGCGGCGGCGAGGCCGCCCAGGCGCAACTGCAGAACGCGCTGGCCACGGCCAACCGCAAGGTGACGAATGCGCACGACAACGTGCTGACGGTGCTGTCCTCGGTCGGCTCGCGGCAGACGGAACTCGATGCGCTGGACAGCGGCGGTGCCTCGCGCAAGCTGCAGGAAGAGTCCTACCTGTCTTCCATCGAAGACCTGGACCCGTACAGCGCGATCGCCGAGTTCTACCAGCGCCAGTCTTCGCTGCAGGCAACGCAGATGACCTTCGCCAAGCTGAACAGCATTTCGCTATTCAACTACCTGTGAGCGGCGGGGGGACAATCGGGGGAGTTCCATTCGACACCCCACGACCATGCCCCGCCTAGACGACCCCCTCCACGACGCAGAAATCGGCTCCCGCGACAGCACGCTGGACACCACCCGCATCGACGACGTGCGCATCGGCGCCGTCCGTCCGCTCATGACCCCCGCGCTGCTGCAGGAGCGCGTGCCGGTGCGCGACAACACCCTGGCGCTGGTCGAAGGCAGCCGCGCGGCCATTGCCGACGTGCTGCACGGCCGCGACGACCGGCTGGTGGTGGTGGTCGGCCCCTGCTCCATCCACGACCACGACCAGGCCATCGAATACGCACAGCGCCTGAAGAAGGTCGCCGATTCGCTGCAGGACGACCTGCTGATCGTGATGCGCGCCTACTTCGAGAAGCCGCGCACCACCGTCGGCTGGAAGGGCTACATCAACGACCCGCACCTGGACGGCAGCTTCGCCATCAACGAGGGCCTGGAGCGCGCGCGGCGCCTGCTGCTCGAGCTGACCACGCTGGGCCTGCCGACCGGCACCGAATTCCTCGACCTGCTGAGCCCGCAGTTCATTGCCGACCTGATTGCCTGGGGTGCCATCGGCGCGCGCACCACCGAGAGCCAGAGCCACCGGCAGCTCGCCTCCGGCCTGAGCTGCCCGGTCGGCTTCAAGAACGGCACCGACGGCAGCGTGAAGGTCGCGGCCGACGCCATCCTCGCGGCCCGCGCGCCGCATGCCTTCATGGGCATGACCAAGATGGGCATGGCCGCTATCTTCGAGACGCGCGGCAACGACGACTGCCACGTCATCCTGCGCGGTGGCAAGGCGCCCAACTACTCGGCGGCGGACGTCGCGGCCAGCTGCGAGGCGCTGCTGGCGAACGGCCTGCGGCCCCAGGTCATGGTCGACGTTTCGCACGGCAACAGCAGCAAGCAGCACCAGCGGCAGATCGTGGTCGCCGAAGACGTGGCCGCGCAGATCGCGGCCGGCGAGCGGCGCATCACCGGCATCATGATCGAGAGCCATCTCGAGGAAGGCCGGCAGGACCTGTCGCCGGGCGTTCCGCTGAAGCACGGCGTCTCGATCACCGATGCCTGCATCGGCTTCGCGCAGACAGTGCCGGTGCTCGAGGGGCTGGCGACGGCGGTCAAGGCGCGGCGCCGGTCGGCCAAGGGCTAGGCTAGAGCTAGGGCCGCAGCCCCTGCGTGAACCGCAGCATGTTCGCGATCCCCTGCGCGAACCGCGGTTCCAGGAACGCCGCCAGGTTCGGCATCAGCAGCTGGAGCATGAAGATGCCCGCCAGCAGCGTGAGCGGGAAGCCCACCGCGAAGATGCTGAACTGCGGCGACGCGCGGTTCAGGATGCCCATGGCCAGGTTCAGCGTGAGCAGCGCGGTGATGAGCGGCAGCGACAGCAGCAGCCCGCTGGCGAAGATCTCTCCCGCTGCCAGCACCAGGAACATCCATCCTCCCGCCACCAGCGGCCCGTCCGAGATGGGCAGCGTGGCGAAGCTGTCGGCCAGAGCGTTCACGATCAGCAGGTGACCGTCGAGCGCAAGGAAGATCAGCGTCGCCAGCATGTTCAGCAGCCTCGAGACCACCATGGTGCTGCCGCGGCTCATGGGGTCGTAGAAGGACGCGAACGACAGGCCCATCTGCAGGCCGATGTATTCGCCCGCCGCCAGCACGGCGGTGAACACCATCCGCATCGCGAAGCCCATGGCCACGCCGATGAGCACCTGCTGCACGATGATCCACAGCCCGCCGGCGGACACCACGGGCACCGCGGGAAACGGCCCGATGAGCGGCGAGATCACCAGCGTGAGCATGGCGGCGATGCCCACCTTGACCTGCCTCGGCACCCAGGACTCCGCGAAGATGGGCGCGGTGCTCACCAGCGCGAGCATGCGCACGAAGGGCCACAGGAAGGCCACCACCCAGCCCTCAAGCTGGCCCGAAGTGACGGAGAAGATCGAAGGCGTCACGCCAGCATCTGCGGGATGCCGGCGAACAGCGCGCGCATGTAGTCGAGCATGCGGTCGAGCATCCACGGCCCGGCGATGACCAGCGTCGCGAACACGGCGAGCAGCTTGGGAATGAAGGAGAGGGTGGCCTCGTTGATCTGCGTGGCCGCCTGGAAGATGCTGACGATCAGGCCGATGACGAGCGCCACCAGCAGCAGCGGGGCGCCCAGCAGCAGCGAGATTTCCATGGCCCGATGGCCCATGGTCATGACTGATTCGGGTGTCATGTGGCGGTCCTGCCTAGAGATAGAAGCTTTGCGCGAGCGCGCCGATCATCAGCTGCCAGCCGTCGGCCAGCACGAAGAGCATCAGCTTGAAGGGCAGCGCGATGGACGCGGGCGGCACCATCATCATGCCCATCGACATGAGCACGCTGGCCACCACCAGGTCGATGATGAGGAACGGGATGAAGATGGTGAAGCCGATCTGGAACGCGGTCTTCAGCTCGCTGATGACGAAGGAGGGCAGCAGTATGCGCAGCGGCACGTCTTCGGGGCCCTGCATCTCGGGCGCCTTGGCGAGCCGGGCGAACAGGGCCAGGTCGGTCTCGCGGGTCTGCTTGAGCATGAAGGTCTTGAAGGGGGCGATGCCGCGCTCCAGCGCCTTTTCCGCGCTGATCTTGTTCTCCGAGAAGGGCTGGTAGGCCTCGGTGTAGGCCTTGTCGAACACCGGCGACATCACGAAGAAGGTGAGGAAAAGCGACAGCCCCACCAGGATCTGGTTGGGCGGCGAGGTCTGCGTGCCGATGGCCGTGCGCAGCAGGCCGAGCACGATCAGGATGCGCGTGAAGCTGGTCATCGACAGCAGCAGCGCGGGCAGGAAGGTGAGCGAGGTCAGCAGCACCAGCGTCTGCACGCTCAGCGACCAGGTCTGGCTGCCGGCGGGCCCTGGGGTGCTGGTGAGGCCGGGCAGGCCCTGGGTCCAGGCGGCCAGGGGCAGCGTGGCGGCGAGCAGCAACAACGCGGCGCGCAGGCCGCGGCGCAAGGCGGGATGCGTCATGGAGCGGAGTGCGCCTTGCCCCAGAGGGATTCGCGCAGCTTGCGGGCAAAGAGTTCGACCGGACTGTTCGTGCCGGCGGCCTGCGCCGCGGCATGGTGGTCCGGGGCCGATGCCTGGGCAGGCAGCGTGTGCAGCGTGTTCACATGGGTCGCGGTAACGCCGAGCACCACCCAGGTGCCGGCAACCTCGATCACCACCACGCGTTCGCGCTGGCCGACCATGGCGCTGGACACCACCTTCACATGCTGGCCGCCGCCCAGGCGCTGCAGCCCGAAGCGGCGCGCGAGCCAGGCGCACAGGAAGATCAGCCCGACCACCACCGCCATGCCGAAGCCGGCCTGCAGCAGGCTGCCGGCACCGACGGCCGACGGCGCGGCCGCGGCGGCTTCGTGCGTGGGCGAGGGCACGGTGGGCAGCGCGGCGTGCGCGCCCCGTGCGCAGAACAACAACAGCAGGGCCGGCGCCGCCGCGCCCCATGCAGGCAGGTGCCGGCGCAGGTTCATGAGCGGGCGAGCTTCTGCATGCGCTCGGACGGGGTGACGATGTCGGTCAGGCGGATGCCGTATTTCTCGTTCACCACCACCACTTCGCCTTGCGCGATCAGGTAGCCGTTGATCAGCACGTCCAGCGGCTGGCCGGCCAGGCCGTCGAGCTCGACCACCGAGCCCTGCGACAGCTGCAGCAGGTTCTTGATGGTGATGCGGGTGCGGCCGATCTCGGCGGTCAGCTGCACCGGCACGTCGAGCACGCGCGCGATGTCCACCGGGCCGGCGCCCGGGTTGGCGGCGGCGGGCGTGTCCTGGATCTGCTGGAAGACCTGCGCGGTGGCGGGTGCCACGGCGGCGGCTGCGGCTGCCTGGGCTTCCTGCACCGGCGCGGGCGCGGTGGCGGCCGTCTGCTCGGCCAAGGCGGCGGCCCAGTCGTCCGCGTCGCTGCTGGCGGAAGAGTTGTTGTCAGTCATGGTCGTTCTTCAAATCGCTGTCTTGGTGGGAGATCATTTGTTGCACGCGCAGTGCGTAGCGCTCGTTGGAGGTGCCGTAGCCGCACTCCATCACCGGCACGCCGCCGACCTTGGCGACGACGGTCTCGGGCAGCTCGATGGGAATCACGTCGCCGACCTGCAGCTTCATGACCTCGCCCAGCGTCGAGGGCATGGTCACGAAGTCGGCCACCAGCTCCACGTCCGCGGCCTGCATCTGGCGCGACATCTGCTTGACCCAGCGCTTGTCGATCTCGACCTCGTCCTGGATCGGGTTGGACAGCAGGTCGCGGATCGGCTCGATCATCGAGTAGGGCAGGCACACGTGCAGGAAGCCGCCGATGGGGCCGAACTCGATCTGCAGCGTGGTGTTGATCACCACCTCGTTGGGCGCCACGATGTTGGCGAGCTTGCCGTGCATCTCGGCGCGCACGTAGTCGAAGTCGAGCGGGAACACGGGCTGCCACGCCTCGCCGTAGCACTGCAGCGAGATGTCGAGCAGCCGCTTGATGATGCGCTGCTCGGTGCGCGTGAAGTCGCGGCCTTCCACGCGCACGTGGTAGCGGCCGTCGCTGCCGAAGAGGTTGTCCACCACGAGGAACACCAGCTTCGGGTCGAACACGAAGAGGGCCGTGCCGCGCAGCGGCTTCATGTGGATCATGTTGATGTTCGCTGGCACCGGCAGGTGCCGCACGAACTCGCCGAACTGCTGGATCTGGACCTGCCCCACCGAGATGTCGGGGCTGCGGCGCATGAAGTTCAGCAGCGCGCCGCGCAGGCCGCGCGCGAAGCGGTCGTTGATGACCTCCAGCGTGTGCATGCGGTTGCGCACCACGCGGTCGGGCGCGCCGAGGTCGTAGGCCGGCAGGCCGTCCTTGGGCGGGGGCGGCGGGGCCGACGACTGGTCGATGTCTCCGCCGGTGACGCCTTGCAGGAGAGCATCGACCTCGTCCTGGGAAAGCACCTGTTCATACGCCATGGGTCGCTTGTCTGGAGGAAGGGGTGGTCACTGCACGACGAACGTGTTGAACGAGACGCTGGCAATGCCCAGTTCGGGCGCGCCGGCGCTCAGCGGTGTGCTCAGCGCCTTGCGGATCTCCTCGGCCAGCCTGGCCTTGTCTTCCGGCGACACGACGGAGTCGGGCGAACGGTTGGACAGCAGCATCAGCAGCCGGCTGCGCACCTCGGGCATGAACTCGACGAGCTGGGCCTTGGTCTGCTCGTCGCGCACGCGCAGCGCCATGCCGACCTGCAGGAAGCGGCCGCGGCCCTCGGACTGCAGGTTGACCGTCACCGGATCGAGCATCAGATAGATCGGCTTCTCGGGCACCGGCGCCTTGGCGGTCTCGGCGGTGGCGGGCGTGCCCATGAAGCGGGGAACGAGCACGTAGGCGGCCGCGCCCACGGCGACAAGGCCGACGGCGAGCAGCAGCCCGATCATCAGCTTCGAGGAGCGGCGTGAGCCCGGTTCGGCGGGAATGGCGTTGGCGGCGGAAGAGGAGGTAGCCATGGTGAAGCGTTTAACTTGTCCGATCTATTCTTTGCGAAGTCCCTCCTGGATGAACGGCCGAACAAGCGCGAAAAGACGCTTCACATCCGTTCATTGCGCGGCACCGGTGAGGGCGCCGCCGCGGGCGGGGGCAGGTATGGGTTGTCGCCTCAGGCGAAGGTGTCGACCCCCGAGCGCGCAGTGTTGCCCGCAAGGCTGGCGCGCGCGGGCGCCACGGGTTCGGCCGCCGCGCTGTTGCCGGCACGGCCGGCGCCGGGGTAGGCCGGCGCGCCTTGCTGGCGGGCCGCCTGCTGCTGCTGTTGCTGGTTCTGCTGCGCGAAGGCCGCGTCCTGGCCGAAGGGCTGGCGGGTTTCCGCGCCGACGGAGGTCTGGCCCAGCGTGATGCCCTGCTCCGAGAGCGAATTGCGCAACTGCGGCAGCGCGGCCTCCACGGCCTTGCGCACGCTTTCATGCGCCGACACGAACATGGCCTGCGCCTGGTTGTCGCCGATCGACAGCGTGACCTTCAGCGGACCGAGTCCGGCGGGGTTGAGGTTGAGCTCGGCCGTGTGATGGCCGGTGGTGCTCATGCGCGCCAGCTGCTGGCCGAGCGCCGGTGCCCACTTCTCGCTGCCGACTTCGGGGGCGACGGTGTACGCGCCCGGGCGCGTGGCCTGGCCGGTGTCGGCGCTGCGTTCGGCCGGGGCCGCCACCGTGGCGGCCTGCTGCACGGCGATGGGCGTCGCGGCGGGTTGTGCGTCGTCGCCGCCGGTGGATGCGGCGGCGGCAGCGGCGGCCACGGGCAGCGCGGCGGCCTTGGTGTCTTCGGCGGAGGCCTTCGGCTGTGCCGCGCCTGCCAACTGCTCGGCCGTGGCGGCGCTCGCCGTGGTGCGTGCGGAGGCGCGGCCCGAAGCCGCCGTGCCGGCCGGTGCGCCTGCGGCCGCGGCTGGCTTGGTGGCACCCACGGCGATGGTCTGCGCCGCGACGGCCGCGCTGGCGATGTCGTGCAGCGGCGTGGCCGGGGTGTCGTCGGCAGCCGGCTGGCTGGCGGCCGCGCCCGGCCTGGCGGCGGCGTCCCTGGCCGCGGCCTGGAGGTCGGCGGCCTTCGCGGCATCGGGCGCGGCCTTGGCGTCCGCGCTTGGTGCGGCGCCCTCGGGCAGCGGTTTGGCCAGCGGGTCCTGCACTGCGGCTTCCAGCGGCGTGTCGGCGGCGGCCGCGACCGTGGCCGTGCCGGCGGCATCGGCGCCGCGCGCGGCCTGCGCGCTGGCGCGTCCCGCCAGCGTCAGCGCGTGCAGCGGCGTGTGCGCCGGCGCCAGGAAGGCGAGGTTCGGGTCGGCCGGCAGCGGGGCATCTTTGGTGTCGTCGTCGATGCCGGGCCGGCGCACGGTCTTGCGGTCGGCGGAGGCGACGTCGCTGGCCGGCGCTGCGCCGTCCTGCGGCGTGGCCGCGGCATTGCGGCTGCCGGCCCGCGAGCGCTCGAGCGCGGCGCCGAAGCTGGCGCCTTGCGCGTCGTCCGCGCCACGGCCTCGCTGGCCGGCCTGGGCGGCCGAAGAAGTCGCAGAAGACCCGTTGGCGGCGACGGAGGGCGTGATCATGGGTGGCATGTCGGTTCCTGGAGATTCAAAGGGTCGGATGCGATGCGCGGTCGAAGAACTTGCGCGCCGCGCGTTCGTCGCTGTCGCGCTGCTCGCGCTTGGCCTCGGCCATCAGTTCCTGCATGCGCACGCGCTCGGCCAGGGTGTCGAACGAGCTCAGGCGGCGCTTCTGGTGCTGCCAGTCGGTGCGGCCGTTGTCGAGCCGGGTCTCGGTCTGCGCGGCGATGGCGCGCTGCTGCTCGATGGCGCCGTCTAGCGTACCGAGGAAGTTGCGGTAGTTGCGCCACTGCGAAGAGGGCAGGCCGCCGCGCATCAGCGCGTCGAGCTGGTCGTGGTAGTCCTGCCGGTACTGCAGCAGCAGTTCCAGCTTCTGGCTGGCGTTGAGGTGTGCGCTCTGCAGGGCGCCAAGGCGCCGCGCAGCATCGTCGGTCTGCGTGTGCGCCAAGTCGATCAGCATGCCGAGGGGGAGCTTGCGTGTCATGTCTGGAACTTCTTGGTGTTGGGTGTCCTGGAGTCGAAGCCTTGCGTGGACGCTGGCTCGGGCACGAAGAGGTGCTCGAGCTGCGCGATCGCGTCTTCATAGCCGGTGCGTTCGTCCATCGACTGCTGCAGGAAGGCCTCGATGCGCGGGTACATCGCGATCGCCTTGTCCAGCTGCAGGTCGTGGCCGGGCGCGTAGGCGCCCACGCTGATCAGGTCACGGTTGCGCTGGTAGCGCGACAGCATCTGCTTGAAGCGGCGCACCGTGTCGAACTGCGAGGACGGGATCAGCGCGGTCATGGCGCGGCTGATGGAGGCCTCGATGTCGATGGCCGGGTAGTGCCCGGCTTCGGCCAGCGTGCGCGAGAGCACCACGTGCCCGTCCAGGATGGCGCGCGCCGAGTCCGCGATCGGGTCCTGCTGGTCGTCGCCTTCGGACAGCACCGTGTAGAAGGCGGTGATGGAGCCGCCGCGCCCCTGCGCGTCGCGCGCGCCGTTGCCCGCGCGCTCCACCAGCGCGGGCAGCCGCGCGAACACCGAAGGCGGATAGCCCTTGGTGGCGGGCGGCTCGCCCACGGCCAGCGCGATCTCGCGCTGCGCCATCGCGTAGCGGGTGAGCGAGTCCATGATGAGCAGCACGTCCTTGCCGCGGTCGCGGAAATACTCGGCCAGGCAGGTCGCGTAGGCCGCGCCCTGCAGGCGCAGCAGCGGCGAGTTGTCGGCCGGCGCCGCAACCACCACCGCGCGCGCCAGGCCTTCCTCGCCCAGCGTGTTCTCGATGAAGTCCTTCACCTCGCGGCCGCGTTCGCCGATCAGGCCGACCACGATGACTTCGGCGCTGGTGTAGCGCGCCATCATGCCCAGCAGCACGCTCTTGCCCACGCCGGAGCCGGCGAACAGGCCCATGCGCTGGCCGCGGCCGACGGTGAGCATGGCGTTGATGGCGCGCACGCCGACGTCGAGCACCGAATCGATGGGCGCGCGCGACAGCGGGTTGATGGGCGGCGAGCTCAGCGGCACCTTGCGCACCACGTCGAGCGGGCCGAGCCCGTCGAGCGGGCGGCCGGCCGCGTCGACCACGCGCCCGAGCATGCCTTCGCCCACCGGCAGGCGCTTGGTGTGGGCGTCGCCGCTGGTGCCGGGCTCGGTGGCGCCGGGCCGCGCGAACACGCGCGCGCCGGGCAGCAGGCCCGCCACTTCGGTCTGGGACATCAGGAACAGGCGGTCTCCGGCGAAGCCCACCACTTCGGCCTCCGCATGGCGCTGCGCGTTGCCGGGCGGCAGCTCGATCAGGCAGTCGCTGCCCACGGGCAGCTGCAGGCCGACGGCTTCCAGCACCAGGCCGACGGCGCGCGTGAGGCGGCCCGAGGCGGTGGTGGTTTCGCAGCGCGCGACATTGCCGCGCGCCTTCTCCAGCGCGGCGCGCACTGTCTGCAGATGGGGGTTGGCGGTGGCGGTCTGCATGGCGCTCAGAAGGTCTCGGCTTCGCCGTCGTCGCCCGTGCCGCGCACGGCCGCGGCCACGCGCTTCCAGCGGGTCTGCAGCGTGCCGTCGAGCTCGCCGTTGGCGGACTGCACGCGGCAGCCGCCGCGTTCGATGTGGTCGTCGGCGCGCATCTGCCAGCCGGCGGCCTCGATCTCCTCGCCCAGGCTGTTGCGCACCAGCGCAACGTCGTCGGGGTGCAGCAGCAGGCGCGGTTCGCCGCGCAGCGCGGGCTCGGTGTTGAGCAGGTCGCGCACCACCGGCAGCACCCATTCGGGCTCGGTCTTCAGCGTGCGGTGCACCACCTGGCGCGCCACGTCGAGCGCAAGCGCGAGCACGGCCTCGGCCAGTTCGCTCTCTGCGCGCTGCAGGGCGTCGGGCAGCGACTGCGCCAGCGCGCGCAGGCGTTCAGCGTGCACGCTGGCGGCGGCGAGGCCGGTCGCCAGGCCCTCGGTGTGGCCGACCTTGCGGCCTTCGGCCAGCCCCGCGGCGCGGCCCTCGGCTTCGCCGGCGGCGCGCGCGTCCTTGCGGATGCGGGCCAGCTCGGCCAGGTCGATCTTGGGGGCGGGCGGCGGCGCGGGCGGCAGGGCGCCGCCGTTGGCATTGCCGTGGGCGTTGCGTTCGGTGGCCTTGCGCCGCTCGGGCGTCTTGCCGCCGTCGAGCGTGCCCATTTCCCAGCGCTCCCATGCCGAGAGCGCGGGAACGCTGGCGGCGGCCGCGTGGCGAGCGGCGGCCTGGATGGCGGCGAGGCGTTCGCGCGATTCGCCGAACGCGCGGGTGGTGTCAGACGAAGTCATCGGTGCCAGGCGCCGCAATCACGATTTCGCCGGCCTCCGCCAGACGGCGGGCGACCTGCAGGATGGCCTTCTGTTCGGTCTCGACCTGCGAGACGCGAACCGGGCCGCGCAATTCCATGTCCTCGCGCAGCGTCTCGGCGGCGCGTTGCGACATGTTGTTGAGGAACTTGTCGCGCAGCTCCATCGGCGCGCCTTTGAGCGCGATGATGAGCGAGTCGGACTCGATGTCCTTGAGCAGGCGCTGGATGCTGCGGTCTTCCAGGCCCAGCAGGTTCTCGAACACGAACATCTCGTCGACGATGCGCTGTGCCAGCGCCTCGTCCTTCTCGCGGACGTGGGCGATGGCTTCTTCTTCGACCGCGGTGCTCATGAGGTTGACGATCTCGGCCGCCGCGCGCACGCCGCCCAGGCGGCTGCGTCGCACGCCCTGGCCCGCGAGCATTTCGGTCAGCACGTCGGTCAGCTCCTTCAGCGCGGACGGCTGCACGCCGCCGAGCGTCGCCACGCGCATGATCACGTCGTGGCGCAGGCGCGTGGGCAGCTTCTCCAGCACTTCGGAAGCCTTCATGCGGTCCAGGTGAACCACCAGCGTCGCGAGGATCTGCGGATGCTCGTCGCGGATGAGCTCGGCCACCTCGCCGGCCTCGAGTTCGTTGAGCCGCTCGATGCCGCCGCGCGGCTCGTCGGGCTGCAGGATGTCTTCCAGCAGGTTGCTCGCGCGGTCGTCGCCCAGTGCCTTCTTCAGCACGGCACGGATGTAGCTGGTGGAGCCCAGGTGCAGGGCCGACAGCTGCTCGGTCTCTTCGCGGAACTCGGCCAGCACGGATGCCAGCTCCTCCTTGGAGACGGAGGTCAGCTTGGACATCGCCAGGCCCAGTGCCTGCACCTCGGAGGTGGGCAGCTGGTGCAGTGCGGCGGCCGCGCGGTCTTCGCCCAGCGCCATCAGCAAGATGGCGCTCTTGCGGGTTCCCAGTTCGCTACTCATCGGTGTTCATCCAGTGCTGGATCAGGGCGGCCACCAGCTTCGGATCCTTGTCGGCGAGCTGGTGGGCATAGTCCATGTCGGCCTTCTTGCGGCTGGCCTCGCGTTCGCGCAGGCTCTCCTCGGCGGACGGCGTGTCGGGGTCGGGCGCGGCGGCCGGCTCGACGGCGGCCACGGGGGCCGGTGCCGGCGCGGCGGGCGCATGGCGGCGCGTCAGCGGCCGCAGCACGGCCAGCCAGGCGAACAGCGCGATCAGCGCATACAGCAGGTACTGGCCCACCGTCTTGCCGATCTCGATGTTCTCGCGGTCGCGCCAGAACGGTACTTCGGGCGCGGGGCCGCTGTCGGCGTCGCGGGCGAAGGCGCTGTTGACCACGTTGAGCGAGTCGCCGCGGTCCTGGCTGAAGCCCATGGCTTCCTTCGCCAGGTTGCGGATCTGCTCCAGCTCGGCGGGCGTGAGCGCGCGGCTGTTGACCTTGCCGGCGGCATCGACCGCGTCGCGGTTGTTCACGACCACCGCGACCGACAGCCGCTTCACGCCGCCGGCGGCCTGCTGGACGTGGCGGATGGTGCGGTCGAGTTCGTAGTTGGTGGTGGTGTCCTTGCGGGTGCTGCTCGGGCCGGTGGCCGCGCCCGCGGTGGAGGCGGTGGTCGCACCTTGGGCGCCCTGGGCGCCGGGCGCACCTGGCGTTCCGGGCGGCGGCGTGCCGGGGGCGTTGGGCGCGCGCGGGCCGACGATGGGTGCCGTCGGGTTCACCGGCGGCTGGTTGGTCAGGGCGCCGGGCACGCCGCCGGGCGGGGCGCCGTTGTGCTGCGCCGACTCGCTCGACTGCTGGCTGCGCACGGCGGCCTGCGACGGGTCCTGGTTGGGCTTGTACTTCTCGTCGGTGTGCTCGACCACCGAGAAGTCGATGTCGGCCGCGACCTGGGCGCGCACGTTGTTCGCGCCCACGATGGGTTGCAGGATGGCCTCGATGCGGCGGATGTAGTTCTGCTCGATCTCCTGCGCGTACTTGAGCTGGCTCACGTCCAGCCCGCGCTCGGTGCCGCGCGCGGAAGACAGCAGGTTGCCGCGCTGGTCGACCACGGTCACGCTCTTGGCGTCCAGGTCGGGCACGCTGCTGGAGACCATGTGCACGATGGCGCTGACCTGGCCTTCGTCGATGCTGCGCCCGCGCATCAGGTTCAGCACCACGGAGGCCGAAGGCTTCTTCTGGTCGCGCACGAACAGCGACGGCTTGGGCAGCGCCAGGTGCACCCGGGCCGACTCGATGCTGCCGATGGATTCGATGGAGCGCGCCAGCTCTCCTTCCAGCCCGCGCTGGTAGTTGATCTGCTCGGCGAACTGGCTGGTGCCGAACTTCTGGTTGTCCATCAGTTCGAAGCCGACGCCGCCGGCCTTGGGCAGGCCCTGGGCCGCGAGCTTGAGGCGCGTTTCCGCGACCTTGTCGCCGGCGATCAGGATCGCGCCGCCGCCATCGGCGAACTTGTAGGGAACGTTCATCTGCTGCAGCGACGCGATGATCGCGCCGCCGTCGCGGTCCGACACATTGGTATAGAGCACCTTGTAGTCGGGCGTGCGGCTCCACAGCACGAACGCGGCGGCCGCGGCCACCAGGGCCGCGCCGCCGACGATCAGCGGCAGCTTCGGCTGCGCGCGCAGGCGTTCCAGGATCGGTGGCAGGCCGTTGCCGGCCGCCGGCGGCTCGCCGGCAGGTGCCGCCGTGCTCATGCAGGCACCTTGGTCATGGCCGGGCGGCCGCAGGGGTCGAGAGCCATGTCGAGAGAAGAAATTCGGTGTTGAGATGTCATTCCGGGTGGCCGGTGATGTCATCCGCGGCCTGTTCGTTTCGCGAACGATTGTCAACAGACGCAAGGAATTCGATCGGTCGAACAGCCGGGGTTTTTGCCCTCAGTTGGGCGCTTGAATCCGGGTCTTCCCTTGATACGCTGCGTGCCGGCCGAGGGGCTTTGGTCCCTCCTTGTCAAGTCACGCAGAAGTGTTCAAAGAGAAAGAACCCAGCCATGTCGATCAGCGCCATCGAATCCGTCCTGCAGCAGATGCGCGTCACCGCGCTCAACACCGGCATCGCGCCCGCGAGCGCCGCGCCCGCCGAGGCCGGCGGCGGCTTTGCCGCGGAGCTGAAGCGCTCGCTCGCCAACATCAGCAACGCCCAGCAAGGCGCCTATGCGCAGGCCGAGTCCTTCGAAATGGGCAAGCCGGGCGTGGCGCTCAACGACGTGATGGTCGACCTGCAGAAGGCCAACGTGGCGTTCCAGACCGGATTGCAGGTGCGCAACCGCCTGGTGGGCGCCTACCAGGAGGTGATGAGCCTGCAGGCCTGATGGCGGGAGGTTGTGGCCCCCGGCGGCCCTGGTGAACTTTTTTGGGCGCCGCCCTAAATGTTTGAAAGCTCCGGCCGATAACCAAATCAACGATGGCTTGAGTCTCACAGTGGAAGCGGGTCCAGCGTTACGGCCGAAAGCCGGAGTCCACAACCTTTTTTCATCAATCAGGAGTCGAACATGGCGCAAGTCATCAACACGAACAGCCTTTCTCTGCTCACGCAGAACAACCTGAACAAGTCGCAGTCGGCCTTGAACAGCGCCATCGAGCGGCTGTCGTCCGGCATGCGCATCAACAGCGCCAAGGACGATGCAGCCGGCCAGGCCATCGCCAACCGCTTCACGGCCAACATCAAGGGCCTGACGCAAGCAACGCGCAACGCCAACGACGGCATCTCGATCGCTCAGACGACCGAAGGCGCGCTGACCGAAGTCAACAACAACCTGCAGCGCATCCGCGAACTGTCGGTGCAAGCCGGCACGGGCACGAACTCGGCGACCGACCTGGACTCGATCCAGGGTGAAATCACCCAGCGCCTGAACGAAATCAACCGCGTGTCGGAACAGACCCAGTTCAACGGCGTGAAGGTCCTGTCGGCCAACGCCGGCAAGCTGACCGTGCAAGTCGGCGCGAACGATGGCGAAACCATCGACATCGACCTGCAGGAAATCAGCGCCAAGACCCTGGGCCTGGACGGCTTCAACGTCAACGGCAAGGGCGTTTCCGCCAACGTCAAGGCCAACGTCAACGACCTGACCAAGGCCGGCGCCACCGGCACGGGCCCCTACACCGTGACGACCAGCTTCGCCAAGGTGACGGCCGAGCAGGCAGTCGACGCCATGCAGGACGGCAACACCGCCGTCGTGGGTGCGACCACCTACAAGTACGACGCTACCGCCGGCAACTTCACGACGACCGCCACGGTCGCCACCGGCGCGCCCACCACGGCTTTCGCCGCGACGCTGCTGCCGACGGCCGGCAACAAGTTCTCCGGTACGTTCACGGGCGCCAGCGGCTCCACGAACTTCGAAGTCGACAGCACCGGCGCGATCACGATCGGCGGCCAGGCAGCCTACATCTCCGGCGGCAACCTGACGACCAACAACGTCGGCGCTCCCCCGGCGGCCACCGCTGCAACGCTGTTCGGCGGTGCCGACACCGGCGCCGGCGCTTCGAGCATCAAGCTCAACGGCACGACCTACAACTTCGCTGCTGGCGCCAACTCCGGCTTCACGTACACCAAGACGGTGTCGAAGGACGACGTCAAGACCGCCGTTGCCGGCGCTGCTTCCACTGTCAACCTCGGCCAGGGCATCTTCGCCTCGACCGTGACGTTCGCTGCGGCCGGTGGCCTGTCCAGCGACACGTACATGGACAACGACAAGGAAATGACCAAGACCGCGTCGTACACCACCGACTACGCAGTCAACGCGGTCAACGGCGAAGTGACCGTTGCCTCGACGACCGGTACCGGCAAGTACGCCGCACAGGTCGGCGCCACGGCATACATCAACTCGGCCGGCAAGCTGACCACGGACACGACCAGCAAGGGCACGAAGACGACCGACCCGCTGGCTGCCCTGGACGCGGCCCTGGCCAAGGTCGACACGCTGCGCGGCTCGCTGGGCGCGGTGCAGAACCGTTTCGACTCCGTGATCGCCAACCTCGGCACCACGGTGACCAACCTGTCGTCGTCGCGTTCGCGCATCCAGGACGCCGACTACGCGGTCGAAGTGTCGAACATGACGCGCGCCCAGATCCTGCAGCAAGCAGGTACCTCGGTGCTGTCGCAAGCCAACCAGACCACGCAAGGCGTGCTGTCGCTCCTGCGTTGATCGACAAGGCCTAGTTAGCCGAAAACAGCAAGGAAAAGCCGGGCCCCTCCCGCAAGGGTGGGGTCCGGTGGGCGCAGGCAACCGGGGCAAGCCGGAGCCGCCTGCGCTGTCCTCTGCGGCCATGCCCCGACAGGCGAGGCCGCAGAGCACAGCGAACCCAGCAAGACAAGGTGGAAATGATGTTGAACCCCGTGCCGGCGAACTCCGTGAAAGAAAGCCAGTGGACGCAACTGCTCCTCGGTGACGTTGCGGGTGCGGGTGCGCGCGGCGCGGCCACGGCCGAGAAGGACGACGCGAAGGAACAGGCGACGCCGGTGCAGGTGGAGCAGGCGGTGCGCCAGGTGAACAAGGCGCTCTCGCTTCGCGAGGTTGGCCTGCGGTTCGAGGTCGACAAGGACACCGACAAAGTCATCGTCAAGGTGGTGGATCGCGCCAGCGGCGAGGTCATCCGCCAGATCCCCAATGAAGAAGTCGTGCGCATGGCGAAGCTGATGAGCGACGGCAAAGGCCTCCTGGTGGACCACGCGGCCTGAGTCCGCGGCACACCGGTATCTCCAGCGACGGCAATCAACTACACGACAGGAAAGCAATCACATGGCAACCATCACCAGTCTCGGCGTCGGCGCCAATCTCGACCTCGCAACCCTGCTCACGAAACTCGAGACGGCCGAGAGCCAGCCGCTGGTGGCGTTGCAGGCCAAGGCCAAGAGCTACACGAGCAAGCTGTCGGCCTACGGCACGATCCAGAGCGCGCTCGGCACGCTGCAGGCGGCCGCCAAGAAGCTGGGCGACCCGACGCTGTTCCAGAGCGTGACCGGCACGCCCACGGTCAGCGGCATTCTTTCCGCGTCTTCCACCGACGTGAGCTCGGCCGGCAGCTACACCATCGACGTGTCGCAGCTCGCGCAGGCGCAGACCCTGGTGAGCGCGGGCCAGGTCGATACCAAGACCGCCATCGGCAGCGGCAAGATCACCATCGACTTCGGCGCCATCACCGGCGGCACGCTCAATGCCGCGACCGGCCAGTACACCGGCGCCGCCTTCACCGCGGATGCGAGCCAGCCCGCCAAGTCGATCACCATCGATTCGAGCAACAACACGCTCGAAGGAATCCGCAAGGCGATCAACGACGCCAACGCCGGCGTGACCGCGGCGATCGTGAGCGACGGCAGCGGCGCGCCCAACCGGCTGGTGCTGACCTCCACGGCGACCGGCGAAAAGTCGAGCATGCGCATCTCGGTGGACGGCGACGCGGCGCTGCAGGGCCTGCTGAACAACGACCCGGCCGGCACGCAGAACCTGAAGCAGACGGCGGCGGCGCAGAACGCCAAGCTCAACGTCAACGGCATCGACGTGACCAGCGCGACCAACACCGTCAAGGACGCCATCCAGGGCACCACGCTCACGCTGGTGGGCACCGGCAAGACCGGCCTGGCGATGAAGGAGAACTCGGCCGGCGTGAAGACGGCGATCAACGATTTCGTGAAGGCCTACAACAGCCTGCAGAGCACCGCCAAGACGCTCACCGCCTACGACGCGACCACCAAGACGGCCGCCGCGCTGGTGGGCGACAGCACGCTGCGCAACCTGCAGACGCGCATCCGCCAGGCGCTCACCACGCCGCAGGCCGGCGGCGTGAACGACATGAAGGTGCTCACCGAGATCGGCGTGGCCTTCCAGAAGGACGGCACGCTGGCCGTGGACTCCGACAAGCTCGACAAGGCCCTGGGCGCCAACCTGAAGGGCGTGGCCAACCTGTTCTCCAGTGCGACCGGCAGCACGGGCGGCTACGGCAAGCAGATCGACGCGATCGTGACCGACCTCAACGCCAACGCCCTGAAGGTGGCCAGCGACGGCGTGACCTCGACGATCAAGAAGCTCGACGACCAGTACGACGCGATGCAGGTGCGCGTGGACTCCACGGTCGACCGCTACCGCAAGCAGTTCAACCAGCTCGACGTGCTGATCGGCAAGCTGAACAACACCAAGAGCTACCTCACGCAGCAGTTCGACGCGCTGACCAAGAGCAGCAAGTAAGCGGCGCAGAAGACGCAGACCCATCCGGAGCAACCGCAGATGTACACCTCTCACAACATGCGCACCGGCGCCGGCGCTTATGCGCGCGTCGGCGTGGAAACGAGCGTGATGAGCGCGTCGCCGCACCAGCTCATCGTCATGCTTTTCGACGGCGCCAAGACCGCCATCGGCATGGCCAGGCATCACATGGCGGCCGGCGAGATCGAAGCCAAGGGCAAGGCGATCTCCAAGGCCATCGGCATCGTGGACAACGGCCTGAAGGCCGGCCTCGATGCACAGGCAGCCGGCGAGGCCGGTGCCGAACTCGTGGGCAACCTGTCGGCGCTGTACGACTACATCGTCCAGCGTCTGTTCCGGGCCAACCTGCACAACGACGTGCAGGCCCTGGACGAGGCCGACCGGCTGCTCGAGAACATCGCTTCCGCCTGGCGGGAAATCGATGACCGGGCCCGCGGCTGATCCGCGACAGCAATTGAAGACAGGGAAAGACAGGGAAAAGATGGTAGTCCGGAGTGAGATCGTTCATTGCTACGAGGAGCTTGCCTCCAGCGTCTCTCTGATGCTGGAACTCGCACGCGACAAGGATTGGGGCCGGCTGCCCGAGCTCGAGGCCCGCTGCTCGGCCATCGTCGACCGGCTCAAGGTCATCGAGCCCATCGGGACGCTGGAGGCGGTGGAAGTGGAGCGGGTCCTGTATCTGCTCGACCGCATCCGCGCCGAACAGACCGAGGTGTCGGAACTGATCAAGCCGCAGCTCGATGAGCTCATCAGCCGCATGGGCTATCTCAGCCAGCAGAAGAATCTGGGCAGGGCCTACGGGCTGACGCACTGATGGCTGCCTGAGAAAAGAAGCGTCGCGACCATGAGTGCACTTGCCGGACTTGTCGATGCATTGCTGGCCGCCCGGCTGACGCCGCGGCTGGACGTGCTCGGCATCAAGCCCGAGACCACCATCGGTGCTCCGGGCCCGGCCATTGCGGTCGGCAAGGTCGCGAACGATGTGCGGCTGCCCTCCAACGCGGCGCTCGACCGGCAGATTCCGGCCGGGAGCCCGGGCGGGGCGGCGCATGCGTCTTCCGGCGCGGGACCCTCGGCCGCGACGCAGCTTTCGCTGGCGGCGCGCGTGATTGGCGCCGTGCTGGCCGACCTGCAGGCGGAGCCGGGGCCGGTGCGCGGCGCCGCGCCGTTGTCGGCGGCCCGGCAGCCCGCGACCGCCCAGGCGCTGGCGGGCACGCTGGCGCAGACGGTGTCGAACAGCGGGCTCTTCTACGAGTCGCACCTCGCGGAGTTCGCCGCGGGCGGACGATCGCTGGCGCAGATGGCGCAGGAGCCGCAGGCGAAGTGGTCGGTGCCGCTGGCCGCAGCTGCCGCCAGACCGGCAGCTGCGGCTGCGGCTGCCGTGGCGCAAGCTGTGCTGGCCGACATGCCCGAGATCGCTCCCGCGATGCCGGCGGCTGCCGGAGCACCCGCTGCCGCGGCCGCACAGACGCCGGCCGCCGTGCCCGGCGCGATGGTGCCGAATGCGCCCGCCACGGCCGCTGCGACGGCTGATGCCAAACCGAATCCAGATGGTTCCGCACCTTCTGGTATGTCCGGCAAGAGCGACGCTTCCGGCGCGGCCGACGCCGCGCCATCCGCCGATGCCGCCCGCGTGCAGGCGGCCTATCGCCAGCCTGGTGCCGCGACTGCCGATGCCATGCAGGCGCATCGCGCGAGCCAGGCGGAAGCCGCGCGCCAGTCCGACAGCCAGGCCGCTCCGCCTGCTTCGCGCAGCGCGAACAGCGCCGAAGTGATCCATCCGCAAGCGGTGGCGCTCGTGCACCAGCAGCTCGATCTGCTGGCGAGCGCCAATTTCCGCTGGAGCGGGCAGGCCTGGCCCGATGTGCCGATGTCATGGTCGATCGAGGAAGAATGGCGCCAGCCCGACGCGCGTGGCGGCGCCGATTCGCAAGACGAGGCCACGCGCCGCTGGTCGACCACGGTGTCGCTGGTGCTGCCGCGCCTGGGCGAGGTCGACCTGCGCCTGAGCCTGACCGGCGCCAGCGTGCAGGCACACCTGTCCGCCCGCGAGGCCGACACCATGGCGCGCCTGCGGGACGACGCCGGCCGGCTGACCCAGCGTTTCGAGGCCGCCGGCCTGCAGCTGCAGCAGTTGCAGGTCACGGCGAAGGCTTATGCATGAACGGCGCGCCTGCCAACCGCAACAGCGCGGTCGCGCTGTCGTATGCGGACAAGACCAAGGCACCCGTCGTCGTGGCCAAGGGCTACGGCGTGGTCGCCGAATCGATCATGCGCCAGGCGCGCGAGAACGGGCTGTATGTGCACGCGTCCGCGGACCTCGTGAGGCTCCTGATGCAGGTCAACCTCGACCAGCAGATCCCGCCGCAGCTCTACCGCGCGGTTGCCGAAGTGATGGCATGGATATATGGCCTGGAAGGCCAGGGCGAATCGCACGCCGGACACCAAATTGAAACATGATCTATTCGAATGGCTGCATTTATGCAGCACTCAAATAATTAACTTCCAATTCACATGTTACACATGTAATAGTATTTTTCAATACAGTTTGCAAGATGAATGAATTATGGACGAAACGGGCTCTCGGTAACACATGGTTTCAGTGCCGGGAATCGCTTGCGTCCAACGTGGATTCCCTCTCTGTACGAGGGAGAGACCCTTCGCTGTTGTCAGATTTTTCCTACATTTTTTGCCGAGATTCTTAGCAGATACTTCAAAGTGAAAAACTTTGTGTATATAATGTATACACGATTGATTGGAGCACGGAGTGGACGTGAAATCGGAAATGGAAATAGACGTGGAAAATTGCAATCCCAGTGCAAACGGTGTGATTTCGAAGGAAATCGGCGAGATTAATCTGGCCTATATGCTGCTTGCCCAGAAGCTGGTCAAACAAGACCGGGCAGAGGCCATGTTTCGCCTCGGAGTGGGGCGCGAACTCGCCGATCTGCTGGCGAACATGTCGCTCAGCCAGATCGTCAAGCTGGCTGCATCCAACTTCCTGTTGTGCAGCTTCAGGCTCGACGACAGGCCGATGTTCGCGGTGGTCGGCGAAGGCAAGGAGCCCGCGCTCCAGCAGGCGCACATGTCGATCCTGATGGCCGCGCGCCAGGCGCAGTCGCAGGCGGCATCGGCATCGCAGATGCGCGAACCTGGAGCGGCGGCCGCATGACCCGCAAGAGCGTCCTTGGCGAAGTCCGAGAGGTGCAGCTCGCTGTCGAGCTGATCGGGCTGGGCGCCCGCCTGCAGTTCCTGGAAGCTGCCGTCGCGTTGAGCCGGGAGCGCTTGATCCGCCTGTACAAGGAACTCAAGGGCGTCTCGCCGCCCAAGGGCCTGCTGCCGTTCTCTACCGACTGGTACATGACCTGGCTGGCCAACATCCACTTGTCGATGTTCTACAACATCTACCGCTTCATGCTCGACGAGGCGGACGAGAGCGAACTGCCCGCGCTCATCAAGGCCTACCGCCTCTACACCGAGCAGGTCGGCTCGCAGGGCGGCGAGGTGGTGCTCGATTTCACCCGCGCCGAAACGATGGTGCGTTTCTTCGACAGCGACATGCTGCAGCTGAGCACCTGCTGCCGGTGCGGCGGCCACTTCGTGGCGCATGCGCACGACAACAAGAACGGTTATGTGTGTGTCCTGTGCCGTCCGCCTTCGCGCGCGGGCAAGGCACGAAAGCCCAAGGTCGCCGAAGTGCGGCGGGGCGGACTGATCTCCGTGGGACCGGTGCTCGACATCGGGGGCGCGGTCTAGGTAGGCACCCTGCGCCACGGCACGGGGTTTTTGGTTTGACGCCCAAGGGCGATAGGGGAAGCGCGTGCTGGTTCTGGTTGGATATCTCGTGGTGATCGGTGCCGTGTTCGGGGGCTATGCCCTCATGGGCGGGCACTTCGGCGTCCTGTTCCAGCCGGTGGAGTTGCTCATGATCGGCGGCTCCGCGCTGGGTGCCTTCATTGCCGGCAACAACGGCAAGACCATCAAGGCGACCATCAAGGAGCTGCCGCTGCTGCTGCGCTCCTCCAAGCACAACCGCCAGCTCTACATGGACCTGCTGGCGCTGCTGTACGAGCTGCTCGCCAAGGCCCGCAAGGAGGGCATGATGAAGCTGGAGGCCGACGTCGAGGACCCGGGCTCGAGCGAAATCTTCCTGCGCTATCCGAACATCCTGGCGCACGAGGGCATCACCGTCTTCCTGTGCGACTACCTGCGCCTGGTCATCAGCGGCAACACCGACGCGCACGAGATCGAGGCGCTCATGGACCACGAGATCGAGACCATCCGCCACGAGGCCGAGGTGCCTGGCCACAGCCTCTCGCGCGTGGCCGACGCGTTGCCGGCGCTGGGCATCGTCGCCGCCGTGATGGGCGTGGTGCACGCGCTCGCCTCGGCCGACCTGCCGCCTTCGGAAATGGGCGCGCTCATTGCCCACGCGATGGTCGGCACCTTCCTGGGCGTGCTGCTGGCGTACGGCTTCGTGTCGCCGCTGGCCACGCTGGTCGAACAGAAGGTGGAAGAGGGCATGAAGATCTACCAGTGCGCCAAGGTCACGCTGCTGGCCAGCCTCAACGGCTACGCGCCGCAGCTTGCGGTGGAGTTCGGCCGCAAGGTGCTTTTCTCGACGGAGCGCCCGTCGTTCACCGAGCTGGACGACCACGTCCGCGAGGTCAAGGCGCGCTGACGCCCCGCCCAGAGAAGAGCGAACAAGCGAGCGACCATGAGCGAAGGCAAGCCCCAGATCATCATCAAGCACGTCCACAAGGGCGGGGGCGGCGGCCATCACGGCGGCGGCTGGAAGATCGCGTATGCCGACTTCATGACGGCCATGATGGCTTTCTTCCTGGTCATGTGGCTGCTGTCCATCTCCAGCCCCAAGCAGCGCGAAGGCATTGCCGAGCACTTCCGCATGCCGCTGCGCGTGGCGATGCACGGCGGCGACAAGGCCAGCCTGAGCTCCAGCATGATCCCCGGCGGCGGCGCCGACGTGATGCATGTCGAGGGCGAGGTCAAGCAGTCCGACGCCGAGGAAGAAGCCGACGCGAACCGCCTGGCCGCGATGAAGAAGCAGCTCGACGAGCTGATCGAGAAGAGCCCGGTGTTCCGGCAGTTCCGCTCGCAGATCCTGATCGACATCACCACCGAGGGGCTGCGCCTGCAGATCGTCGACACGGAGAACCGCCCGATGTTCGAGCTGGCCAGCGCCCGCGTGGTGCCGCACATGCGCGCCATCCTGCGCGAGCTGGCGCCGGTGCTCAACGGCCTGCCCAACAAGCTCACGCTGTCGGGCCACACCGACGCCATCGTCTACACCAACGACAAGACCTACGGCAACTGGGAGCTGTCGGCCGACCGTGCCAACGCTTCGCGCCGCGAGCTCGTGGCCGGCGGCATGGTCGAGGGCAAGGTGCTGCGCGTGATCGGCCTGGCCGACAGCATGCACCTGGACCGCGCCGACCCGCGCAACCCGATCAACCGGCGCATCAGCATCATCCTGCTCAACCACAAGACCCAGGAACGCATCGAGCGCGAGAACAGCAGCGACGGCGGCAGCAGCACGCGTGTCGGCAAGCTGCCTCCCGCGAACAGCGCGCCCAAGGCCGCTGCGACGACGGAATAACAACGCAGACAACCCAAGGGGACGGCGCCAGCGCCGGCCCGGAGCAACGAGATGGACCTCAGTCAATTCACCCAGGCATTCTTCGTCGAAGCCATCGAGCTTCTCGCGGAGATGGAGCAACTGTTGCTGGAGCTCGACGTCGATGCTCCCGACAGCGAGCAGCTCAATGCCATCTTCCGCGCCGCGCACTCCATCAAGGGCGGTGCGGCGACGTTCGGTTTCACCGCCTTGACCAACACCACGCACGTGCTCGAAACGCTTCTGGACCGCGCCCGCCACGGGCAGCTGAGCCTGAACGGTCGAATGATCGATGCATTTCTGGAAACGAAGGACGCCTTGCAAGAACAACTCACCGCATACCAGGCCGGCCAGGAGCCGAACCCTGACATGGTCGCGCACATCTGCGGCGTGCTTCAGCAACTCGCGCTGGAAAGCGGCGACGAAAGCCTTGCGGCGCACGCTGCCGCCACGGCGGCGGCCCCCGCACCCGCAGCGGCTCCCGCACCCGCGCCCGCCGCGGCGCCGGCCGAGGCCGCCGCACTCGCCGGCGACGGCGTGCTGCGCATCCGCTTCGCCCGCCTCTCCGACAGCGAATGCGACCTGCTCGCCGGCGAACTCTCCAACCTCGGCAATGTGGTGTCGCGCACGCGCACCAACGACAAGCTGACGGTGCTGCTCGAGACCACCTGCGACCCCGACGACATCGTCGCCGTGTGCTGCTTCGTCATCGACGAATCGCAGATCGACATCACGCGCGAAGCGGCCGGCGCCGTGGCGGCGCCCGAGCCCGCGGCGGCGGCACCGGCCGAGGCGCCCGCCAAGCCGCCGGCCGTGGTCGCCGCCGCCGTGCCGGCCGTGCAGGCCGCGCCGCCCGCGCCGGTGGCGGCAGCGCCCGCCGCGGCGTCCGCCGCCAAGGAATCCAGCTCCATCCGCGTCGACGTGGAGAAGGTCGACCAGCTCATCAACCTCGTGGGCGAACTCGTCATCACGCAGTCGATGCTCACGCAGGCCGCGACCATGCTCGACCCGGTGGCCTACGAACGCTTCCTCAGCGGCCTCGGCCACCTGGAGCGCAACGCGCGCGACCTGCAGGAATCGGTCATGTCCATCCGCATGATGCCGATGGACTACGTGTTCAGCCGCTTCCCGCGCGTGATCCGCGACGTCAGCGCCAAGCTGGGCAAGCAGGTGCGCCTGGACACCTACGGCAAGGAAACAGAGCTCGACAAGGGCCTGATCGAGCGCATCGTCGACCCGCTCACGCACCTGGTGCGCAACAGCCTCGACCACGGCATCGAGACGCCCGAAGTGCGCCTGGCCAAGGGCAAGGACGCCACCGGCCAGCTGCTGCTGTCGGCGCAGCACCACGGCGGCAACATCGTGATCGAGGTGAGCGACGACGGCGCCGGCCTCAACCGCGAACGCATCCTGGCCAAGGCCATGCAGCAGGGCATGGCGGTGAGCGAAACCATGCCCGACGAGGAGGTGTGGCAGCTCATCTTCGCGCCCGGCTTCTCCACCGCCGAGCAGGTGACCGACATCTCGGGCCGCGGCGTGGGCATGGACGTGGTCAAGCGCAACATCCAGGAAATGGGCGGCCATGTGGAAATCCACTCGCGCGGCGGGCAGGGCACCACCACGCGCATCGTGCTGCCGCTGACGCTGGCCATCCTGAACGGCATGTCGGTGAAGGTGGGCGACGAGGCCTACATCCTGCCGCTGAGCTACGTGATCGAGTCGCTGCAGCCGCTGCCGGAGCACCTGCATTCCATCACCGCCGACGGCCACGTGATCCGCGTGCGCGGCGAATACCTGCCGCTGATCGAACTGCACCGCGTGTTCGACGTGGCGGGCGCGCAGACGCATCCGACGCAGGGCATCCTGGTGATCGTGCAGGCCGACGACAGCCGCTTCGCGCTGCTGGTCGACGAACTGCTCGGTCAGCACCAGGTGGTGGTGAAGAACCTGGAAACCAACTATCGCAAGGTGCCCGGCATCTCGGCCGCGACCATCCTCGGCGACGGCAGCGTGGCCTTCATCATCGACGTGGGCGCCATGCCACGCATCCAGCGCGCGCAAGCCGCGAGCGCGGCTGCCCTGGCGGGAGCCTCCCGGAGGGCCGACGCCATCGCGCTCTGAGACCCACGGAGACAGCTGAATGCGTTTCGACTTCTTCAGACGTTCGGGTTCCGGCGGCGCCGATGGCGCGGACGGCACCGAAGCCGCGCGCGGCCAGGATGCCGCCGCGAACGGCCACGTGGCCTACGCCATGCTGCTCGATGCGCAGCGGCGCGTCACCGGCTACCGGCTGGCCTGGCGGCCGGCGGGCGAACAGGCGGCCGCCCAGGCGGGCTCCGGCGTCAAGGCGCTGATGGACACCGCGGCGCTTCACCTCAACCCCGAGGACGGCGGCTGGCAGCTCGGCGCCATGCTGCTGTTCGTGGATGTCTCGGTCGACGCGCTGTTCCAGAGCGAACTGCAGTCGCTGCCGGCGCAAAGCGTGGTGCTGTGCATGGACAAGGAAGACCTGATGGACGCCGAGCTGCGCTCCATCCTGCTGTTCCTGCGCGAACAGGGCTTCGGCTTCATGCTGCGCGGCGCCGCGGCGCTGCCGGAAGACCCCGAGCTGCGGGCCATCGTCACCCACTTCGAGGTGGACGCGCTGGACGCCGAGACCGTGGTGCGCGTGCGCCAGGAAACCCAGCAGGGCAATCCGCCGGTCGAGCTGGTGGCGCCCCGCGTGAACACCTGGAAGGAATTCGACGCCTGCGCCGCGCGGCGCGTGAACGTGTTCATCGACGGCGCGTTCCGCAATCCGCCGGTGCGCGACGTGGACGACGCCCTGCAGCCCGAGTCGCTGCTGATCGTGCAGCTCATGCAGATGATCCAGCGCAACGAAGACGTGCGCGTCATCGAGGCCGCGCTCAAGCACGACGCGGCGCTCACCTACCGGCTGCTGCGCTACATCAATTCGCCTTCGGTCGGCATGGCGGTGGAGATCCATTCGCTGCGCCATGCGGTGGCCATGCTCGGCTATTCGCCGCTGTACCGCTGGCTGTCGCTGCTGCTGGCCACCAGCAACAAGGCCAGCTCGCCGTTCATGATGAAGAAGGCCATCGTGCGCGGCCGCTTCGTCGAGCTGATGGGGCAGGGCATGCTGCCGCCCAGCGAATCCGACAACCTGTTCGTGGCGGGCATGTTCTCGCTGCTCGACCAGCTGCTGGGCGTGTCGATGGAAGGCGTGCTGCGCAAGGTGCAGCTCACCGAGTCGGTGCAGCAGGCCATCCTGTCGCGCGGCGGCCTCTACGGGCCGTTCGTGGCGCTGGCCGAGAGCTGCGAGCTGGACGACGGCCAGGCCCCGCGCCTGGCCGAGGCTCTTTTCCTCAGCGCGGCGCAGGTCAACGCGGCGCAACTTTCGGCGCTGGTGTGGTCCCAGGACGCGAGTCCGGCCGCGGCGGGGCCCTGACATGACATTGAAAGTGCAGGGCTTTTGTGCATCTGATCGCTCCATTGGAAACGGGGAGCGGTATGTACATTGAAAGCCATGCTTCCAGGCTGGCTGTGAATAACGAGTTCCTCTTTACCGATAGCGACTTCTCGAGAATCCGGACCCTCATCCATCGCCGCGCCGGCATCGCCCTTGGCGACCAGAAGCGGCAGATGGTGTACAGCCGGCTCTCGCGTCGCCTGAGGGAGCTTCAGCTCCCCGAGTTCTCCACGTACCTCGACTGGCTGGAGTCCAGCGCGGACGGCGGGGAGTGGCAGTTGTTCATCAACTCGCTGACCACCAACCTGACTTCGTTCTTCCGCGAGGCGCACCACTTTCCGGCGCTGGCCGCGCATGTGCGCAAGATGCCGCAGCCGGTGACGGTGTGGTGCGCGGCGGCATCGACCGGCGAGGAGCCGTATTCGATCGCCATCACGCTGATGGAGGCGCTGGGCGACAAGGCGGGGTCGGCGCGCGTCATCGCGACCGACATCGACACGGCGGTGCTGGCCAAGGCCGCGGCCGGCGTGTTCACCACCGAGCAGGTCGCGCGGCTGTCGCCGGAGCGGCTGCGGCGCTTCTTCAACAAGGGCACCGGCGCCAATGCGGGCAAGGTGCGCATCCGCCCCGAGGTGGCCGCGCTGGTGAAGTTCTCGCGGCTCAACCTGCTGGACAGCGCCTGGTCCGTGAAGGAGCCGGTCGACGCGATCTTCTGCCGCAACGTGATGATCTATTTCGACAAGCCGACGCAGAAGAAGGTGCTCGACCGCTTCGTGCCGCTGCTCAAGCCGAACGGGCTGCTGTTCGCCGGGCATTCGGAGAACGCGTCGCTGGTCAACCAGGCGTTCAAGTCGCTGGGCCAGACGGTGTACGAACTGGCGCGCACGCGCGCCCCGGGCGCGGCATGAGCAACACCAGCCCCAGCGCGCCGGATTCGGTGGCGAGCCACCACTACTTCGACCGCGACGTCGGCCACAAGGCGGTGAAGCTGCTGCCGTCGGAGTACTACGTGACGGCGGACGACACCGTGCTGAGCACCGTGCTGGGCTCCTGCGTGGCCGCGTGCCTGCACGACGCCGAGGCCGGCATCGCCGGCATGAACCACTTCATGCTGCCCGACGACAGCGAGTCCGGCATGCGCGACCCGGTCGACTCCATGCGCTACGGCACCTACGCGATGGACGTGCTGATCCGCGAGCTGGTGCGCGCGGGCGCGCGCCGCGACCGGCTGCAGGCCAAGGTGTTCGGCGGCGGCGCGGTACTGGCCAACATGACCACGCTGAACATCGGCGATCGCAACGCGGACTTCGTGCTGCGCTATCTGCGCACGGAGCGCATCGAGGTCGCCGCGCAAGACCTGCGCGGGCCGCACGCGCGGCGCGTGTACTTCATGCCGGCCACCGGCAAGGCGATCGTGCGCAAGCTGCGCGCGCAGACGGAAGTCCGGTCGATCCAGCGCGAGGAAGGCGAACTGCTGCGCAGTCTGTCCGGCCTGCGCGCGGTGCCCGACCTGGAGAAAACAAGCAACGCCCCGGGCGCCCGCATGGCGCCCCTGGCCGCCATCAAAGGAAACCGGTGAGCGTCAAGAAAATAAAAGTGCTGTGCGTCGACGATTCGGCGCTGATCCGCAGCGTGATGACCGAGATCATCAACAGCCAGAGCGACATGACCGTGGTGGGCACTGCAGCCGATCCGCTGGTGGCGCGCGACCTCATCAAGGTCACCAACCCCGACGTGCTCACGCTCGACGTCGAAATGCCGCGCATGGACGGGCTGGAGTTCCTCGAGAAGCTCATGCGCCTGCGGCCGATGCCGGTGGTCATGGTGTCTTCACTGACCGAGCGGGGCTCGGAGATCGCGCTGCGCGCGCTCGAGCTCGGCGCCATCGACTTCGTGACCAAGCCGCGCCTGGGCGTGCGCGACGGCCTGCTCAACTACACCGAGCTCATCGCCGGCAAGATCCGCACTGCCGCCGGCGCGCGGCTGCTGCCGA